>NZ_JAGPYZ010000005.1:0-169617 GCF_024454055.1 Corynebacterium sp. CCUG 70398
CTTGCTGGATTCCTTGTCGTCCTTCTCGGACGTGGTCGAAGTAGTGCTCGACTCCTCGTCGTTCGTTTCAGACGTCGTCAAGGTAGTAGTCGTTGGCTTCTCGCTCTGCTCGTCAGTCGGCTCAGCCTGTTCGGTGGTCGTCGTCGTCGGCTTCTCGTCCTGCTTATCAGTCGGCTCAGCCGGCTTGCTGGATTCCTTGTCGTCCTTCTCGGACGTGGTCGAAGTAGTGCTCGACTCCTCGTCGTTCGTTTCAGACGTCGCCGAAGCATCGGTTGGTGTCGTCGGCTCGGCCTCCTCCGAAGCGGACGTTGTCGTTTTCGGAGTCAACTTCTCCTCCTCAGACGTCACCGGTGCAGACGATTCCTGGGTTGTAGGGGAGACCGGAACCGACTGTTCTTCAGTCGACTCCTCTTTTTCAACGATCTTTACAGCCGGAAACGGAGTTGCAGCTGCTTTCTTACCGCCAGGGGCGGTGTAATCCTCAGAGAGACCGCAGCGAACCAACGCGTTGATGTTTTTCTCTGAGAAAAACACCTTCGTGCTCCCCTGGACCAAGCCCTGTACGAATGCGTCGGGGTTGAGCGTTGTAGCATCCGTCTTCCGGATGGATGGTTGTACGGTAGAGCCAGGCTCACCAGTCGCCTTGAGCTTCAGCGTCACCTTAGGCAGCTTCTCGTCGCCCGGCTTCAAAATCTCTGCACCACCGTAGAACCAGCGTCCCTCGTTACTAGCTACCCACTCGGCGGGGTTATCGCCAACGTTCTTCCCGGTAAACCCCACCGGACCGACCTCGACAGGGGCCTGACCCCCGGAAAGTGGACACGTCGGGGGTTATCTATGCTGCTTGGGTCAGTGTAGCTGATGTGAGTGCTTCGAAGTCATCGGGGGCTAGAAGGTTGCACCAGGAGTGTCGTCTGCGCGTGTTGTAGCGCATGCTCATAGGCATCGATGATGGCCGCATCGGTGAGGCGTTGTCCAGCAGCACGGAGCCGGTGTCCGGTCTTTAAAGCATGGCGGAACGCCGTTTCATCACGGGCCGCGCACCCTTGACTAATCCAAAGGACACGGACGCCGTCGATCAGTTCTGGGTCATATTGATCAAGTCCTGCGCCTATTTCGTTTTCAACATCTTCTGCAAGAGCTTTGAAGGCTTGGGCTTCTTCTCGACGAGCCTTCACTGCATTGATGAGTTCACGACCAGAGCTAAATTGCTGACGCATGTTTTTACCGTACTGAGGGTGTCCAGCCATCTCACGCACCTGCCTTAGAAAGTCCTGGAGGCGAATGACGCGATCGTGTTGGTGATACCAGCGATATGCCTCTACTGACTTACCAGTATAAAAAGGACTACGACTAAAACGGTGCGCAAAGTGCGGGTCATGTGCGAGAAGAGCGCCTAACTCCTGGCTCGTAGCTTTTAGCAGCTCCATATTGCTGGAATGCTTATTTTTGCCGGTATACACCGGGTCAATCAGCCAAATAAACTGAGCTTTACCACTTAGCGGATTAATCCCGGCCCATGCTGGCCCAATGCCTCGCTGGACAAGGGCGAAGATAACGCTTTTAACATAAGCATTGAGATGAACTGGATGGCCTCCAGATTCTCCGGGCTGGTCAACATCAATAACCATAACCGCAGAATATTGCTTATTCGTCAGCATGACGTATTCACATCGACCGAGTTTCTCCGAATCAGTGCGATAAAGTCTCGGAACGCTGCGCTTCTTACCGGTTTCTTCATCTACCACGACACGGTAAGCACTTTGAAAGTCACGGCTGATAGAACCGTGTAGCGCATCACGCCCAAGATGCTGGAGAAGTTTTTCCCGGTCAAGCTGACTTGCCGGAGTATCATCTAGACCTGCGCAATCCTGGCGCACTCTAGATGGCGTACCAACACGCGCACCGGTCAAAGTGCCCGGAGAGGAATCATTAGATAGAATCATGCACATGCTTTCCCCCAGCTACTACTGGGTGATAAGCGAAGGTCACTTGGTTGCCGCCGAGTGGCCTTCTTTCGTCTTTAGTATCTCTCAACTGTAAAACACATGACTGTCATTTTGTGCGAGACACACATAAAGATATGTTTTACCTGCAGTAACAGTGTTTGAAATATATTGCAACAAATGCTAAAACCGCAGAGTATCCTGCATAGATACAAGACATCGACTATGGATCATAGGGGTTAGCGGTACTCATGTGTACTGCCGTCCAAATCAAAGGCTTGGTTGTCACCGAGGCAACCAGGACTACTCCAAGCACCACAGCCTCCAGGACTACAGATAACCAAAGAGCCTTTAAAGAGAAACCACATAGATAAACCCCAGTACTTTCTTCCTCACTGCCAATGCTCACTGGAGTGAACAATCCCTTGTGACTTTTGTCGAAGCTCCGCACAATGGTTATAGGCTGCTTCCCCCCGAACGGCCACTATGTATAAGTTCTAGCCCTGCCTCTCGCCCCTCAGGCAGGGCTAGAACTCGTTAATGATTTCTGAGTCAATCGAATACGAACACTTCAGAGTACTAAGAGTGCAACTCCTACGGTAATCATCCGTTCTCGCCACGTAACTACTAGATGAGGGCACCCCTACCGGTAATCACTAATACAGGGTGCCTATCGTGATGATTACTTTGACTGCTGCTCGTCCTTGGCGGCGACAATCATGTGCGCTAGCACCTCCAGGAACTTATTGAGGTTGCCTGGATCTGCCGTGATGGTTTCGAAGACTTCCTGAGACTCCCGGGCCGCCTGCACGAGTGCGCCGAACCCTTTGTTTTTAAAAGCGTCAGTGCCAGCAACCTGTGAGGGGTTATTTTTCCTGACTAATGCCTGCACAGGGGCTGCTAACTGTCTCCGGCGTAACTGAGCACTCCAGCTGGGATTCGTCTGTTCCACTCACCAATCTCGAACGCCTGCGAATCCAGTTGACATGGCCGGCTTCGTACCATGAGCACCAGCGACTGATCGGTGTTTGGTGGTGTCCGGCCCGTACCGGTCGTCACTGCCTTCGCCGACGTGGCAAGGAAGTCCACGGTTCTCATTAGACCGGGACCACTACTCTCCGACGCGCAGCGACACCGTCCAGCGGGTCGCCCCGCAGCATCGTTTCGCCACGAGGCGCATGTCGGACGCTCCAGCCATCGTCTGCAGCACGCGTGCGATGTGGCTCATACGACCACCCCCTTCTTGCGGAATACCTGCCAGGGGTATACTGTTGACTTGTACAGGTACCCGGTAGGGGTACTACAGAGACACAAGGAGGATACATAATGGCTTCGAACAATTACCAGGTGACGGGCATGACCTGCGGGCACTGCGAGATGTCGGTCCGCGAGGAAGTCGGTGAGATCCCCGGCGTCCAGGACATCCAGGTCAGCGCGCAGACCGGCAAGCTTAACGTCACCGCCGAGGGCGAGATTGACGATGCCAAGGTCCTCGCGGCGGTCGAGGAGGCCGGCTACTCGGCGGTGCGTGTCTGATGAAGGCCGGAGGACGGCTTGCGCTCTACGGGGCCGGGCTGGTGGTGGCGTTCGGCGGGGCCTTCGGCCTTGCCGGCGCCGTCATTCCTGACAGCTTCGTAGCAGCATGGGCAGAAGGAAGTGACGTGAACACACACGGTGAAGGACACGGCGGCGCTGCGCAAGAAACTGCGGAGCCCACTCTGAACGGGGTCTCCGCAAGCGCGGACGGCTTCGTACTTTCCCCAGTCCAGGCTCCCACGGCTGCAGGCGAGGATGGAGACCTGAGTTTCCAGATCCTCGACGAGTCCGGCGAAGCGGTGACCGAGTACACTACCGCGCACGAGAAGGACCTGCATCTGATCGCCGTTCGCACCGATGGTACTGGTTTCCAGCACGTGCACCCCGAGCTTGACACGAGCACAGGCACTTGGTCGGTGCCGTGGACCTGGGACGAGGCGGGCACCTACCGCGTGTACGCCGACTTCACACCCGAGGGCGAGGGAGCCGAAGGGATCACCCTGACTCGCGCCGTCGAGGTGGCGGGCGACTTCGCCCCTGTTGAGACCGAGTCACAGACCACCGACGAGGTCGACGGATACACCGTCTCCCTGAATGGCGACCTTACCGCCGGCACCTCAAGCGAGCTCACCATCTCGGTCGAGCGCGACGGTCAGCCGGTGACCACGCTGGAGCCCTACCTGGGCGCGTTTGGCCACCTGGTGGCGCTGCGCGAAGGCGACCTCGCCTACTTGCACGTCCACGCCGAGGGCGACGAGCCCCAGGCCAGGGACACGGCCGGACCCGAGATCGGATTCGCAGCGGAGGCCCCGACCGCCGACCGTTACCTGCTCTACCTGGACTTCCAGGTCGATGGGCAGGTGCACACCGCCGAGTTCGTGATCGACGCCGAGCATGGTGACGGCTCGCAGACAGACGATTCGCATACCGGCGGCCACTGACCCGCAGGGCCTGGCGTCGCACGAGAGATGAAGAGAGAAGGAAGAGGATGAGTACATTAGCGCCCCCCATCGGTGGGCCGGACATCGAGCTGGAGATCGGCGGGATGACCTGCGCCTCCTGTGCGAACCGGATCGAGAAGAAGCTGAACAAGCTCGAGGGCGTCGCGGCCACGGTCAACTACGCCACCGAGAAGGCCAAGGTCACCGTGCCTGCCGGCTACGATCCGGGCCTGCTGGTCGCCGGTCGAGAAGACCGGCTACACGGCTGCGCTGCCCAAGCCCAAGGGCACCACGGCGAACACGTCGGAGACCGAGGCCGGGGAGGAGGAAGACACTGAGCTCACCTCGCTGCGCCATCGGCTAGTCGGCGCCATTGTGCTCACGGTTCCCGTGATCGCCATGGCCATGATCCCCGCACTGCAGTTCGTATATTGGCAGTGGGCCTCACTCGCGCTTGCCGCCCCGGTGATCATCTGGGCAGCCTGGCCGTTCCATAAGGCCGCATGGACGAACCTCAAGCACGGTACCGCGACGATGGACACACTCATCTCGATGGGCACCTCGGTCGCACTGCTGTGGTCCGTCTACGCACTATTCTTCGGAACCGCTGGCACACCCGGGATGACGCACCCGTTCGAGTTCACGATCGCTCCCTCGGATGGCGCGGCGAACATCTATCTCGAAGTTGGCGCGGGCGTGACGATGTTCATCCTCGCCGGCCGCTACTTCGAGAAGCGCTCCAAACGCCAGGCCGGGGCCGCGCTGCGCGCCCTCCTGGAGCTCGGCGCGAAGGAAGTCGCCGTGCTCCGCGACGGCGTTGAGGTGAAGATCCCCACCTCTGACCTCCAGGTCGGCGACGAGTTCATCGTTCGTCCGGGTGAGAAGATCGCCACCGACGGCATCGTGGTCTCCGGCTCCTCCGCGGTGGACGCCTCCATGCTCACCGGCGAGTCCGTACCGGTCGAGGTCCGCGAGGGCGACTCGGTCACCGGTGCCACCGTCAACGCGGGCGGCCGCCTTGTCGTGCGGGCGACCCGTGTCGGTTCGGACACGCAGCTTGCGCAGATGGCGAAGCTCGTCGAGGATGCGCAGACTGGCAAGGCCGAGGTGCAGCGTCTGGCTGACACGATCTCCGGCGTGTTCGTGCCGATCGTCATCGTCGTCGCGTTCATCACCCTCGGCGCCTGGCTGGGAGCCGGATTCCCCGTCGCCGCCGCGTTCACCGCAGCGGTCGCCGTGCTCGTTATCGCCTGCCCCTGCGCGCTGGGACTCGCGACTCCGACCGCGCTGCTGGTCGGCACCGGCCGCGGGGCGCAGATGGGCATCCTCATCAAGGGCCCAGAGGTGCTGGAGTCCACCCGCAAGGTCGATACCGTCGTGCTCGACAAGACCGGTACCGTCACCAGCGGCAAGATGACCCTGACAGATGTGATCACCGAATCCGGTGTGGACCGTGCCGAGCTGCTGCGCTTCGCGGGTGCGTTGGAGGACTCCTCGGAGCACCCGATCGCGCAGGCGATCGCCAAGGGCGCCACCCAGGAAGTCGGCCAGTTGCCCACGCCCGAGGACTTCGCCAATGTTGAAGGCAAGGGCGTGCAGGGCATCGTCGAGGGCACCCCGGTCGTCGTCGGACGCGAGTCGCTGCTGGCCGACTGGTCACAGAAGCTCTCTCCGGAGGTCGCACGGGCGAAGGCTCAAGCTGAGGGTGAAGGCAAGACGGTCGTCGCGATCGGCTGGGACGGTGCTGCGCGCGGCATCCTCGTCGTCGCCGACACCGTCAAGCCCACGAGCGCGGAGGCGATCCGCGGGCTCAAGGAGATCGGCCTGACCCCGGTGCTGCTCACCGGTGACAATGAGGCCGTGGCCCGCCAGATCGCCGCCGAGGTCGGCATCGAGGAGGTCATCGCCGAGGTGCTGCCCAAGGACAAGGTCGACGTCGTCACCCGTCTCCAGGGCGAGGGCAAGATCGTCGCGATGGTCGGCGACGGCGTCAACGACGCCCCCGCGCTCGCGCAGGCCGATCTGGGCCTGGCGATGGGCACCGGCACGGACGTCGCGATCGAGGCCTCCGACATCACCCTGGTCCGCGGCGACCTGCGGGCCGCGGTCGACGCGATCCGTCTGTCTCGGAAGACACTTTCGACGATCAAGACCAACCTGTTCTGGGCATTCGCCTATAACACCGCCGCGATCCCAGTCGCAGCGCTGGGCATGCTCAACCCCATGCTCGCAGGCGCGGCGATGGCGTTCTCCAGCGTCTTCGTCGTCGGCAACAGCCTCCGCCTGCGCGGGTTCAAGAGCGTCGCCACGAAGTGACGAACGAGAACCCACCCATCCATACCAATCCGATACAGAACCCACCCATCCATACGAATCCGATACAGAAGGAACACCAGAAAATGAGCAACTGCTGTAGCACGAACGAGACTAACCCCGCCGCCGAGAACGGTGGACGCGAGAACCTGCTCGGCGGGGGCGCCGATGACATGACCACCTGCCCGGTCATGGTCGGCACCCCGGTCAGCAAGAAGACCGCCGAGGCCGCCGGCCTCTACCGCGACTTCAAGGGCGAGCGCTACTACTTCTGCTGCGCCGGCTGCGGCCCCGCATTTGATTCGGACCCCGCCAAATACGCCGCCAACATGGCGTAATCCACCAGCGTGCCGGGGTGCCGCGGCACCGCTGCGGCACCCCGGCACCTGATCGGAGCGAACCGACATGACCACCCCGACCTCAATGACCGAACCTCACATCGACACCTGCCCGGCGGGAGGCGACGGCGATCCGTCCGTCCACGGATACATCAGCGACAAGGCGACGTACCGCAATCGCCTGCGGCGCCTCGAAGGCCAAATCCGCGGCATCGATCGGATGATCGATGAGGACCGCTACTGCATCGACATCTTCACCCAGATCTCCGCAGCCACCAGGGCACTCGAAAACGTCGCCCTCGGACTGCTCGACGATCACCTCAAGCATTGCGTCCTCGACGCCGCCCTCGCCGGTGGACCAGTCAGCGAGCAGAGGCTCGGCGAGGCATCCGAGGCCATCGCCCGTCTCGTTCGCTCCTGACGCCCGCACACCAAATCGATCACGACCTGCAGCCCAGGAGTTTCCCTATGACCACACAACACGTCCTCATCCTCGGTTCAGGAGCAGCCGGAGCCGCAGCCGCCCGCACTCTCGCCACACGTGACGACGTCCGGGTGACGATGGTGACCCGCACCGGGGAGACGCCTTACACGCGAATGCTCATCAAAGGAATCGCGTTCGGCCCGACCCCGCCGGAGATGATCAAGCTCCCGCTACCTCAGATTGAGGTCATCGCCGACACCGTGCTCGATGTCGATACTACGGCGAAGCGGGTCCAACTGACCTCCGGCGCGCAGGTCTCCTACGACGCGCTCATTGTCGCGACAGGGAGCGTGCCCCGCTCTCTGCCCGCGGGTGTACTCGAAGGCGACGACGTCGGACAAGGCCGGGTCACTGCTCTGCACTCCTTGGAAGATGCCATGGGTATCCGCGATCTGCTGACCAGCCTGGCACGGCCGGCGCGAGTGACGATCTATGGCGGCGGAATCATCGCAGCCGAGACCGCTTCGTCGCTGCAAGCCGACGGACACATGGTCATGCTGGTCTCTCGCAGTTCTGTTCCCGGCATCGGAGCGTTTGGGGCGCCGGTGGCTGAGCGCCTCGCCGCTGACCATGCCGCCAAGGTGCAGACTCGATTCGGTCGCACTCTCCAGCATGTCGACGAAACAGAATCCGGTGTTGCCATCACCCTCGACGACGATCAACGCATCGTGGCCGACTTACTCCTCGTTGCGCTCGGCACGACGCCCGCAGCCCCGTCGCCGTGGACGAACGGCATCGACGTCGATGATCGCCTCCGTGCCGCAGCAGACCACGTCTACGCCGCCGGAGGTGTAGCTACGCATCACGACGAAGCACTGGGCGTCTGGCGCATCGACCATTGGGAAGACGCCGCCGCGCAGGGCACGCACGCCGCACAGGCCGCACTGCACGACCTCGACATCAGCGACGATCCGGGCACCTACCTGCCGCGCAGCCCCTACATGGCGCTGGTCTACGGTCAGATGATCTCCGGAGTCGGGTACACCGCTGGTGCAGACGCCCAGGTGGAAGCCGGCGAGGAGTTCATCGTGCGCCACGAGACCGACGGCACCGTCGTCGGCGTCACCGGCATCGACGCGGTCGGCACCGTCTACCAGTGGGGTCAGCAGCTCCACGGCCTGCAGGCATAGACGATGGCGGGCGACTATACGAGGCAGATCCCGCGGCGGGGTTTCGCGCTCGCGATGGCAGCGACCATTCTCATGATGGCGGCTGCCAGCGCGCCGTCGTTGTTCTACCCCCAGATCGCAGAACAGCTCGGACTCGTCCCCGTCGCCACCACACTCGTATTCGCGGTCTACACCTTCACCCTCCTGGCCGCGCTGCTCTACCTCGGACCGCTCTCCGATCACATCGGCCGACGTCCGGTCGTAACCGCCGGTTCCCTGGCGCTGGCACTCAGCCTGGCCATGTTCTGGTTCGCCGACAGCCTCGCGACACTCCTGGTCGCCCGCGCTCTGCAAGGACTCGCAGCGGGTCTGCTCATCCCGGCCCTGTCGGCGATGATGATCGACTTCGAGCCGCCGTCGCATCCGAACATCGCAGCCCTGTGGAACACGATCGGGCCGATGATCGGTCTCGGGACCGGGGCACTCGGTGCTGCGCTGCTCCTCGATCTCACCCCCGAACCGACAACTGCGGTCTTCGGCCCGCTCGTGCTCGCCTTCCTCACCGTGGCAGCGACGGTGTGGAGCACACCGGAACTGGTCCCCAAGACCCGGATACGACGTGGCGACCTCCGCCCGCGGTTTATGGTGCCACTGCACCTGCGCCGCATGTTCACCGCCGGTGTGCCCGCGATTATCGCCGGGTGGGCGACCAACGGACTCTTCCTCGCGCTCGGAGCCGGCCTCGTCGGCAGTGAGCTCGGGGGCTCCACGCACACCCACGCGGGCATCGTCATCTTCGCACTGGCGATCTCCGGAATCACCGCCTCGTCCGTCCTGCAGCGGCGTTCCGCCCGCACCATCAGCCTGTATGCGACCAGCGCCCTGGCATTCGGCACCGCAGCGAGCATCGTCGCCCTCGCACTCGGTTCCTACCCGGCCTACGTCGTGTCGGTCGCGATCGTCGGTTCCGGGTTCGGCACAGCGTTCCTCGGGGTGCTGCGCACACTCATGCCCCACACGGCATCGTCGGAACGCGCCGCCGTGATGGCTGTGATCTACACGGTCGCCTACCTGGCATTCGGCGTGCCCACCATCGTCGCCGGGTTGCTCGTGCCGGTACTCACCCTGTCAGGAACGATGACAGTCCTCGGTGCGATCATCATCGCCCTCAGCCTTGCAGCCACCGTCCTACGCCTGCGCATTCCTTAGCCGGCCGCAGATCCGGCAGAGACTGACGACTTCTCCGAACTCCCCACCGACTCTCGCCGCCGAACCGCACCCGACCAAGAAGAGCAGCCATGACCTATGCGATCGCGCTTCCCTGCGCGGACGTCAAGGACCGCGCCTGCATCGACGAATGTCCTGTCGACTGCATCTACGAGGGCGAACGCTCGCTCTACATCCATCCCGACGAATGCGTTGACTGCGGAGCCTGCGAACCGGTTTGTCCCGTCGAGGCCATCTACTACGAAGACGACCTGCCCGACGAATGGTCTGACTACTACAAGGCCAACGTCGAGTTCTTCGACGAATTTGGTTCTCCCGGTGGAGCCGCGAAGATCGGACCGGCGGGCTTCGACCATCCCCTCATCGCCGCATTGCCCATCCAACATGAGCAGTCCCTCTGAGAAGGACAATTCGATCGATTCACGCCGGTACAACGCGCAATCCTTGACTAGTACCCCTGGGGGGTATAGGGTAGGTGTCATGATGAAAGGAGCTGACATGCAGAGGAGACTGCGAGCAGGGCTGGCAGCAGGAGTGCTCGGAGTGACACTCGTGCTCGCCGGTTGCAGCAGCGGAGCAGACGAAGACCAGCAGACCGACCCTTCGGCTACTGAGGAGCAGGGCCACGGCGGCGACAATGCAGAAAGCGGAGATGAGGAAATGGATCACTCGATGGAGCACCCGATGGACGGCGGACC
Source organism: Corynebacterium sp. CCUG 70398 (assembly GCF_024454055.1). NCBI lineage: Bacteria > Bacillati > Actinomycetota > Actinomycetes > Mycobacteriales > Corynebacteriaceae > Corynebacterium > Corynebacterium sp. CCUG 70398. The sequence continues at coordinate 10,593 of NZ_JAGPYZ010000005.1, forward strand.
GGCACCCGAGGGTATCGCCGAAGCCAGTGACCCCACATACCCGGTCGGCACAGAGGTACAGCTCACGGCCGACCACATGGAAGGCATGGACGGTGCGACAGCGACGATCTCCGGCGCATTCGACACGTACACGTACTCCGTGAACTACACTAACGCAGGTGGCGGCGACCCCGTCACGGACCACAAGTGGGTCGTGCAGGAAGAAATCGAGGATGCCGGCGACGAGCGCCTGACCGATGGCACAGCGGTGACGCTGCTCGCCAAGCACATGGAGGGCATGGAGGGCGCGAGGGCCACCATCGCTTCGTCCACCGATGAGACGGTCTACATGGTCGACTACGAGACGGACGGCATGAAGATGACGAACCACAAGTGGGTCGTCGAGAGCGAGATCCAACCAGCGCCCTGAGCCGACGTTCGCTTGCCCGGCGACCGGGTGAGCGGCATGGCTCGATGACGAAGGAGAAGAACGATGACGGACCCGAACTCACACCAGCACCACGGTCACGGAACCGATGCACCCGCTCACGGCGAGCATCACCACGGGTCTGTGTCCGCGCACGCCTCGGCGGAGGCGCACGGCACGCACGAGGGCCAGCACACTGGACACCAGGGCCACGCCATGAACCACGGGCAGCACTCAGACCACACGGGCCTCGATGAGAACGGTGTCCACGGAGATCACAGCGGCCATGGCGGCCACGGAGATCACAGCGGCCATGGCGGCCACGGGGACCACGTTGGCCAGTTCCGCCGGCTGTTTTGGATCAACCTCGTCATCGCCATCCCCGCGGTCACCCTCTCGCCGATGTTCTCCATGCTGCTGGGCTACGAGGTCCCCGGCTGGGCGGGCTGGGTCGCCGCGGTACTGGGCACCGTCATGTACGTCTGGGGCGGCAGGCCCTTCCTCACCGGCGCCGTCAGCGAGTTGAAGTCCCGCAAGCCCGGGATGATGCTGCTCATCGCTCTGGCGATCACGGTGGCCTTCTTCGCCTCCTGGGCCGCGACCCTCGGGCTTGTCCATCACGAGCTGGAGTTCTGGTGGGAGCTGGCGCTGCTGATCGTGATCATGCTGCTGGGCCACTGGATCGAGATGCGCTCCCTGGCCCAGACCACCTCGGCGCTCGACTCGTTGGCTGCACTGCTGCCCGACGAGGCCGAGCGCGTCGAGGGCGAGAACGTCGTTAAGGTGGCCCCAGCCGACCTCGTTGTGGGTGACGTCGTGATCGTGCGCCCCGGCGGCAGCGTTCCGGCCGACGGCACCATCGTCGACGGCCGCGCCGACATGGACGAGTCCATGATCACCGGCGAGTCCCGCCCGGTCTCTCGGGGCGAGGGCGAGACAGCTACCGCCGGCACCGTCGCCACCGACTCCGGCCTGCGGGTGAAAATCACCGCCACCGGCGACGACACCGCCCTGGCCGGGATCAACCGGCTCGTCACCGAGGCCCAGAACTCCTCCTCCCGCGCCCAGCGGATCGCCGACAAGGCCGCGGCCTGGCTGTTCTGGTTCGCTCTCGGCGCGGCGCTGGTCACCGCTGTCGTCTGGACGCTCATCGGCATGCCCGACGAGGCCGTGGTCCGTACCATCACCGTACTCGTCATCGCCTGCCCCCACGCCCTCGGCCTGGCGATCCCGCTCGTGGTCTCCATCGCCACCGAGCGCGCCGCCCGCGGCGGCGTGCTGGTCAAGGACCGCCTCGCCCTGGAGTCGATGCGGCAGGTCGACGCAGTGCTCTTCGACAAGACCGGCACACTGACCAAGGGCGAGCCCACCGTCACCGGCGTCGAACCGACCGGCGACCTCGACGCCGACCAGGTCCTCGCCCTCGCGGCCTCGGCCGAGGCCGACAGCGAGCACCCGCTCGCCAAGGCCATCGTCGCCGCCGCCAAGGACAAGGGCCTCGCCCTTCAGCAGGCCAGCGGCTTCTCATCCTCGCCCGCCGTCGGAGTCACCGCGACTGTCGCCGGCCAGGAGGTCCGCGTCGGCGGCCCCCGGCTGCTTGAGGAGACCGGCCAGCACGAGGTCGGCACAGCCGAGGAATGGCGTTCTGAGGGCGCGATCATCCTGCACGTCCTCCGCGACGGCCAGGTGGTCGGCGGCCTCAAGCTCGCCGACGAGATCCGCCCCGAATCCCGCAACGCCGTCGACGCCCTCCACGCCCTGAGCGTCGAGGTCGTCATGATCACCGGCGACGCCGAGGCCGTGGCGAACGAGGTCGGACGGGAGCTCGGCATCGACCGCGTCTTCGCCGGCGTCCGCCCCGAGGACAAGTCCGCCAAGGTCGCCCAACTGCAGCACGAGGGCAAGAAGGTCGCCATGGTCGGCGACGGCGTCAACGACGCCCCGGCACTGGCCCAGGCCGACGTCGGCATCGCGATCGGCGCCGGCACCGATGTCGCCATCGCCTCGGCCGGGGTGATCCTGGCCAGCTCCGACCCCCGGTCGGTGCTCTCCATCATCCAGCTCTCACGACGCGCATACGGTAAGATGAAGCAGAACCTGTGGTGGGCCGCCGGATACAACCTCATCTCCGTGCCGCTTGCGGCCGGCATCCTGGCACCGGTGGGATTCGTCCTGCCAATGTCGATCGGCGCGATCCTGATGTCGGCCTCCACCGTGGTCGTCGCGCTCAACGCCCAACTCCTGCGGCGCATCGACCTCACACCCGAAGCCAGCACGCGTTCCGTCCTGGAACGCCAGAAGTAAGGACATGCCCATGTCTGTCGACACCGATTCTCATCAGCACGGATACATCAACGACAAGGAGCGCTACCTCGGCCGTATGAAGCGCATTGAGGGTCAAGCCCGAGGGATCGCGAAGATGATCGATGAAGAGAAATACTGCATCGACATCCTCACCCAGGTATCCGCCCTGACCCGCGCCCTCCAGGGGGTCGCGACCGGTCTACTCGACGATCATCTCAAGCACTGTGTGCTCGACGCAGCGAAGCTCAGCGACGAGGCGGCCGTCGAGAAGATACAGGAAGCCACCGACGCCATCAACCGACTCGTCCGCTCCTAATCCCGGACCCCGAGGCCGCGTTCCAGGACACGGCGGGAAGCCCTCACGACGCCCTCCACGCCTGATCCTCACCGACACGCCGTCCGCCCGCGATGCGCCCACTTTCGCTCAACGGGCCAGGCGAGCCGGCGCCCACGGCGTGCGCTTGCAGGCCGCGGCCGGGCTGCTGCGCATGAGTGCGGTGTACCAACGCCCCGTGGTCCGCTCGACCGCACCCCTACGATCCTCGTCCTTCGCACGCTCCATTCCGACCCCGAGCTGCAGTGCGACGTCACCGTCGAAACCCTGACCGCGACCGTCGACCCCCTGTCCCTCGAACTGCCGGAGACCTCGCTGGCACCCGCTTGGACCAGCGTCGAACCCCCACAACACGGGTGGAGATACATTGCGGACGTGTCCAGTCTGACGCTGATGCGTAGCGTCCGTGCCGGCATCGAGGCCGTGGCCCAAGCACTTCCCGACAAACCCGGCGACGATGTCGCCCGCAAGATCCGGGGCATGGTCTGGGGCACCCCGGACACAGCCCTCGCGTCGCTGCCACAAGGCGTCGCGTTCGCCGCCTACGTCTTCGGGTTCCTCAGCTCCGAAGGAGAGGCCGCGATCTCCACCGCCGGCCGCTGGACGCGGTTGACCCTTCCGACTGGACACGTACTCCTGCGCGGACCCGTCGTCTCTGGCCTCACCTCAATCCGCCGCACCCGGCCACGCGTCTCCGAGTCCTTCAAACCAATCGGATAATACTTGATACCCCATAGGGGTAAAGGGTAGGATTGGTGACTATGAGAGAGGCTGAACACGCGCACGCCACGTATGACACACCGCACCTGGATGCGGCCGGGATCGTGAGTCGGCAGCAACGCGAGTCCGGCGACTTCTACCTATTGACCGGTGTACATGCCGGGCATCAGCAGCAGGAACGCATCCCTGCGGGTTCAACCTCGAACTCGCGACCAAACTGACTAAGGAGGCATTATGCCCCGTTTTTCCCGATTGACCCCTGAGACCGCAGTGGGGAGCTCACGAGACTTGCTCGGCGATCTCGTCGAGCGGCACGGCGAGGTCGGAGACATGGTCTCGACGATGGCGCATTCCCCGGCGGTGCTCGGCGGTTATCTCCAGCTGAGCAAAGCCATGCGTCGCGCCAAGCTCGACCGCAAGGTCAGCGAGCTCGTTTCGATCGCCGTGCAGTCGCAGCAAGGATGCGGAATGTGCCTGGCCTCGCACATCAGCGCGGCACGATCACTCGGGGTCAGCGATAACGAGATCGCACTCGCCCAGCAGGGTACGGCGATGACCGGCCCGGTCGCGGCGATGATCGCGCTCGGCCTCCAGGTCTACCGTGAGCCTGCGTCGATCACCGACGAGCAGATCGACGAGCTTCGGGGGTTCGGGTACAGCGACCGTGAGATCTCTGATGTCGTCGGGGTCGTGTCGCTGAACATTCTCACCGGCGCCTTCAACCTGGTTGCCGGCCTCACGCCGGGCGACTGATCTTGCCGGCGACTTGGCGCCTTGGCCGAGAGGATAGGCAGCGGTCTGCAAAACCTTGTACACGGGTTCGAGTCCCGTAGGCACCTCCACTTTCCGCCGAATCCAATAAGGCACGCGTCGCAGGAAGCGGGCAGTCCACCCTCGGGCGCGCCGGAACCTCTGAGCTTCATTTCGCATCGAGCGACAGATCACACTCGACAATATCGTCATAGAGCGATATAATCGCTATATGACTATGAATCAACAAGAGGGGGCAACCCTCGACGAGGTGGCGACAGCAGCGTACGCCCACCTGTTCCAGGCATTTGCAGAACCGACGAGGTTGGCGATCGTGCAGCACCTCGCCTCGGGCGAGCACCGGGTCCGCGATCTGGTCGAGCACATGGGCCTGGCCCAGTCCACGGTAAGCAAACATGTCGGCTTTCTCGTTGAGTGCGGCCTGGCGACGATGCGCCCGGAAGGGCGCTCCACCTGGTACTCGCTGACACAGCCCGAACTCCTGCGTACCCTCGTCGCCGCTGCCGAATGCCTCCTCGATGCCACCGGCACGCAGGCCCTGCTCTGCACGCACCTGCGACTCCCACATACCCACCACGCGACAGATACGGAGAAGAAGTAGACATGGGCGCAGGACACAATCACGGCCCCGCAGCCAGCGAGACCGGGCACCCTGGAGATTTCCGCAAGAAACTCTGGATCGCATTCTCGATCACCGCGACGATCGTCGTCGCCCAGGCCATCGGCTCGGTCATCACCGGCAGCCTCGCACTGCTAACCGACACCGCCCATGCCATCACCGATGCCGTCGGCCTACTGGTCGCACTGATCGCCGGGACGCTGATGCTCAAGCCCGCCAACTCCAAGCGCACCTGGGGGTTCCGACGTATCGAGGTGATCGCAGCCCTCGGACAGTCGGCACTGCTGCTGGTGGTGGGCACGTACGCCGCCATCGAAGGAATCCGGCGACTGTTCGAGCCGCCGGAGGTGCCCGCAAGCGAACTGCTGATCTTCGGCATCATCGGCCTGGTCGCGAACATCATCGCCATCACCATCCTCGCCTCCAGCCGCGGTTCGAACTTCAACATGCGTGCCGCGTTCCTCGAAGTCCTCAACGACGCCCTCGGCTCACTCGGAGTGATCATCGCGGCGATCGTGATCTCCACGACCGGGTTCATGCAGGCCGACGCCATCGCCGGACTGTTCATCGCCACCCTGATCGTGCCTCGCGCGTTCAAGCTGATGCGCGAGACCACCGGCGTCCTCATGGAGTTCACTCCTAAGGGCCTCGACCTCGACAAAGTCCGCTCACACATCCTCGAACTCGACCACGTCCAGGATGTTCATGATCTGCACGCCTCCACTGTGGCGACCGGCCTACCGACCCTGACCGCCCACGTCGTCGTCGACGACGAATGCTTCACCGACGGTCATGCCGCCCAGATGCTCCAAGAGATCAAAGACTGCGTCGCAGGACACTTCGAGGTCTCCGTCCATCACGCAACCTTCCAGATCGAGACCGAGCACATTGCCGAACATGAACCGGAAGTCAGCAAGCACGACTGAACGCAGCGCCCCCTCCCGGGCTCGTACCGGGCGGGGCGCTTCCGCATCACACAGGTAGGCACTACCCCTATGGGGTACTATGGCCAATTGGCACCACGGGCAGGCACGAGAAGGAATCCCATGAAAAACCTCAGGTCATTGCCGAAGTACGGCGGGAAGAAAACCGCTGCAACCACCGTCGTGATCGGCGCTTTCCTGCTCACCGGATGCGCGGCCGCCAACGACTCACCCTCAGCCACCTCGGCCAGCGGAGCCGAGATTCTTGTCGAGAATGGTCTCGAAGGCCTCGACGTGCGGGAGCTGGTCGAAACGCTCGATGCGATCCCGCTGGACGATCGCACGGAGACCTTGACCACGTCGATCACTGCGGAGATGGTCACGCTCACTGATCAGCACGAGCACGCGACAGAGGTGCGGTTGCCCAGTGACGAGATCTACGTATCCGTTGCCCCGTATCGGTCGCAGACCCATGATTGCTACTACCACAGCCCGACCGGATGCCTGGGCGAGCTGCGCAACGCAGACGTGGCCGTAACGGTGACGGATGCGACGACCGGCGAGACGATCGTCGACGAGGAGTTGAGAACCCTCGACAACGGCTTCGTCGGGATCTGGCTGCCCCGAGGCATCGAGACATCGATCTCGATCACCCACGACGGCCAGACCGTCACCTCCGAACTTTCGACCGTCGGCGACGATGCGCAAACCTGCCTGACCACGATGCGACTGGTCTAAAACTAGCACCACGGGAATACCCCCACCGGGTAGGGTGTTGTGATGTGCGCGCGGTCTATCGCACGCGACGTGTAATAGGAAGGAAAGCAGTCCCATGAGCGAAGTCACCACCGTCGACACCCAGGCCTTCGAAGAGGTTGTGCTCCAGAGCGAGGTCCCCGTTCTCGTGGACTTCTGGGCAGCCTGGTGCGGCCCGTGCCGTGCGATCGCGCCGGTCCTGGACCAGATTGCAGCTGAGCAGGATGGAAAGCTCCTCATCGCCAAGCTCAATGTCGACGAGAACCCCGACATCGCCTCACGCTACAACATCAGTTCGATCCCTGTGATGAAGGTCTTCGACAAGGGTGAAATCGTGCGCGAGATCATTGGGGCGATGCCGAAGCCGCAGATCGAGCAACGCCTCGAAGGCATTATCTGAGGCTCGGCCGTCGAACCGTTCCCGAACTCCGCCGACCGTTGCGCGGCAGTTGATGGTCGCCCGACTCAGCGTGATTGCATACGTAATGCAAGACTGCGCAGTGCAACGAGCGCTTGAAGTGGCAGGACCCCGTTACCGAAGGCGGTCTTCTGCTGATTTGCAGTCAGTCCGCCCATCGTGTCGGTAATCCATCTGACTGGCAGATCCATAAGCCATTCCACGAACTCCGGCGACGGGCGTGGCCCTCTGTCCTCGTTCATATACACCAAATACACGGTTTGCAAGAAGTTAAGCAGTGTCACCAGAAAAGGGATTCTTCCATGGCACTGCCACCAGAAAAAATTGCTCAGCTTCAAGCAGCCCAAAAGACTGCCCAAGACCGAGAAGTTAATCAAGCAAAAGAACTTATAAACGCCCAAGACATTGGCTACACATCCAAACTCTTCGTCCAAGCATTATTTCCATACCGCAAGACCGACGAAGAAAAACGAGTCATAGAGACAGCACAAGGCCGAATCGTTGTCTACGCCGATGGAGGATTGCCCTACGGCAAATATCCCCGACTAATCATGGCCTACATCGTCACCCGTGCCGTGGAAAACGCAGGAAAGCTCAAAGCAGGCAAAATAGACCTTGAGCAAGCAGTCCGCATCCCTCTCGGACACTCCATGAACCACTTCCTCCAAGCCATCGGAGTAACTGGACGCGGCACAGGTGGCGCAACAGGGAACTTGGCCAATATCCGCGAGCAATTATTGCGCCTGGCTGATGCTCGCGTGACCGTCAAAGAGGACGATGGCGTACGCGCACGTGGTAAACACACTCAAATTATGGATGAATGGGACTTATGGTTTGATGCACGCGACCCTAATCAGGGAAGCTTCATCGAGTCCTACATCAAACTCACGCCACAATTTTTCCAGCACATTGTCGAAGCCCCCATCCCTATCGACCTTGCTGTACTACGCCAGCTCACCAAGCCACGGTCAATGGACATTTATATCTGGCTAACGGTCAAGCAGTTTTGGCTTAGCAAAAACAACCGAGACTCCTACCTTTTTACCTGGGACATGATGGCACAAAGCTTCGCCACCAAAGAGCTAGTATCAGGGCAAGACTGGGTGAACTTCCGCAACGAAATCAAGAAAGCCATCCACGATGTTCAGGCGATATGGCGTAATTGTGGAATAAAAGCCGACCTCGATGGAGTCACCGTCACTAAGACATCTCCCTCAGTTGAGAAAAAACCGCCACGTCCGCAGCTGGATTAATACTCATCAACGAGTGAGCGCCCCCTTGTGGGCGCTTTCTTTATGCCCTGGTCAGGCTGCGCATATTTACCAATACGGCTGCGCATATTTACCAATATCCAAGCAGTTATCCACAGGGCTTGAACTGGGATTTTATCTATTTCCCCTGGTCGCTTATAACTATAAACTGTAGAACTATATCCAGCAGGGGTAAACCAACCAGTCAACGCTAACGCTAACTAGTAAATAAGATTCCATCGTGGCTCACGCCCTCACTAACGTTCGGTTGTGCTGCCGCCCAAATCAAAGATTTGGTTGCCACCGAGACAACCTGGACTACTCACTGACCACAGCCTCCAGGACTACAGATAACCAAAGAATCTTTAAAGAGAACTCTCACAAAGGAACCCCAATAATTTCATCCTTACTGTCAATGCTCACTGGAGTGGGCACGCCCTTGTTACTTTTGTCGAAGCTCCGCAGAATAGTTTGTAGACCGCTCCCTCCCCATTACGTTGTTGGCAGTTCCGCTTGAAGGGGCCCAGGATTCGTACTCCTAGCCCCATGCTGGGGCAGGTTATGTTTATCTGCGTTCCTTCTGCCTTGTGGCAGTGGAACTAGTCGCTGGCTTCGGTATGGCTTGTTTTCGTCCCTGTCTGAAAATGATCCGGGGGGTGATGCCACCGAAGGCAGTGACATACTCCAGACTGCTAATAGGAACCTGACCCGCACAGAATGTGCGAAGTCTCAAAGTAATGTGGATGCCAGCGTGAAGTATGTCCGACCACCAGCGATGAAATAAGTCCCATACTCATTCAATTCGCTAGGAGGTCTAGCATGACCTACGACTATGTCATCGGCATGGACGTCGGTAAATATTTTCACCACGCTTGCGTCTTAGATATCGACGGCACCCAGGTGCTATCTAAGCGCATCAACCAAAACGAAAAATCCCTGCGCACACTGTTTTCAACGTTCAGCGCACACGACCACAAAGTCCTTGTCGTCGTGGACCAGCCAAATAACATTGGTCGACTAACTGTCGCAGTTGCTCAAGATATCGGAATCGACGTGCGCTACCTTCCCGGTTTGGCTATGCGTCAACTCTCACGCATCCACGCTGGCAATGCCAAAACTGATATCCGGGACGCCTATATCATTGCCCACGCTGCAAAGAACCTTCCGGAGTCCCTCCGCAGCGTCGACCGTGTCGAAGAAGCCTTCCTCCAATTGAAAGTCCTCAACGGCATCGACGAAGACTTAGCGCGGTCCTACACCAGGCTCATCAATCAGATTCGAAGTGCACTAGTAGGCTGCTACCCGCAATTCGAACAGGCCCTTCGCGGTCAGATAATCCACCGCAAGTGGGTTCTGCACCTACTTGCACGCTACGGCGGACCGACCAAGATAAAACGCCTCGGAAAAGCCAAGGCAGCTGCCTTTGCTCGACGATATAAGGCACGCAATCCCGAACCTGTCCTCGATGCCATATTCGCTGCTATCTCTGAGCAAACAGTCACCATTGCAGGTGCGCACTATGCCGAAATGGGCATAGCAATGTCGGCGAAAGACGCACTCTTAAAACTCGAACATCGCAAACAAATCGAGCAGGAAGTCATCGAGCTCATCAACGACATCCCCCACACTCAAATCCTGCTATCCATGCCAGGAATCGGACCAAAGACGGCAGCACAAATTCTCATGACCGCGGGCGACATGTCCGACTTTCCGTCAGCTGGGCACTTGGCCTCTTACGCTGGTTTGTCGCCCCGAACGAATCAGTCCGGAACCTCGATCATGTCGAACTCACTGAACCGTGCCGGCAATAAAAAATTAAAGAACGCCCTATGGCAATCATCTTTTGCATCCATCAGATTCCACGAGCGTTCCCGGCAATTCTATGAACGAAAGCGCCGTGATGGCAAGAGACACAACGCCGCAGTAGTGGCACTAGCCCGCAGACGGCTCAACGTCCTCTACGCCATGATGCGCAACCACGAGTGCTACCGCGATCCCGCCTTACAACAGGAAGGAATCGCAGCCTAAACACCAAGAACGAAACAGCCGACTGGGAAAACCCAGTCGGCTAGCAGGCATGCCCGAAAACCACACGACCAAACAACCCCGTAGAGAGAATCCGCCCCCGATTTCTCCACCCGCGAGGTTGACAACCTATATAGGAACACCCCCCCGGACGGTCACTGTCACACTCAAGCCCTGCCTCTAGCCCCTCAGGCAGGGCTTGAGCGATTTAGTGCTTCTTGAGTTGATTCAGCACGAATGCTTCGGCTTCTTCGGTGGCCTGTGTGGACGCTTCCAGCGCTGTAATAAGCGCACGTTGTTGTTGACCATCGAGCCTGTCCCAATCTGCTCGCAGAGCACTGACAATACGTGCGATTGCCATCTCTCCACCACTGAGTGTGCCGTTGTTTGACCCTAACGACGGCACACCAGCTTGGCGCAACAGCTCATCAATTGGGCGAGTCATGACGTTGGGCCTGACCCCCGGAAAGTGGACACGTCGGGGGTTATCTATGCTGCTTGGGTCAGTGTAGCTGATGTGAGTGCTTCGAAGTCATCGGGGGCTAGAAGGTTGCACCAGGAGTGTCGTCTGCGCGTGTTGTAGCGCATGCACGGGCCTGACCCCCGGAAAGTGGACACGTCGGGGGTTATCTATGCTGCTTGGGTCAGTGTAGCTGATGTGAGTGCTTCGAAGTCATCGGGGGCTAGAAGGTTGCACCAGGAGTGTCGTCTGCGCGTGTTGTAGCGCATGCACCACCGGAAGACTTCCTGCCGGCAGGTTATCGGATTGTCAAAGATTTTCCGATCACGCAGCACTTCACGTTTTAGGGTGGCGTTAAATGATTCTGCCAGGGCATTATCGGCACTCGTTCCTACCGCTCCCATGGATTGGCGTACACCCAGCGACGAGCAGTATTTTCTAAACGCTTGTGAGGTGTACACGCTGCCGTGATCGGAATGAAAAATGGCCCCGTCAAGACTTCCACGCACACCATGTGCGTGGGCTAGAGCATCAATGACCAACGAGACACGCATGTGGTCTGCGAGTGCATAACCTGCAAGTTTCCGTGAATAGGTGTCAATGACTGTGGCCAAATACATGTTCTTGCCCCCCCTTACAGGGCAGGTAGGTAATGTCGCCGACATACACACGGTTCGGCTCGTCAGCTGTGAATGTACGGCCTACTAGATCTGGCATGACACGGTGACCAGGCTTGCGCCTGGTGGTGATGCATCGACGCCGTTTGCTAAAGCCTTTTAGCCCCATGTTTTTCATGATGCGTGCGACTTTCTTGTGATTGATCGGGGAAATGTCTGTATCGTCGTTGAGGCTTGCAGCGATGCGTTTAGCACCATAAAGCCCGTGCTCGTCATCGAAGATGGTCTTGATTTTTGCGCCAATAAGAGCATCAGAACACGTCTTTAACCTGCGTTTTTCGCGGGTTTGCACCCATTTGTAGAACGAGGAGCGATTGAGCTTTAACACGTGGCACATCCGCTTGACCGAGTACTCGGTTCGGTGGTCATAGACAAACTGGAAGCGGATCACCAGCGTGTCTCTTCGGCAAAATATTTCGCGGCCTTGCGCAGGATATCGCGTTCTTCGCGCAGCTTCGCGTTCTCTTTTTCCAGCTGGCGGATTCGCTCAGAATCATTCGTCGCTTGGGCTTTATCATGCACGGCTTTAATGCGGGCACGTTTGCCGGTGCCGTACTTTTTGACCCAAGAATGCAGCGAGGCTCGATTAATACCGAGCTCCGCTGATGCTGAGTTCAACGAGAGGTCCTCATTGTTTTCATAGAGGGCCACGGCATCGCGTTTGAACTGTTCGGAATACCTGGACATGGTGGTAGATTACCTTTCTTCCCAGCCCAACCGGGCTGGATATCAGGTGTCCACCAAAAAGGGGTCAGGTCCCAGGGTCTTTGCGTTGTTGCTCACCGACAAAACGAAGACGACCCCCCTCTTCAAGAACACTGAATTTACGAGGAGTGTTTTGATCAAATTCGAAAGAAGTGAGCTCGACGTTGTCCGGAAGATCGATCCACAGATTGGCTTGGGATAAACGCTTTACGGCAACCGTTTTTCCTTGCGCACTCATGACAGTGGGAAAAGCGACTGAACCGGGGTCAATTACGTACTCGAATTCCTCGCCAACCTGCACAGTGTCAGGTGCGGTTGCTTTGAAAGCGAGTGCAAAGTCATTACCGAGATCAAGGGAGGTTCTTGCAAATGCAGCGCTACCCTTCGGTTGAACATAGCAAGCAAGCGGCAGATTAACGTCAGTCGTCGTCGCCTCCTGAGCAACGGCGGAGGGAACAACCAGCGCAGATACCGCGATGGCTCCCGAGGTGAAGCCGGCGAGCGCGCGGCGGAGGTTCATCTTCATTGTGTCTCCATGTGGGAAAAGGCGAACGCCGGGCGCAACGACCGCGTTGAGCGAGGCGAACGGGAAAATGACAGGCAGTCCATAGACAGCGGTTTGACAGTTAACCGCAAGGACTTTCCTGACTATATCACCAACACGGAAACTAAATTGGCCGAGTCGGAAAACCAGGCACATGACACCGAACACACGGGTTCCATGCCTAATAAGTGGGGCCAGCGGGGCTCGAACCCGCGACCAACGGATTATGAGTCCGCGGCTCTAACCGACTGAGCTATAGCCCCTCGCAGCGAGTCAGTATATCCGCGCGCGCTCAGCCCAATGAAACCGGGCACCACACTACCGAACGAAGCCGAAAAGCGCGTACTTACTGGCGATTTGTCACTGTGAACACCTACGGGCTAAAGTAGCAAAACGTTGCACAGCAGCATTCCCGCATAGCTCAGTTGGCAGAGCATTCGACTGTTAATCGAAGGGTCACTGGTTCGAGCCCAGTTGCGGGAGCAGATTAACCCAGCACAGGAATGCGCTGGGTTTCGTCGTTAAGCGAAAGCCTCGCTCTCGACGAACAACTGCGAGCAGGTAGACTCGGGCGCATGATTCAGTTCGTCGTCGGAGCAGCAGCCGGGTACGTGTTTGGCACGAAGGCGGGGCGCAAGCGATACCACCAGATCGTCGACACCACCCAGAAAGTGGTCAATTCGCCTGTGACGCAGCAGGTTGTCCGCTCGACGCGCAAAGCCATCGCGAATCAGCTCGACCCGGAGCCGCGTATGCGCGAGGTGAAGGATCTCAAGCGCGGCAAGAAGAGCACCGGGCCGGAGCTCGAGCACGAGATTTACGAACCCGACGAGGATTAGAGCCTAAACCAGCCCCGCGACAATCCCGTCGAGGATGTCTTTTTCGCTGATCACGAAAGACACGGCTCCGTGCGCTTCGAACGCGGTCATCATCTGCTCGACGATGACAGACCCGGACCCGATGACGTCGGCACGCCCGGGGTGCACCACGGGGTTCGCCGCACGTTCCTTCGCTGTCACTGACCGCAGCCATCCGGTGACTTCCCGCATCCGCGCAAACGGGATGTCGGACATGTGGATCCGCTCGGGATCGTAGGAATCAAGGTCCTGCGCCAGCGCGCTGAGCGTGGTGAATGTTCCCGCGCACCCCACAAACGTCGCAGCCTGCGCGACAGGCACGGTCTCCGCGGCCTCCGCCATTTGCTTATCGACGTACCCCCGCGCCTCACTCGTCTCCTCCCCCGTCGGCGGATCACTGCGCAGGATGCGCTCCGTCAACCTGACGCAGCCCATTTGGGTGGAGTAAGCACCGAGGATCTCCCCCGCTGCGGTACCGACAATGAACTCAGTCGAACCGCCGCCTAAGTCGATGACGCAGAACGGGCCGCGGTCAGAATCAATGTCGAGGGTCGCGCCCGTGAACGACAGGTCCGCTTCCTCTTCCCCGCTGATGACTTCGGCTTGGGCGCCGTCTTGTATGCGGCCGAGAAGCTCGGCGGTCATGCCGAAAAAGTCGTCACGGTTGGACGCATCGCGGGTCGCGGAGGTGGCCACCATACGCACGGCGGATACGCCTTCAGCCTCCATGCGGTCGACGTACGCGGCGAGAGCCTCGCGCGTGCGCTCAATGGCTTCGGGAGCGAGGCGACCGGTGGCGTCCACCCCCTGCCCGAGACGGACGATGGTGTTTTCGCGGGTGATTTCCCGAAGCGCACCGTCCTCCTCGATGGCACCGATAAGCAAACGGATGGAGTTCGTGCCGCAGTCCACAGCCGCGACGGTTTTCCCGGCCGTCATGCCAGGCCCTCCCCTGCTTCCTCGAGCGTGATGCCGAGATCGTCCAATGTCGGCCAGTCTTCCGGGATCGCGGTGCCGCGCATGTTGCCGTGCTCGGCTGCGAGAGCGACCGCTTCCGTGCCCAGGCGGACGCGGCCTGGCCCCTCTGCCAGCGCGTAGGCGATCAGGACGTGCAGGCACTTCACCCGGTCCGGCATGCCACCACCGGAGAAGTCGGTGCCGAGGTCCTCGATGGCGTTGCGTTCGGCCAGGTAGTGCTCGTGGGCGGCACGGTAGTCCGCCTTGAGGTCTGGGTCGGTGCCCAGACGGGATTCCATCCACTTCATCACCTGCGCGACCTCCAGGCGGGAAGCCTCAGCGGTCAGGCGTGGGTCGGTGAGGTAGTACAGGGTGGGGAACGGGGTGCCGTCGTCAAGCTTGGGCGCGGTCTTGACCACAGCCGGTTGGCCGTCGGGCGTGCGGTACGCGATGGCTAGTACGCCGCGCGGCTCGCGCCCGAGCTGGCGGGCGACAATCTCTAGGTCTTCCCTCATGGACGCTATTGTTCCACAGGTGCTTCAGCCGGCTCGGCCGGTGGTTCCTCGGGCGCAGGTGCCGGTGGCTCTTCGGGTGCCGGAGGCTCTTCAGGCGCGCCCTCGGTCTCGGGTTGCTTTTCCGGGATCTCACGGAGCGAATCCCATATCACGGTGTGCCACGGGGTGTCCGGGTCAATCTCGTCACCGCGCGACGTTGTGATTGCATCCGACTGCATGCGCGGGTCGATGATGCGCCACGCCGTCTCACCGGGCGCCATCATGCCTAGGCGTCGGCGGGCTTCCTGTTCAACGTAAGCGGGATCGTTGTAACGATCGATTTTCTCTTCGAGCTCAGTTTTTTGCTGCTTCTTCGATTCGATCGACGCTTCCAACCGGGCGATCTCTTCGCGGCCGCTGTAGTAGTTGCGCAGGGGCACCGCGATAGCAATCAGCACGATCAGCACCACGGTGATCAGGACGGCCACGCCGACAATGTCGCCTTTGAGCATCTCCATGCGGCGCGGTTTCTTCGCGCGCGCCTTGGCCCGTGCGGCATCACGGCTGGCAACCGGCACCGTCCGTGGTAGACGGTGCGGGGCGCGGCGTGCGCTGCGCTCGTTCGCGCGTTCAGGGGTGCGCTGCGGGTCACGCTGCGTTCTACCGCCGCGTGCGTTACGCTGCGCCGCGTCGCGCCCTGAGTCGCGTGGGGATCGTGTGGCCATAGTGAATACGAAGTGTACTCGCGCCCACCCCACGACCCCGCGCGACGCGCTGCGGGGCAACGCTCAGAACATTGCCCCGGAAACGAACGCTACTTGTTGTAGCGCGGGAAAGCGTTGCGGCCGGCGTACACAGCAGCCGGGCCGAGCTCTTCCTCAATGCGGATGAGGCGGTTGTACTTCGCCACACGCTCAGAGCGGGCCGGAGCACCAGTCTTGATCTGGCCGCAAGACAGCGCGACAGCCAGGTCGGCGATGGTGGTGTCCTCGGTCTCGCCGGAGCGGTGGGACATCATGGTGGCGTAGCGGTTGCGGTGCGCCAGCTCGACAGCGTCGAAGGTCTCGGTCAGGGTGCCGATCTGGTTGACCTTCACCAGCAGAGCGTTCGCAGCGTTCTGCTCGATGCCCTTGGCCAGGCGGTCCGGGTTGGTGACAAAGAAGTCATCGCCAACGATCTGCACCTTGTCGCCCAGCTCCTCGGTGAGCTTGACGTAGCCGCCCCAGTCATTCTCATCCAGCGGATCCTCAATGGAGACGATCGGGTACGCCTCAACGAGCTCGGCGTAGACCTTGGCCATTTCCTCTGCGGAGTGCTGACCGCCCTCGAAGTTGTAGGAGCCGTTCTCGAAGAACTCGGAGGAAGCCACATCGAGAGCCAGGGCGATGTCGGCGCCCGGCTTGTAGCCAGCCTTCTCGATGGCCTCAACGATCAGATCAAGTGCAGCGCGGGTGGAGTCGACCGAGGGGGCGAAGCCGCCCTCATCGCCCAGGCCGGTGGACAGGCCCTTGTCCTTAATCACGGACTTCAGAGCGTGGTAGACCTCTGCACCCTGACGCAGCGCCTCGGTGAAGGTGTCGGCACCGATCGGGGCGATCATGAACTCTTGGACATCCACGCCAGAGTCTGCGTGTGCGCCACCGTTGAGGATGTTCATCATCGGCACCGGCAGGACGTGCGCGTTCGGGCCGCCGATGTAGCGGTACAGCGGCAGGCCAGCGGAGTCAGCAGCAGCCTTGGCATTCGCCATGGAGACACCCAGGATCGCGTTAGCACCGAGGTTCTTCTTGTTGTCGGAGCCGTCCAGCTCAATCATGGCCAAGTCAAGGACACGCTGGTCATCCGCCTCAATGCCGGCAATGGCATCCGCGATGGTTTCGTTGACGTTGGTCACGGCGTTCTGGACGCCCTTGCCGCCGTAGCGGTCGCCGCCGTCGCGAAGCTCGTGCGCCTCGTGCTCGCCGGTGGACGCGCCGGAGGGCACCGCAGCAATGCCGTGGGAACCGTCGTCGAGGAAGACCTCAACCTCAACGGTCGGGTTACCGCGCGAGTCCATGATTTCACGTGCGTACGTCAGCATGATGTCAGCCACTGAAAATCTCCTTTGATCAGAGGTGGGATTGTCCGCCCCCGATTCTTCCAGAAAAACTGCCCCGCCGTCTGCGCTCGCGACTATCGGTGCGCGGGCTGGTCCAGCGCGTAGTTCGCGGCGGCGTCGCGGACGCGGATGACGTAATCGTTGGAGTGGTTGTACCCCAAGATCGCCGCCTGCCAGTCCTCCGGCGCAGACAGGTCGCGCCCGCCAAAGCAGAGCAGGTTGGCGGCGGTCAGCGCTGCATCGTCGATCTGTTGCGGGTCGGCGTAGCCGTCGCCGTTGGCATCGCGGCTATAGCGGGACCAGGACTCGGGAATGAACTGCATCGGGCCGACCGCACGGTCATACTCAGTGTCGTTGTCGTAGTGGCCACCGTCAGTGTCGTCAATACGCGCGAAGCCTTCGCTACCGTCCAAGGCGGGACCGATGATGGCGGGGTCGGCGACACCGCTCTCGTTTAGCCGGGCCGGGTCGAACATCCGGCCCGTATAGGTGCCATGGCGCGTTTCCACCCAGCCGATACCGGCAAGGGTGTTCCAGTGCAGGTTGCAGCTCGGCCACGACTCACGGGCAATAAGTTCAGCGTTGCCGTAAGCGCGCACTGCCTGGGGGTCGATGCCGGTGGACTCGGCAATCGGGGCGGCCCACTCAGCGAGGAGGTCAGAGGTTCGGCCGGGGCCGTGGACGTCGATAAGCGGCGGCGATTGCGCTGCTGCGGGCGGGAGGTCCGTAGGCACCGGTTGACGTTGCTGCTGGGACACCGGGTTGCCCATGCTGCTGAACAGCCAGAAAACGATCGCGATGATGAGTACAATCGCCATCACCACGCCCAGAACCGCACCGCACCCTCCGGCACGCCCGTTTTGCCGACTCGGCGGCGGGGATTTCGGGGCGTAGTAGCGGGGCGCAGTCACGATCGAACACTCTACCGCGCGGGCTCACCAATCCTTGCATCCCCAAAGAACTGCCAAGAAAAGTGCCCCTGCAGCAACAGTTTCCTCTTCCGTCACTGCGCGCGACGTCCCTCCAACGGCCGCATTGGTGACCAGCCGCTAGCGCATCGCTTAACGACGGCTACCCCCGCCCGTAATCTCTCGCTTCTTTCCTTCGGCCCACAACCGGACCTGTTCAGCTTTAGCCACGGTGCCGGTGCTGCCGTTGAACAGATAGGGCGCACGGCTCTTCATCTTGTCCACGAACGCCTGCGCGACATCAGCGAAAGAGAAAGCTCCACGCTGGTTTGCGATCTCAGCGTGGAAGAGCACCTGTAGAAGCAGGTCAGAGAGCTCCTTCTTCATCTCCTCGTCACCCTGCTCTGTGCGTACAGCATCCGCGAACTCGGCCGATTCCTGCTCAAGGTACTCCAGCAACGACTCATGGGTTTGGCCCATTTCCCACTCTCCGCGGGTGCGCGCCGCGCGCATGACCCGCTGCGCCTGATACACCGGATCCAACAGCGAGGACACCTGCACGAGTTCCTCGCCCGCCTCCACGCGTTCTTGCACAACGGGATCGTGGAGATCGGTCGTGACCAGCCACCCTTGCCCCTCGGCATCCTCCCCGCGAACGAGGTCACCGAAGTTCCACCGGGCCGCAATGGGCACCTCGTCAGTGAAGATGACAGGACCCTTCACCCGGCCGGCGACACCGATGGAGATCATGTCCGGCCATCGAGGATCCAAAACCAGAACGCTCATAAGGCTATATATTAGCGGGGAGAGACGTTTTCAGACTCATCCGCGGAAGGCGCGGTCGTTGAGCTCCCGGCGCGCTTGCTCCAGCGCGACCAGGTCAGAGAACAAGGCGTTGTACGCCATCTCATCATCGCTCGGCCGCATACGCTGCAGCTGCGACTTCAGCTGCGCGATCTGGTTACCCACCCTGACCTCCTGGAGACGGGAGAGCACAGAGTCGGCGTAAGCGCTCGGGTCCGCCGCATGAATTTCTTCGACCGCGAGCTCAGAGACGAAGTTTCGGCCGGTCACATCGGCCATTTCTGCGGCGACATTCGCGATCCACGCTGGGCCGGCACTCTCTGAAGCGCCAGCATTGGCCGCTCCGCCCACCTTGGCCATGGCGTCGCGGACGGCCCGGTACGCCGGATCGGTGAATGCGTCTGGGTTGATGCCGTCGAAGTAGCTGCCGGCAGCACCCGGATACTGCAGCGCCACCTTGATAGCCTCACGCTGTGCCCACAGGCGCGGGTCCTCCGGGTTAGGCACCTGGAAGGCGGGAGCACCCGGCGCGCCGGAGCCGCCATCGGAAGCTGCGGGGGTCGCGTTCTCCCACGCAGAACGCTTGTTGCCCTTATTCGACGGGTTCTTCGCTTCCTGGCGGACCTGGCGGATCACTTCATTCGGGTCCGGCCAACCGACCCATCCTGCGAGCTGGCGGGCGTACTCGGTTTGTAGTGGGGTGTCGCGGATCTGGGCGACGACGGGGACGGTACGCCGCAAAGCTTGCAGGCGCCCCTCCGGAGTATCCAGCGAGTAGTCCTTGAGCAGCGATTCAATGACGAACTCGAACATGGGAACGCGGCTGGCCACCAGGTTGCGCACCGCGGAATCCCCCTTGGCCATGCGCAGATCGCACGGGTCCATGCCCTCCGGAGCGACGGCGACAAAGGACTGGCCGGTGAACTGTTGGTCGCCCTCGAAGGCGCGCATGGCGGCTTTCTGGCCGGCCTCATCACCGTCGAAGGTGTAGATGAGCTCGCCACGAAAGTAATTGTCGTCCAGCATGAGACGGCGGATGATGCTCATGTGGTCCTTACCGAAGGCCGTGCCGCACGCAGCGACAGCGGTGGTGATGCCGGCGGCGTGCATCGCCATGACATCGGTGTAGCCCTCGACCACGACGCACTGGTGGCCTTGTGCGATGTTCTTTTTCGCTAAATCGAGGCCGAAAAGCACCTTGGACTTGTGATAGAGCATCGTGTCCTGGGTGTTCATGTACTTGCCCATATTGTCGTCATCGAACAACTTGCGGGCACCGAAACCGATGACGTTACCGGCGACATCCTTGATCGGCCACAGCAGGCGGCGGCGGAACTTGTCGATGGGACCGCGGCGCCCCATCGTGGACAAGCCCGCCTCTTGCAACTCCTGGGCGTCAAACCCCTTGCGCAGCAGGTGCTTGGTCAACGTGTCCCAGCCGTCCGGGGCGTAGCCGCATTCGAAGTGGTAAATGGTGTCTTTGTCGAAGCCGCGGTCGAGCAGGAACCGTCGCCCAGGCTCAGCCTCCGGAGTCTCCAACTGCTCGCGGTAGAACTCGTGCGCAGACTTGTTGGCGGCGAGCAAACGTGCGCGGGTACCGGGCTTCACATCGCGCGCACCGGTGGATCCGCCCTGGTAATTGATGTGGTAGCCGATCTCCTCCGCGACCGCCTCGACTGCTTCAGGGAAAGAGAGCTGCTCCATCTCCATCATGAAGGAGAAGACATCGCCGCCTTTGCCCGTGGAGAAACAGTGGTAGTAACCGCGGGCGGGGCGTACATGGAACGACGGGGTCTTCTCATCCTTGAAGGGCGACAAGCCTTTCAGAGAGTCATGCCCGGCAGGCTTGAGCTGAACGTACTCCCCCACGATGTCCGCGATGTTGGCGCGCTCACGGATAGCCTCGATGTCACTATCCGGAATTCTGCCCCTAGCCATGGCGCATATAGTACCTGCGCACCCGGACACGCGGAATAGCGCTGGATTGGGCGGGGCAATGCGCCGTCGTAAAGCATGCGGAGCATCCTGCACACGAGTGCGTAGGACCCATCCCGAACTGAGTCGCACCTGTCGCTCTTATCCCACAAGTTTCAAACGCCTCAAGTGGCGCATGTTGTTGAGTTCGGGATGAACTCTAGCCCTCACTAACCGACACCCCACCTTGCTCAGGATGCGGGCAGGGCGCCTAGCGGAGAGCGGCGTGAACACTCACAATCAATGTATGGGGAACATCGGGGATGAACAGCCGCGCAATCTTCTCGGTTCTGAGCGCGCCGATCGAGCGGCTGAGCTACGCCACCGTCTCTACCAAGAGCTCAGTGCCACGAGTCTCTATTGGTCAGGCAACGGGGCCCATCAAGACGCTGTAGCGAATCGGCCACTGTCCCTCGTCGCGGATAAAGCACTCGTTGATCAGGCCTGGTTTCGCGGTTTACCAACCCATGAGAAGGAAACCGTGCGCGGCGCCGCTGCTGTTCTGGCGACGCGGAAAGCCGTCTTGGTCGGCCGGTGGGCCGCAGCACAACACGGTATGTGGACTCCGACGCCCGGCGGCGGGCCCGTGGACCTTGTGCTCCCTTCTGGCTCGGTGCCTCCGAAATCCAAATGGCCACAGTTGACCCGCTACCACCAGTTCCCGATCAAAGACGACGACATTGTCGAGCTTGACGGTGTCCGCACAACCACACCTCTACGCACGAGCATTGATCTCCGCCGTCTCGAAGGCCGGGTGGGAGGGTTTCTTGCCGTCACTGCCCTGCTCAATAGCGGCATCCCTCTCAAGGAGATCGTCGCTTACAACCAATCTTTCGAGGATCCCCTCCCCCGAAACCACCACCTCCCTGTCTCCGCAGACTGGGATCCACCGCGGTTCTCCGACTTTGGAACCTGCCTGGCCTACGCGTGGATAGCCGAGGACGGCATGTGGGTGCGGGGCAACGTTGATCTGGGAGAGGGGTGGACCGCGCCCATCGTCGTTGATAGCCGCCTCATTGTGCTTATCGACGACGATCCCCTCCGCATACCCGCCAGCAACTGGACCCCTGCGGACATCCCCTCACCCCAGGAACCCCATCTATGCGCTACCGAACGGGGCTATCGGATCATCTTCTTTACCACTGACCAAGTCACGCGCAGCAAGACACGGTTTATCAGCCGGATTCGTAGTGAAAAGCTCAGGTACGGAGGTGGCACACCCTAAATGCGATTCGTGGGCAGCCGTAGGCGGGACCAGTGTTAAAGGAGTGATCCAGTTCGGGATGGGTCCTACCGCTGCCCCCCACCGACCCATGCCTAGGTGAAGAAGCCGGCGAGGCCGTCGGCCTTCTTTGCTGTGCGCTCCAAACGCGACTCCGTCATCGAGGCGATCTGGTCGATGATGACGCGCTGGCGCTGCGCATCGGTGGAGGCGTCAGCCCACCAAGCGGCGAACATCGTGTCCAGGGTGCCCGGCGCGCCCGCCAGCAGGTAGTCATAAACGCGGGTGATGCGGTCGCGCTGCCTGTCCTGCCGCGCAATGTGGGCGGGCATATCCATCACGTAGAGCACGGCGACGGTCTTGAGCAGACGGACCTCTGCCTCCGGTTCAGGCGGGATGACCAATTCCCCGTGCATGCGCCCCAGTTTCGCGCCCTCGGGCTTCGCCGCGAGCGTCGCGGAAACCACCGCACCGACATAGCGGCCGACCAGCTCCGATGTCATCCGCTTCAAATTCACGTACCCCTGGAGTGAGTAGTCGAAGTCGGCAGCTTCGCAGACGGTGGGGAGCGATCGGAGGCGGGCTGCGGCGTCGATAAGCTCCTCGGCCGTACCGCCAAACGCCGCCGCGCCCTTCTGCGCGAGCGCGGCCAGCTCCACGAGATCCCACAGCACCTTGAGCGTGATGCGGCCGGACAGGATGCCGTCTTCGACATCGTGGACGCTGTAGGCGATGTCATCGGAGCAGTCCATGACCTGCGCTTCCATCGGCGGGCGGTCGTCGACGTGGCCTTCACGCAGCCACGCGAGGATCTCCGCGTCCTCGTCGTAGGCCCCGTACTTCCTGTTCACGGTGCCGTCCGGGTTGGTCCGCGTGCGCGGGTACTTGCAGGCTGCATCTAGGGCGGCGCGGGTGAGGTTGAGGCCGTGGGATGTGCCGTCGATAAGCAATTTGGGCTCAAGGCGCGTGAGAATGCGCAGCGTTTGTGCGTTGCCCTCAAAACCGCCGCAGCCGTGCGCGAGCGCGTTGAGCGCGACTTCGCCGTTGTGCCCGTACGGCGGGTGGCCGATGTCGTGCGTGAGTCCCGCCATTTCGCACAGGTCTGGGTTGAGGCCCAAGCCGGAGCCGATTCCGCGGGCGATCTGCGCGACTTCAAGCGAGTGCGTCAGCCGGGTACGTGGGGTGTCGCCGTCACGCGGGCCGACAACCTGCGTCTTGTCAGCGAGCCGGCGCAGGGCCGCGGAGTGAAGCACACGGGCCCGGTCCCGCGAGAACGCGTCGCGAGAGTCCACACTCTCGGCGAGCTGCGAGCCTTTCTCCCCCTCCGTGACGCGCCTGGCGGTGTCGGCAGATTCATACTGGTAAGCCATCGCTCACGAGCCTAGACGCGGTCTTACGCTTTCGCGGACGGACAACGGCGTGTCTGGCACCAACCGCGCTACCCTAGTGGGCATGACTCCGCGTAACTTCCCGCGTTCCATCCGCATCGCCCTTGCTGTGCCTGCGCTTGCCGGCGCCGCCGCTTTCTCTGCTGCACCGCTGGCGTACGCTGCGTTCAGCGGTGACGAGCAGGTGCTCGCGCAGACAGCGACTGCGCTGTCCCCGACCGGTTTGTCCGAGAACGTCACTGACGACGCCGGGGTGCTCAGCGGCGCCGAGAAGCAGCAGATCGAATCGGCGATCCAGCAGTTGAAGCAGGACAAGCAGCTCAACGCGTATGTCGTCTACATGGACTCCTTCGGTGGCCAGGACCCCGCCGAGTGGGTGCGCGAAGCCATCACGGACAAGGGCCCGAACACGGCCGTTTTGGCGATCGCCACCGACGGCAAGTTCAACGTCAACGGGGGCAGCCAGTGGGACAGCAGTGATATCGACGCCATGTACGATGCCGCCTACAGCCAGCTCACCAGCAAGAACTACGGCGCGGCCGGTTTGGACGCGATCAATGCCGTGAACGGCTCCTCCGACGGCGAGGGCGCAGCGCTCGTTGCTGGTGGCCTGGGTGCGGCAGCTCTCGCCGGCGGCGGCTTCTACATGTACGGCCGCAACAAGAACAACAAGCGCGACCGGAAGCAGCTTGAGTCCGCTAGGGCCCTGGCCCCGGGCGACACCGAATCGCTCGGCCGCTTACCTACGCACACCCTGGAGGAACTCGCGCACGATGCGCTCGTCCAGACCGACGAGTCCATTCGCTTGGGCAAGGAAGAGCTCGAGATCGCTTCCGCAGAGTTCGGCGCCGACCGTGTTCGCCCCTTCACTTCCGCCATGAACCAGGCCACGTCTGAGCTGCAGCGCGCGTTCAACACCCACCAGCGGCTTGGCGACGCTATCCCGGAGACCGAGCCGGAAAAGCGCGCGATGCTCATCGACATCATCTCCTCCTGCGGCCAAGCCGAAGAAGCGCTCAAGGCCAAGGCGGAGGAGTTCCAGGAAATGCGCGGCGTGCTCATGAAGGCCAATGAGGAAGTGGACGCGATCTTCCAGCGCACTGTCGATTTGCGCGCCCGCATTGAGCCGGCCCGTGCGACGCTGAGCGACCTGCAGTCGCGTTACGACGAGCAACTGCTCTCCTCCATCACCCAGAACGTCGACATCGCCCAAGGTTCGATCCAGGAAGCGGAGGGGCAGCTCGAGCAGGCGCGTGGACTTGCCGCGCAGCCTGCCGGCCAGCAAGGCGCGCTCATTGACATCTTTCGCGGCGCCCAGCACGCGGTCGAGGTCGCCGACACCAACCTGCGGGCCATCGAGCACGCAGAGGCAAATATCTCCACCGCCCGCACGAACCTTCCCGCACTGATCCAGGAGATCCAAGACGAGCTGCAGGAGATTGAGCGACTCAAGCAGCAGACGAATCAGGGCGCGCGTATCGACGTCCGCGCCCTCGACGCCGTCTCCTCCCGCGCCCGCGAAGCACTCTCCCAGATGGGCAACCGCCCCGAGACAGACCCGTTGGCGCTGTACACCGAGCTCACCCACCTCGACGCCGACATTGACGAGCAGATCGACCAGGCCCGTGGTGTCGCCTCCGACCAGCAGCGCCGCCTGCAGCTTCTGGACCAGCAGCTCCAGGTAGCCAGCGCGCAAATCCAAGGTGCGGAAGACCTGATCAACTCCCGCGGACGCATCATTCGCTCCCGTGCCCGCACCTTGCTTGCGGAGGCAAAGCGCCAGTACGCCGAGGCACTCAACCGCCGCACTCAGGACACGAAGAACGCGATCGAGTTTGCGCGCGCCGCAACCGACTCCGCTCGCCGGGCCGTCAACGCCGCGAACGACGACATCACCTCCTACCGCAACCAGCAGACCACCCAGTCCATGAACACCATGGCCAACGCAATCATCTGGGGGTCCATCCTCGGTGGAGGCGGCGGTGGCGGCTTCGGTGGAGGAGGCTTCGGCGGTGGCGGCGGTGGCTTCTCCGGAGGCGGAGGCGGCGGTTTTGCCGGCGGCATGGGCGGTCGCGGCGGCAGCTTCTAGCTCGCTGCAACGACCGAAGCCGAAGCTTGTACGACAGCCCCGCTTCAGAGCAGGGGCATGGTGAGCGGGGAAGGACTCGGATCCATCCCGAACTCAACCTCACCAGACACTTAGGCCACGCCAGCTGCACGCCCCGTGAAGCGCTAAAAGCCCGGGGCAAGTGTGTCAGGTGGTGCTCTTGTGACTGAGTTCGGGATGAACGCTAGCTTTCGCTGACTCAGTACAGCGTGCGGCGGGCTGGCGTGTCTATCAGCGTCAACGCCCACGTGAGAAACACCAGATCCGCAAACGGCATGTCACGGGTCTGAGTGACGGCGAGGTCGAGGCCATTCTTCGGTGAGGTGGTGGCGCAGGGGGCGCCAGAGACGTCGATAAGCGTGCGGGTTTTAGAGAACGCACCGCCCCGCTCGAGCGTGTACGTGCGTGAACCGCAGCGCGCGGTCAGGGTTCCCACGCCGATACCCCGCGTGCGGACCGAGAACTTCTCCCCCGTGTCGCGCACCTCACCGGTGACCTTCCAGCTCACTGCCCCGGCCGAGTGCTTGACTTCGATGCTGACGTCGTCAGCAGACAAGGTGCCAGTCCCGGGATCGTAGAGGGCCAGGGGCGCACCGGTTTCGCTGAGCAGCGAATCCCCACGCCACGTTGCAGTGATCATGGAATGAGCAGCCAGACTGCGACGACGAAGACGCTCAAGAACACCATGAGCCCGATCAGCGCCGTCGTGTTGACCATTTTCCGATACTCAAGCACCAGGCGCGACACCCATGCCAGCCCGACGATGTGGTCCAGCGGCAAAGCCGTTTGGCTGTCCGGGTCAGCTGGGCTCGACGGGTGGGCAAGTTCGCTCGAGGTGTCGAACTCCAACACCGACCGGCGCACGCCATTGTGATCGGAGGTGAATTGGGCGACCTTGTTGCCGTTTGCGTCGTCGATGATCCAGTTCTTCGACGACTCGGCAATGAGCGTGTACGGCTCGCCGCCGATCATCACCGGGATCTGCTTATCGCGCTTGAGCGACGCCGGGGCCGACACGATCTCTTGGCCAGTCTCCGCGACGGTCGCCTTAGCTCCTGCTTCGGGGGTGGAGATGAGGGTCCAGGTGGAGCCGTCGGAAAGCGTGGCGCTGTCGTGCCTGAACTCCGCGAGCGTCTCCGGGCCTGCCTCTGCGAGTAGCTTCGGGGCGTCCCTGTCCGTGCGATCCCAGCTGACGTAGTGCATTAGCACCCCACCAGGCGGGCGGCGAGGTAGCTTTCCAGCTCGTCGAGCGGCACGCGCTCCTGCTCCATCGTGTCGCGCTCGCGCACTGTCACGGCCTTGTCCTCGAGCGAATCGAAGTCGAACGTGACGCAGAACGGGGTACCGATCTCATCTTGACGGCGGTAGCGGCGGCCAATCGCACCGGAGGTGTCGTAATCAATGCTCCAGTGCTGGCGCAGCGCCGCCGCGAGTTCCTCTGCCGGGCCGGAAAGCTCCGGCTTCTTCGACAGCGGCAGCACTGCGACCTTGATCGGCGACAAGCGCCGGTCGAGCTTCAGAACGACACGCTTATCGACGCCCCCTTTCGCGTTCGGTGCCTCATCCTCGTGGTAGGCATCAATCAGGAAGGCCATCATTGCGCGGCCCAAACCAGCAGCGGGCTCGATGCAGTACGGGATCCACCGCTCGCCGGATTCCTGGTCGAAGAAGGACAGGTCTTCGCCCGATGCTTCCGCGTGCGTCTTCAGGTCGTAGTCGGTGCGGTTGGCCACACCTTCAAGCTCGCCCCACTTAGAGCCCTGGAAACCGAATGCGTACTCCAAGTCGACCGTGCGCTTGGAGTAGTGGGACAGCTTCTCCTGCGGGTGCTCGTACAGGCGCAGGTTCTCCGGGTTGATGCCCAGGTCGATGTACCACTGGTGGCGGGTATCGATCCAGTACTGGTGCCACTGCTCGTCTTCGCCCGGTTTGACGAAGAACTCCATCTCCATCTGCTCGAACTCGCGGGTGCGGAAGATGAAGTTGCCCGGGGTGATCTCGTTGCGGAAGGACTTACCCACGTTGGCAATGCCGAACGGCGGCTTCATGCGTGCCGACGTCATGACGTTCTTGAAGTTCACAAAGATGCCCTGAGCTGTCTCTGGGCGCATGTAGTGCAGGCCCTCTTTGTCGTCGACGGGTCCAAGGTAGGTCTTCATCAGACCGGAGAACGCGCGCGGCTCCGTCCAGTTGCCGGGCTGGCCCGTCTCCGGATCGTTGATGTCAGCCAGGCCGTTAGCCGGCGGGTGGCCGTGCTTCTCTTCGTAGGCCTCCAGCAAGTGGTCTGCGCGGTAACGCTTGTGCGTGTGCAGCGACTCCACCAACGGGTCCGTGAAGACCTCGACGTGGCCGGAGGCGACCCACACCTGCGGCGGCAGGATGATCGAGGTATCCACGCCGACAACATCCGCGCGAGATTGCACCATCGTCTTCCACCACTGGCGCTTCAGGTTCTCCTTCAGCTCCACGCCGAGCGGACCGTAATCCCAAGCAGAACGGGTACCGCCGTAAATTTCAC
The DNA here is from genome assembly GCF_024454055.1 of Corynebacterium sp. CCUG 70398. Taxonomy (NCBI): domain Bacteria; kingdom Bacillati; phylum Actinomycetota; class Actinomycetes; order Mycobacteriales; family Corynebacteriaceae; genus Corynebacterium; species Corynebacterium sp. CCUG 70398. The sequence goes on from NZ_JAGPYZ010000005.1 coordinate 38,832, forward strand.
CAGCCGGATACACCAACCCGCGGCGCTTGCACAGATTGACGACGGTATCGATCGCAGTTGTTGCCATGGGCAGTTCAACTCTCCTCTTACAGGGTGCTTGGAAATATCTGGTCCAAGTGTAGCCGGTGCCCCGAACACCGGACTGGCCCGGTGCAGTAGGGGCACGACGATAGGCTAAAGAAGTGAAAATGAGACCATTTTGTTATTAGACTGGAATAAAATAAGGCGTTTGTTGATGTATAAACATAAGGATGTCTTGAAGTCGAGCACGAAAAGGAGGGGTGCACATGGTCGAGCCGCAGCTATTGCCGCAGTGGCCGGAGGACAAGCTGGCCCGCACCTCCGAGATCATTGGGGCTCTCGATTCGCCGTTGCGGTTGCAGATTATTCTGCTCCTCAATCAGCAGCCCCATGTCGTCCACGAGCTGGTCACCGAACTGGAGAAGTCCCAGCCGTTGGTGAGCCAGCACCTGCGGGTGTTGAAGAATGCTGGCCTGGTCAGTGCGACTCGAACTGGGCGCGAAATGGTCTACCGGCTGGCCATTCCATCCGTCATGAGCATCATCGAGTCCATTTCCGGCTTGACCGAGCAGGATTCCCGCGACGACCTGGCCGCCCGCCGCGCAGCTCGCAAGGGCCCGGACTTCGTTGATGCCACTGGCAGCGTCGGATCGGCGAGCGCTTTCGGGCCGATCGGCGACCACACCCCTGACGCGGACCCGGGCTTGATTCCTGACGGTCCGTCGCCGAGCCTATAGAGCATGAACTCTCGCCCATCCCGCCGCGAACCGGCGCCGAAGATCGGTGCCCGCAACACCCGCCAGCGCAGCGCGGTCATCGACGTACTGCGCGACATCGACCGCTTCGCGTCGGCCCAAGCAATCCACCGAGAGCTCAGCGACCGCGGACAAAAGGTCGGCTTAACGACGGTCTACCGCACCCTGCAAACCCTCGCCGACATCGGTGCCGTCGACGCCCTGAACTCCAACTCCGGCGAAACTCTCTACCGCCACTGCCTCACCGACCGGCACCACCACCACTTGGTGTGCACTTCCTGCGGGCGCAGCGAAGAAATCGAAGGCGGGCCTGTTGAGCAATGGGCCCAGCACGTGGCCCGCCAGTACGACTTTGAGATCTCCGGCCACGACGCCGAGGTCTTCGGCCTCTGCCCCGCCTGCCGCTAGTTCGCGGCAAAGATCTACGTGCGGCTATTTCGTGCCGCTATTTCGTGCCGCCGAAACGGCGGTCCCGCTTCGCGTACTCCAGCACGGCATCGTAGAGGTCTTCCTTGGTGAAATCCGGGAAGAGAATGTCCCGGTACACCATCTCCGCATACGCCGACTGCCACAACAGGAAGTTCGACGTCCGCTGCTCCCCCGAGGGGCGGAGGAACATGTCCACGTCCGGCATGTCCGGGCGGTACATGAACCTCGCCAGCGTCTCCTCTGAGATCTCCCCCGGTGCGAGTTTTCCTTCGGAGGCGAGCTGGGCGATGGTGCGAGTGGCGTCGATAAGCTCTGCTCTACCGCCGTAGTTAATGCACATCGCGAGCGTGAGGCCGGTGTTGTTCTTCGTCATTTCCTCCGCAGCCTCAAGCTCGCGGATCACCGAGCGCCACAGGCGCGGGCGGCGGCCAACCCACACAATGCGCACGTTCTTCGCATGCAGCTGGTCGCGCTCGGCGCGCATTACCTCGCGCGAGAACCCCATGAGGAAGCGGACCTCCTCACGCGAGCGGCGCCAATTCTCCGTCGAGAACGTGTACGCCGACAACCACTCCACCCCGCCCATCTCAATGCACGCATCGACCATGTCCATGAGAACCTTCTCACCGACGCGGTGGCCCTCCGTGCGGGGCATGCCGCGCTCCTGCGCCCACCGGCCGTTGCCGTCCATGACGAGCGCAATGTGGCGCGGAAAGAGTTCTGCCGGGATATCGGGGATGGCGTTCTGAGTCACGGATTCATTATGCCTGCTCCATGATCTTCAACGAAGACACTGCCGCCTCCAGGTGATACTGCAGGTGAGCGGTAGCAAGGCGGTGCGTTTGCGCTGCCGTCGTTTCGGTGAGGCGGTCCGCGGCGGCTGCGTCGTGGCCGTTGGTGAGTAGCCACATGATGTGGAGCGTGTCCTCCTCCACATCGAACGCACCGGGAGGCCGGCAGTTCAAACACGTGGCCCCGCCGAGTGCCGGGTGAAACGCGTGGTGGGGGCCGGGTTTGCCGCAGTTCGCGCAGTCGAACAAACTCAAACCCCAGCCAGCGTGGGCGGCGGCGCGGAGGATGAACGCGTCGAGCACCATCGTCGCCTGCTGCGCATCCTGGAGCCGCTTAATAGCCGTGCTGACCTCCGCGAACAAGGCTGGATCTGCCTCGCCCGCATAAGAGAGTCGTTCCGCCGACTCCAGCACGGCGCAGGCTGCTGTGTACCGGTCGAAATCCTCAATGATGCCGCTGCCGTAATAGGCGACCGTGTCCGCCTGCGTGATCGTGGCGAGGTTGCGGCCCGGGTACAGCTGCACATCAAGATCGACGAACGGTTGCACGCGCGAACCGAAACGGGACTTTGTTTTCCGCACCCCTTTAGCCACGCTGCGGACCAGCCCGTGGTTCTGGGTGAGCAAGACAACCACGCGATCAGCCTCACCGAAATCGTAGGTGCGCACGACGAAGGCGCGGTCGCGGAAACTGGGTTTAGAAGCCAAGGCGCCCCAAATGCTTTGGGTCCGACTGCCAGTTCTTCAACACCTTGATCCTCAGATCGAGGTAGACATTGCGGCCGAGCAGATCAATGATCTGCTTCCGCGATCGCTGGATGATCCCGCTCAGGCGACGGCCGTCACGGCCCTCGATGATCGTCTTCTGGCCAGGGCGCTCAAGGTACATCACCGCGTAGATCATGGCCCGCTTCGGGGTATTGCCGTCGTCGGGGTCCTCGTACATTTCGTCGATCTGGACGGCGACAGAGTGCGGCAGTTCGTCGCGCAGTCCCTTCAGAGCCTCTTCCCTGATGAGCTCTGCGATACGGGTCTCGGTGTCCTCATCCGTGACGTGGCCCTCCGGGTAGAAGCGCGGGCCTTCGGGGAGGTGCTTCGTCAGGACGTCCATCAGCACATCCAACTGAATCTGTTCCGTCGCGGACACTGGGACAACGTCAACGTCGTCACGGCCAGTGACCTCGGTGAGCAGGTCGTGGAGTTTCAACAGCTGCTCGCCGACCTGATCCTTGCCCGCCGCATCGAGCTTGGTCACGATCCCGACAATCGGCGTGTTCGGCTTCGTCTCCTTCACCGCGTCCAAGATCCAGCGGTCGCCCGGGCCGATTTTCTCGTTCGCCGGGACTGTCAGGCCGACCACGTCTACGTCCGCGAACGTGTCCTTGACCACGTCATTGAGACGCTCACCCAGCAGCGTGCGCGGGCGGTGCAGCCCGGGAGTATCTACCAGCACGATCTGCGCGTCCGGCCTATTCACGATGCCGCGAATCGGATGACGCGTCGTTTCCGGCTGATCCGCCATAATGGCGATCTTCTCCCCCACCAGCGCATTCGTCAGCGTCGACTTGCCCGTATTCGGGCGGCCCACAAAGCTGACGAACCCGGAGCGGAAACCCTCGGGCGTGTCCGTGAACTCGTTCGGCAGCGCGTCGACATCTGCTTGTGCTGCCGGACCTGTTTCTGGGCCAGCGATCGCTTGATCGAAGAAGTCTGCCGGGTCGTGCTGGTTGTCAGTGGGCTGGGAGGTCATATTTTCCAATCGTACGGGCCGGCAGGGGGTTCACCGGTTAGGGCGCGGTTTGGCCGCCACGAGACGGCGCGCGGGACTTCGGGCTCGGGCTAAATACTTTTTCAGTATCGCCTTTCGCGCTTCGCCCGCAGCGTTTTCGCAGGTGGGATTTCGACGGGATGGCTAGAAGGCGATACTGAGAATCTAGATCTTCCCCCAGAACTAGATTTCGGTGACCTCGAACTGTAGACGCGGGTTGGCGTAAGCGTCCTGGGACTCGATCAAGAGGAGCTCAGGCGAGTCTGCCTTGTAGGTGTTCTCCAGCAGATCGAAAACGGAAGAAGCCGTCTTGGCCAGGGCCTGCTTCGCAGCGTCAGGCGCGCCTGCAGCCTCAATGTAGTGGCCGGTGAACAGCGCGCAGGTGACGTCACCGGAACCATTGCGCTTGAACGGCAGGCGCGGAGTCTGCACCAGCCAGCGGCCGTGATTGTCCACGACGAGCATTTCGATGGTGTCTTCCGGCTGGTCGGGCCGGTTGACCGAGGTGACCAGGACGGTATCAGGCCCCATGGCACGAGCAGCTTCGACGGCGTCGAGTGTGGAATCGATGTCCGAAGCCTCTTTACCGGTCAGGTAGCCCAGCTCGAATTGGTTCGGGGTGATGATGTCCGCCACCGGAACCACCTTGTCCCGCAGCAGTGGCGGGATGTTGTCGGAGACGAAACAACCGGACTTCTCGTTGCCCATCACCGGGTCGCAGGAGTAGACCGCGTTGGGGTTCAGCGCTTTGACGCGAGCGACGGTGTCGACGATCACGTCGGCGATATCGTCACCACCCTGGTAGCCGGACAGCACGGCGTCGACACGGGCAAGGGCACCACGGGCTTCGATGCCGTCGACGATGGAGCGGACCTCCTCCGCGGGAATCATCGGGCCTTTCCACTCGCCATAACCGGTGTGGTTGGAGAAGTTGACGGTGTAGACCGGCCAGACCTCATGGCCGATGCGCTGGAGCGGGAACACCGCAGCGGAGTTGCCAACGTGGCCGTAGGAAACCGCAGACTGGATCGACAAAATGTTCTTCATGCGTTCCATTGTGCGCGCCGAGGTAGCTGCTACACAAAAGCGAACAATCCGGCCTTCTTCTCCGCTACTCCCCCGGTGCGGGACGGTAGGTGCGTGAGGTGCCTGAGTTACTCAGTTCGGGATGGTCCTGACGCTCGTCGGACTCAGTGTCCTCACGCTCCGGGATGAGCCGTTCAGGGACCTCGATCAGCACGGTGCGGACTTTGATGCGGCCGCGACGGTCGCGTCCGCCTTCGGCGGTGAAGAGCAGCTCAGAAACCTCAACAGAAGAACCTGGCAGGGGGACACGGCCGAGCTCATAGGACAGCAGACCGGCGACCGTTTCGACGTTGTCTGTGATTTCCTCGGTGAATTCAAGCGTGAAGCCGAGCTCGTCGGAAAAGTAATCCACAAGGTCATCGAGCGGGAGGCGTGCTTGGGCGCGGAAAGCCCGCGACGTAGCGGCCGCCTGGGCGAGGGTGTCCCGCGGGTCCGTGATCAGGGTGGACCCTTCGACTTCCGTGGTGTCGACAAGTTCTGCCGAGTCGACCGGCTTGATGGGTGCTTCCTCATCCTCGTCGTACTCGTCAGCGATCTCACCGACAATCTCCTCGAGAATGTCTTCCATGGTGATGAGGCCGGCGATGCCGCCGTATTCGTCGACAAGCACTGCAATGTGAGTCTGCTCCTGCTGCATCTCTTGAAGCAGATCGTCGAGCGGCTTGGAATCCGGCATGAACATCGGCTCGCGCATCAGATCAGTCACGGGCACGCCGGTGCCGCTGTCGGTGCGGTTGTAGGTCTTTTCGATGACGTCTTTAAGGTAGATGATGCCCACAATGTCGTCGACGCTCTCCCCGATGACCGGGACACGTGAGTGGCCGGAGCGGATCAGCAGGTTCGCAGCCTGGCCGGCGGACTTCTCCGACTCGATCCACACGATGTCCGGGCGCGGCACCATGACTTGGCGCGCGTGGGTGTCGGCCAGGTCGAAGATGTTCTGGATCATGCGCCGCTCGGTCGTTTCCACCACGCCTTGCTCTTGGGCGATGTCGACGGCTTCGCGCAGTTCCACATCGGTGGCGTAGGGGTTCTCTAGGTCCTCGTCGCCAGGGGTGATCACGTTGCTCACCCAGATGAGCAGCTTCGACAGCGGGCCGAGCACTGTGTAGACAACGGTGAGGATTTGCGCTGCCCGCAGCGAGATCGCGTACGGATTGAGTTTGCCGGCACGGCGGGCATTCATGCCGACGATGCCGAAGCGCAGCAACGTCACCGCGAGGATGGCGGCAGCAATGGCCCAGCCGCGCGACGGAATGAGCTCAAAGGCCGCCAACAAAGCGAACACGGCGGCGACTGTGTCCAGCACCATCTGGATCAGCGCCAACAGACTCAAGTGATTCGGCTTCGAGTCGACCACCCGCAACAGGGCCGCGGAACCGGAGACGTCGTCCTTGGCCATCGTCTCCACGCGGGCGCGCGAAATGGGTACCAGGGCGGACTCGAGCATTTTGATCACGCCCGCTGCCAGCAGCGAGATGATCGAAATCAGGCCGAAAGTGATCCAGGGGTTCACAGGTGGTTACTGCTCCCCGCCGCGGTTGTTGTCCTGTTCCTCGACAAGCCCGTCCAGCTCTTGCCGGTCCGCTCCCGAGGGGAAGGCATGCCGGCCGTCAGGTTTGGGCTGGTACTCGATACCGCGGGCTGAAAGGTCGTCGTACCAGTCGGCGAGGATCTCGTTCTGCAGGCCGAACATTTCCCGCTCGTCGGCGGGTGTCGCGTGGTCGTATCCGAGCAGGTGCAACACTCCGTGGACAGTGAGCAGCGCCATCTCGTGGCCCAGCGGGTGGCCCGCAGCCTCGGCTTGTTTCCGGTCGTAGTCCGGGCAGAGGATAATGTCGCCGAGCATCGCCGGGCCGATCGCGGCTGCGTCGGGGCGCCCGGAGCCGGGGCTGAGCTCGTCCATCGGGAAGCTCATCACGTCGGTGGGGCCGGGCAAATCCATCCAGCGCATGTGCAGATCCGCCATGGTCGATGAGTCGACGCAGGTGATGGTCACCTCGGTGTCGGGGTGGACATCAAGGGCGGTGAGGGCGAAGGATGCGACGTCGACAAGCATTTCCTCGTTGACGTCGGTCTCACCGGATTCGTTGAGGACTTCGATGCTCACTCTTTCTCCTCCTGATCCTGCTGCCGAGCCTGCGAGGCAGCATGCTTGCCGGTCGGCCCAGCGGGTGCTGCAGCCTCGGCATCCCAGCGCTCAGCGCGCTGCGCGTCGTACGAGTCGTAGGCGGCGACGATGCGCCCGACCAGCTGGTGGCGCACCACATCGTTGGCGTCGAACTCTTGGAAGTGGATCTCTTTGATCCCGCGTAGGATCTGGCGCACAACCCGCAGGCCGGAGACCACGCCGCGGGGCAGGTCAACCTGGGAAATGTCGCCGGTGACCACCATTTTGGACCCGAAGCCCAAGCGGGTGAGGAACATTTTCATCTGAGCAGGGGTGGTGTTTTGCGCCTCGTCGAGGATGACAAAAGCGTCGTTAAGCGTGCGTCCGCGCATGTACGCAAGCGGGGCGACCTCGATGATGCCGGCTTCCATGAGTTTCGGGATCATCTCGGGGTCGAGCATGTCGCGCAACGCGTCGTACAGCGGCCGCAGGTACGGGTCGATTTTGTCGTTCAGGGTGCCGGGCAAAAAGCCCAGCTTCTCCCCTGCCTCCACAGCGGGGCGGGTGAGGATGATGCGTTTGACCTGCTTGGATTGCAGCGCCTGCACTGCCTTCGCCACCGCCAGGTAGGTCTTACCGGAACCAGCGGGGCCGATACCGAACACGATCGTGTTCTCGTCGATCGCATCGACGTACTCGCGCTGACCTGCGGTCTTGGGGCGAATCACCTTGCCGCGCCGGGCAATGATCTCCTGGCCGAGAATGTCCGCGACGGACTCCGGCGCATCCGAGGCCATGATGTCCACTGCGTGCGTCACCGCGTCGACTGTGATGACGATGCCGCGGCGCGCCATCGCCTCCACCTCATCCAACACGCGGGCAGCGTAGGCGACATCCTCGACCGGCCCGCGCAGCGTGACGTTCGTGCCGCGCGCGAAAACGTCCGCACCAAGCAGGTCGTTGAGGGTGCGCAGGTTCTCATCATTAACGCCCAAGATCGCCTGGGCGTGTTCAGGGTCGAGCTCGTGCGAGCGTGTGACCAGTTCTGCCATGCGGTTCACACTACCAGCGGTGCGTCAACGCACCGATCGCGCTCAACGCGGCCAGCGCGGCACTCGCGGTGCGCAGTACTTCCGGCCCCATGCTTATCGACGCCGCAGGGATCCCCGCAAGTTCCTCCTGCCCGATCCCGCCTTCGGGACCGACAATGAGATACAGGTGGTCGACGTCAAGGTCTATGTCTTTGATGCTGGTGCTGGCATCTTCGTGCAGGACGTAGGCGGCGTGGCCGCGTACGAGTTCCGCGAGCTGGTTCGTGGTCACCGGCTCACGGACCTCCGGCACCCAGGCACGGCGGGACTGCTTGGCCGCCTCCCGGGCAGTGGCCTGCCACTTCTCTACGTTCTTGGCCACCTTCGGGCCCTGCCACCGTGCGATGGTGCGGTGGGAGATCCACGGGATGATCTCGTCTGCTCCACCCTGGACGGCCAGATCGACGGCGAGTTCGGCGCGTTCCGATTTCGGAATGGCCTGCACCACCGTCACCTGCGGCCGCGGCTGTGGAACGTCGTCCACCCGCAGGACCTCTCCCACCAGAGAATCCTTGCCAGTGATCTCGGTGACGGAGATTTCGGCGGTGCGGCCGGAGCCGTCGATAAGCATGATGTGCTCGCCGGTTTCAATGCGTTTGACCGTGACGGCGTGGCGTCCTTCTGGGCCGTCGAGGCGGCCCGCGGCCGGGTCGTCGCAGAGAAAATACGGCAGGCTCATAGCTTAGCGGCGGAAACGGTCCCGGAGCCGGCCGAAGAAGCTCTCCTCACCGGGAGCTTCCTCTTGGACGTGGGCGGATTCCTTGCACCCGGCGCGCAGATCCTCGAGCGCGCGGCGCTCATCCTTGGTCAGCGTCTCCGGCACGACGACCTCGACGTGGGCGATCAAGTCGCCGGCGCCCTCGGCGCGCAGACGCGGCATGCCCTCGCCCTCGAGGACGATCTGCTCATTCGGCTGCGTGCCTGCCGGGATCTCGATCGTGGTGGTCTCCCCAGCGAGATCCTCGACCTCGAGGCTCGTGCCCAAAGCGGCGTCATACATCGGCATGGAGACCTTCAAGTGCAAGTTCTCCCCGTCGCGGACGAACACCGGGTGGTCCTCGGTGGCGACCTCCACGTACAGGTCGCCGGCAGCGCCGCCGCCATGGCCGACCTCACCCTGGCCCGCCATACGGATGCGCATTCCGGAGACAATGCCGGCTGGAATATTCACCGTGATGTCGCGGCGGGAACGCACGCGCCCCTGACCGCCGCACTTCTGGCACGGGTCGGTGATGATCTCGCCGAAGCCCTGGCACTTAGGGCAGCTCGATGTTGTCATGATGTTGCCCAGGAAGGACTGCTGCACCTGCTGAACCTGGCCTTGCCCGCCACAGTTATCACAGGTGACGGGCTTGGATTCAGACTCGGATCCAGTGCCGCGGCAGTGCTCGCACACCACTGCGGTGTCGACGGTGACGTCCTTGCGGGTTCCGGAGTACGCCTCCGCCAGCGAAATGCTGGTGCGCAACAGTGCGTCGTTGCCCGGCTGGACGCGCGAGCGCGGGCCGCGGCCGCCGCCTGCGCCAGCGTCACCGAAGAACGCCTCGAAAATGTCACCGAAGCCGAAGCCGCCACCGCCCGGCGCGGCGGCCCCCTGCTCCATCGGGTCCCCGCCACGGTCGACGATCGCCCGCTTCTGCGGATCCAGCAGCACCTCCTGCGCCACGGAGATTTCGCGGAACTTCTCCGCGGCTTCATCCGTGTCGTTCACGTCGGGGTGGTACTTGCGTGCGAGACGTCGATAAGCTTTCTTGATCTCCGCATCCGACGCGTTCTGGTCAACCCCGAGGATGCCGTAGTAATCGCGGGCCATCTAAATCCTTTCCTCTCCGGCGAGAATGTGGCTAATGTACTGTGCCACCGCCGCAACCTTTTGAATCGTACCGGGGTAGTCCATGTACGTCGGGCCGAGGACCCCCAGACCACCCAGCGTCTCGCCCGCCGCACCGTAACCCGTGGTCACGATGCTGGCCTTGCTCAGCTCCTCATCCTCATTCTCCTGCCCGATCACCACCGACACATTGCCCAGCTCAGGCAGGTTTGCCAGCAGCTTGAGTACGACAACCTGCTCCTCGAGTGCCTCGACCACGCTAAGCAGATCCGTGGTCATCGGGACAAGGTTCGCCGCGCCTGCGATAAGCACACGGTCGCTTGGCTTTTCGACGAGCGTATCAATCACCACAGCAATCGCCCTGGTCACATGATCCGGGGCGTCTTGGGCAATCGTCGCCAGGGCAGTCGACGCATCCGACATCGTCTTGCCCTCCAAGACGCGGTTGAGTAGATCCCGCAGCTGCGCGGTCTCCTCATCACTGATCGGACCGGCGAGCTCGACGTTGCGCTGGTCCACGCGGCCGGTGTCAGTAATGAGCACGAGCAGCAACCTCGTGGGGGTGAGTGCCACGACCTCGCAGTGCTTCACTCGGGAGACACTGAGGGTCGGCAGCTGCACCACAGCCGCTTGGCGGGTCAGCTGCGCGAGCAGGTGGGCCGAACGGCGCATGATGTCCTCCAAGTCCACAGAGGACTCGAGGAAGTCGGAGATCGCGCGGCGCTCCGGCAGCGAGAGGGGCTTGACGTCGTTAATGGCATCGACGAAGGCGCGGTAGCCCTTCTCCGTGGGTACACGCCCCGAGCTCGCGTGCGGCTGGGCGATGAAGCCCTCCGCCTCCAGCACCGCCATGTCGTTGCGGATCGTGGCGGAACTGACGTTCAGTTTGTGCCGCTCCACCAGGGTCTTCGACCCGACCGGCTCCTGCGACGCGATGTAGTCCGCGACGATCGCGCGCAGCACCGCCTGCCTACGGTCGCGTGCGGGACCCGCCATGTTTAGCACTCTCCTTTGTTGACTGCTAAACCGAGTGTAGCGCTGACTTACTCGGCGGCCAAGATGTCGGTGACGATGCCGTCGGCAAGCAAACGGCCCTTATCCGTGACCGCAATGCGCTCACCTGTCGTGAGAAGACCGGCGTCACGGTGCTTGCGGAGCACCGCTTCAGCGCCTGGCTGGATCCAGCTGCGCGGGATGCCCTCTTTGAGGCGGAGGCCGAGCATGATCTGCTCGAAGTGGTGCTCGGCATCCGTGATGGTTTCCTCACTGGCGATGGGCAGCTGACCCGTCGCCAGTTTCTGGTTGTATGTTTCCGGCCGCTTGACGTTCATGAACCGCGTCCGGCCGACATACCCGTGCGCGCCCGGGCCGGCACCCCACCAGTTCCCGCCGCGCCAATAGATCAAGTTGTGCTGGCACTCCCCGCCCGGCTTAGCCCAGTTGGACACCTCGTACCAGCCGAACCCAGCTTCTTCCAGCGTGCTGGCGATGAGTTCGTAGCGGTCCGCGTAGGTATCCTCGTCCGGGGCCGGCAGCTGGCCCTTGTTGATCTTCCGGGCCATCGCGGTGCCGTCCTCCACAATGAGTGAGTAGGCGGACACGTGATCCACCCCGGCGTCGAGGACGTGGTCGAGGCTCTTCTTCACATCATCTTCCGTCTCTGTCGGGGTGCCGTAGATCAGGTCGAGATTGACGTGTTCAAACCCGGCCCGTTGCGCATCCTTTGCCGCGGCGACAGCACGGCCGGGGGTGTGCTGGCGGTCCAGGATCTTCAGCACCGGCGTGCTTGCAGACTGCATCCCCAACGACACCCGCGTGAACCCCGCCCTTTTGAGACCCTCGAAATATTCCGGGCTTGTCGACTCCGGATTCGACTCCGTAGTCACCTCCGCATCCGGTTTCAACCCGAAGGTTCTTTTGATAGTGTCCAGGATCCTGCCCAGCCCGTCCGCCCCTAGCAGCGACGGCGTGCCGCCGCCGATGAAGACCGTGTCGACCCCACCGGTGAGGTCTGTACTGGCCGCGCCCATTTCCAACTCACGCTCCAACGCGTCCAGGTAGGCCGCGTAGGAAGTCTCCGTTTCCGACGGTGTATAGGTGTTGAAGTCGCAGTACCCGCACCGTGTCGCACAGAACGGGACGTGGACGTACACGCCGAACCCGCTCGAGTGGTCCCTGTCCGCGCCGCGCCCACCGTCCGCGCCCATCACCTCTAAGACGCGCACACCGTTCGCGCCCCTGCCGCGGCTGGAAGTAGAACCATCAGAATTGGCCATGGGGTCAACTCTAAAGCCCGCCAAGATATCGTTTGCATCCTTGCCGGTTCAAGCTCTAAAAGCGCAGGTCAGATTTAGCTTCCCCGACAAGGATGCAAACTATATCTGGAGGCGGGCCAGGACGGTGCCCATGGGCGGTTCCGGCGGGGCCAATGAGGCCGATGTGGCCAGTGGGGTTGGTGAGGTTGAGTTCGGGTTGAGCTCTAGCGCCGCGGCGCGCCCTACGCGCGCCCTGTGGGGCCTACGCGCCGCGGCGGGAGCGCTTCGCCGCGACCTTGGCGACGATGGCGTCGACACGCGCGCGCTCCTCCAGGAACGCCGGCGGGTTACAGCCGCGCATGGCACGGGTGAAACCCGGGTGCTCAGCCACGACGGAGTCGAGCCAGCCGTCGACGGCAGACTCAACGAGTTCACCGACACGGAAGTAAAGCTGCGGCAGGGACACCGCCGCGAGGTTCTGGGCGACCATGTCCGTCTGCTCGAGGGTGTACTCGACGACTTCACCCAGGTGCTGGACGATCAGGTCGGTGCGCTGGGTGCACGCCTCAGACATGTCTTTGACCGGGGCGGGCGAGCTGAGCGGGAACAGCTCGTACAGCGCGGAGGCGTCGAGAGTTTCCGGCTCCGGGATGCGCTCCTCCAACGGCAGTGCGGCGGAGATAGAGCCCGCCCGCACACCGGAGACGAGCGCCTGGCGCAGGCCGATCAGCTCACCGACCACGCGGCGCGCATCGGTGCGGGCGTCGTCGACGATCTCGGCGAATTCGGCGAGGCAGTCGTCGGTCAGTTCGCCGTCGTAGTCGGCGATCGCCTCGGCGATGTGCTCGATGTATTCGACCACTTCATCGCCGATATTGTAGACCTCTTGAGTGAGCTCGCGGTGGCGTAGCGTCGCAGCAGTCCGGTGCACACTCGCCTCCTTCTGGCTTCCCTGGCTGACACACCGTCAGTGTCGGTGGTTGACTCTATGCCAGAAGTTCACAGGTACCCGTACGGCACGCCGAGAAGTTATCCGTAGAGCTTCCGCATCTGGTGCGCGAAGCTCTCCAACACGGCCGGACGCTTGACTTTCAGGGACGGGGTGAGTTCGCCGTCTGCCTCGGTGAGGTCGCGCGGGAGGATGCGGAATTTCTTGATCGCCTCAGCCTTCGAAACAGCGTGGTTGGTGCGGTTGACGGCGTCTTGGATTTCCATGCGCAGGTCGTTGCGTTTCGCCAGCTTGTAGGTGGGGGCGTCTGGGTCGATGCCGCGGGCTTCCTTCCAGGATGTCAGGGCGTCCTCGTCGAGCGCGATGAGCGCACCGATGAAGGGCTTTCCGTCCCCGACGACGACTGCCTGGGAGATCAGCGGATCCTGGCGCAGCAGCTCCTCGAGCGGCTGCGGGGCGACGTTCTTGCCGCCGGATGTGACCAGCAGATCCTTCTTGCGGCCGGTGATCGAAATGTTTCCCTTCTCGTCGATTTCGCCGAGGTCGCCGGTGTGAAAATAGCCGTCGATAAGCGCTTCTTTCGTGGCCTCCTCATTGCCCCAGTACCCGGTGAACACGCCCGGGCCGGCGAAGCAGATCTCGCCCTCGTCGCTGATTTTCGCCGTGTAGCCCATCATCGGTTTGCCCACGGAGCCGATCTTGCGGTCGTCGCCGAAGCTCAAGGCGGCGGCGGAGGAGGTTTCGGTCAGGCCGTAGCCCTCGTACACCGGCAGGCCAGCGCCGCGGTAGAAGTGGCCGAGCGGCACGCCGAGTGCGGAACCGCCGGAGATGCCGTATTCCATCTTGCCACCGAGCGCTTCGCGGATCTTGGAGTAGACCAGCTTGTCAAAGACGGCGCGCTTGAGCTTGAGCACCAGTGACGGCCCGCCCGCATCGAGCGATTCGGAGTATGCGATGGCGGTCTTTTCGGCCTCGGCGAAGATCTTCGCACCGATCGCGGAGCCATCCGATGCTTTACGACGAGCAGCATCGCGCACCTTCTCATACACGCGCGGGACGCCTAGAACCAGATCGGGCTTGACCCGCTGGAACTCGGCCGCGATGGTGGACACGTCCTGCCAGTGGGACTGGGTGGTCTCGCCGAGGGTGGCGGCGAGGTGGACCGAGCGCGCCATGACGTGCGCGAGCGGAAGGTAAGTGACCACCTTGTTGCCGCGGTGGGCTACCTGGCCGGCCGGGTGAGCCAACAGACCGCGGACCTGGAAGATCCAGTTCAGGTGGGTGATCATGCACCCCTTGGCGCGGCCGGTGGTGCCGGAGGTGTAGACGAGGGAGGCGATGTCATCGTGGGAGATGCCCGCGATGCGCTCGTCGAGTTCCTCGTCAGAAACGGAGCGGCCGGCTTCTTTGAGCTTGTCCATGCCGCCGTCGTCGAAAAGCAGGATTTCGCGCAGATGAGAGTTGGTGACGTGCTCGAAGAGCACACCGTGGTCGTGGGTCTCGCCAAGGGCGATGACCGCGCCGGAGTCTTCGACGATCCACTGCACCTGCTCGAGCGAACTGGACGGGTAGATCGCTGCGGTGGTCAGCCCGGCGGCCATGATGGCGAAGTCAGCGACCGGCCACTCGTAGCGCGCGCCGGAGAGCAGCGCGATGCGGTCGCCCTTCTGGGCACCGAGAGCAATGAGACCCTTGGCCGCTTCACGGACCTCCGCGACGAACTCGGCGGCGGTCACGTCCACCCACTCGTGGGCTTCGGGCTTGGTGAACAAGACAATGTCCGGCCGCTTCTCAGCATTAGCTACTAATGCCGAAAAGCAGTTTTCGTCGGGGGCGACGGTGAACGGGGCATCAACAGTGAAGGTCTTCAAGGTCATGGGGAGCTCCTTTGGCACTCCTAGGCCATAAGTTTGGCCACACAAACAGTTTTGTGTGGCCAAAATAACAGGAATCTGTTCCCCGTGTGAAGTTTTAGCGGTAAAGTCTATCGATCTGCTTCTTGTACCGCTCGAAGACGACGTTGCGCTTGATCTTCATCGTGGCTGTCATCTCGCCGGACTCCTCGGTCAGATCCTGGTCGAGGATCCGGAACTTCTTGATTTGCTCTGCCTGGCTAACACTGCGGTTGACCTCGTTGACGGCGTCCTGGACTTCAGCGCGCAACTCGGCACTCTTCCTCACCAGCTCGCCGATTTCCATGTCCTCGGGGATGCTGTGCTCCTTCTTCCAGCGCGCCACCTCTTGGTCGTCGAGGGTGACCAGCACACCGACGAAGGGCTTGCCGTCGCCGACGACGAGCGCCTGGGAGATCAGCGGGTGGGAACGCAGGATGTCCTCCATCGGTCCCGGGGAGACGTTCTTGCCGCCGGCGGTGACAATCAGGTCCTTCTTGCGCCCGGTGATCTTCACGTATCCGTCTTCGTCGATCTCGCCGAGGTCACCGGTGACAAACCAGCCGTCGATAATCGCTTCGTCGGTGGCTTTCTGGTTGTTCCAGTAGCCCTTGATCACGCCGTCACCCTTGAAGCAGATCTCACCGTCTTCATTGATCTTGACGGAGTAGCCGTTGTTGGGCTGGCCCACAGTGCCAATACGGATGTGCTCCGGGTTGTTCACCGTCGCAGCAGCGGCGGTCTCGGTCAGGCCGTAGCCTTCGTAGATGGTCAAGCCCAGGCCGCGGAAGAAGTGCAGCAGCTGCGCAGAAATCGCGGAGCCGCCGGAAATGGTGATCACGGCCTTGCCGCCGACAGCGTCGCGCAGCTTCTTGTACACGAGCTTGTCAAAGACCTTGTGCTTCGCCTCCTGCAGCTTGGACGGCCCCTCGGGGGTGTCCATGGCCTTGGAGTATGCGATCGCAGCCTTTTCCGCCTGCAGGAAGAGACGAGCGGCGATCGGCGAGGAATCCGCCGCCTTGTTGTACGCGCCATCGCGGACTTTTTCGTACACGCGCGGGACAGCGAGAATCATGTACGGCTCGAACCGCTGCAGCGCCATCGGAATGGTGCGGGTGTCAGACCAGTGTGTCTGGTGGGCACCGCCGATGGTGGCGGCAAGGTGCACGGCACGCGCGAGAACGTGCGCCAGCGGGAGGATGGTCACGTAGCGGGTGCCCGGCTTCGCGGCCAGTCCGGAGCCGATCGGATTGTGCAACAGGGCCATTGCCTGGGATGCCCACACCAGGTGGGTCAGCAGGCAGCCCTTCGGGCGGCCGGTGGTGCCCGAGGTGTACACGATGGACATCAGGTCGTCGTGGGAGATGTTGGCAATGCGCTCGTCGATGACGTCATCGCCGATGCCGCGG
Source organism: Corynebacterium sp. CCUG 70398 (assembly GCF_024454055.1). Taxonomy (NCBI): domain Bacteria; kingdom Bacillati; phylum Actinomycetota; class Actinomycetes; order Mycobacteriales; family Corynebacteriaceae; genus Corynebacterium; species Corynebacterium sp. CCUG 70398. The sequence continues at coordinate 55,219 of NZ_JAGPYZ010000005.1, forward strand.
CCGTCCTCCACGAGCAGGCCCACACCGCCGGTAGCGAAGGCAAGCGAGCGCTTCAGCTGCGTCGGAGAATCGACCAGCGGGGCCGTACCGTCTTCACGCAGCACGAGGTTGTTGTACAGCGCACGGTTCGCTTCCGTGTCGCAGACTACGATTTTCGCGCCCGAGTCCTCGACAATCCACTGCACCTGGCTTGCCGACGACGACGGGTACACCGGAACACTCACCGCTCCGGCCGCCATGATGGCGAAGTCCATCGGCGCCCATTCGTAGCTGGAGTCTGCCATGAGGACCACGCGGTCACCCTGCTCAACGCCGTTCGCCACCAGGCCCTTCGCCACTGCGCGGAACTGAGCGATGAACTCTTTTCCGCTCACTTCCTCCCAGTCATGCCCGGAGGGGCGGGAGAAGATCGGCGCGCTCGGGCGCTTCTCAATGGTCTTGACGGCCAGGGTGAGGCAGTTGTCGTCCGGCGCGAGTTCGAACCCCGCCGGGGTGCTGTAGATTTTGGTCTCGGGAGAAGTCATAGTCACACAATACTCCCACTGTGACCTGCGACAATTCTTTCCCAGCCAAAAATTGCGTTCTTTGGCAGAATGGCTCAGTGTGGCTAACACGGAACTCCTCGAGAAACTAGCAACCGCCTATGGTTTCGGCCTGACCTACCGGGGCATGAACAACGAAATTGTGTCTTCGCCCCATTCATCCATGGTGAAATTGCTGCGCGCGCTCGACGTTCCGCTTTCCGACGATCCTGCAGACGAGGAACTCCACGAAGCCCTCGGTGCGTGGCGTGTGCACTGGGATACCCGCCCCCTACCTCCCGTTGTCATCGCCCGCGAGGGCGAAGAGACCCACTTCAACGTGCACGTGCCGGAGGGCGCTCCGGCCGATGTGTGGATCACCCTGGAAGACGGCTCCACCTCCGAGGTCTACCAGGACGAGAACTGGGCAGCTCCGACGTTCCATGACGGTGTGAACTGGGGCGAGGCCACATTCCACACGCGCGGGGATGTGCCGATGGGGTGGCATACGATCCATTTGTCGTCGAAAAGCGATGAGCGCGAGATTGAGGAAACCTGCACGCTGGTGGTGACTCCACGTGTGCTGACGACCAACCTGGAGCTGCTGAAGGACCCGGTGTGGGGTGTGATGGCGCAGCTGTACTCCGTGCGCTCGGAGAATTCGTGGGGAATCGGCGATTTCCACGATCTGGCTGAGCTCGCGGAGGTCGTCGCGGCGCAAGGCGCGGACTACCTGCTGATCAACCCGGTGCACGCCGCAGAACCGTTCCCGCCGGTGGAGGATTCGCCGTATCTGCCCACCTCACGGCGCTTTGTCAACCCGATCTACATCGCGGCGGAAGACGTGCCTGAGTTCGCGCAGCTGGATGAGGAGACCCGCGAGGAGATCGCCGAGCTCTCAGCTGAGCTGCGCGCGATGAACCGCTCGCCGGAGTTCATTGACCGCGACACGATCTTCGACACCAAACTGGCCATCCTCAACGAAATGTTCTACATCTTCGAGGAATCTGACCAATCAGCCTTCGACGAGTATGTGGAGAACCAGGGCGAGGGCCTGGTCAACTTCGCCCGCTGGTGCGCCTACACCGAGCTGACCCGTGAGGACGAGCGGCGCCACGCGGTCATCATCACCGAGGAGTACGACGACCTCGCACAGTTCTACATGTGGCTGCAGTTCCTCGCCGACACTCAGCTGGCGCAGGCGCAGCGTCGCGCCAAGGATGCCGGGATGCGCATTGGCATCATGACAGACCTGGCTGTCGGTGTTCACCCTGGCGGAGCAGACGCCAACACGTTGGCCGACGTGCTTGTCCAGGACGCATCCGTGGGTGCCCCGCCGGATGGGTACTCCCAGCAGGGCCAGGACTGGTCCCAGCCGCCGTGGCACCCCTTCAAGCTGGCCGAAGCGGGATACAAGCCGTGGCGTGACCTGCTGCGGACCGTGCTGAAGAACTCCGGCGGCATCCGCGTCGACCACATCCTCGGCCTGTTCCGCCTGTTCTGGATTCCGCGGATGGAGTCCCCGCTGGACGGCGTGTACATGAACTACGACCACGAGGCGATGCTGGGCATTCTCGCCCTCGAGGCGGAGCGCGCCGGGGCCGTCGTGGTCGGTGAGGACCTGGGCACCTTCGAGCCGTGGGTGCAGGACGTGCTGCGTGACCGCGGCGTGCTGGGCACGTCTGTGATCTGGTTCGAGCACTCCCCCGCCGGCGATCGCCCGATGAACCCGGAGGAGTACCGCAACCTGTCGATGAGCTCCGTCGGCACGCACGACCTGCCGCCGACCGCCGGCTACCTCAAGGGCGCGCACAACGAGCTGCGCGACGCCCTCGGCATTGTTGAGGACTCCTTTGAAGAGCTCGACGCGAAGGATGTCGCTTGGCAGGGCCACGTCTTGGCAAACGCCCGAGATCACGGCGCGTTCGCGGGCACCCCGCTGGCCGACTACGACTTCGACAACCTCGGCCGCGACGAGCGCGGCGACACCGAAGAGCTCGTGCTCGGCCTGACGCGCTTCATCGCCGGTACCGGGTCGGCTTTGACCTGCACCAACCTCGTGGACATGGTGGGTGATGTGCGGATCCAGAACCAGCCGGGCACCAATGCCGAGCAGTACAAGAACTGGTGCGTCCCGCTCTCCAACTCCGACGGCGAACCGGTGCTGATCGAGGACCTCACCAGCATCGACCTGTTCGCCCGGGTGGCGGAGGCATCTGCGCGGCGCTAACCCGGGCTAGAGCAACGGGTTAGAACAACCCGACGATCCCCGCCACGAGCACCAGGGCAATGAGTATCCACAGCGCCTGCGTGACGCGGCTGCGGGGGTACTTCCTGCGCTCCTTAGGCAGACGCATGTCCTCTTTGCGCAGGTCTTCCGGGTTGGCCATAGCGCCTTAATCTACCTTCGGTTCCTTATCGCCCAAAACTGCTGCCACCCAGTCCACCGCGCGCACCATTCCCACCGCCGCGATGCCGGCCGCGGGCAGCGCGAACGCCAGCACCATGGGCACCTGCACCCATGGGCTGGACTGCGTCAAGCTGAACCCGATGTCAATCATTGATCACTAAGCTTAGACCGCATGAGCAACCCTGTTGAGGTGACCTGCCCCGCCGGGACGGTCATCGGCCGCGCCGACGGCCGCATCGCCCACTTCCATTCGATTGAGTACTCGCGCATTCCGGCCCCCTTCGACGATGCGGAACCAGCGCCAACGGGCAAGCTTATCGACGCATCTACGCCCCACCCCGAACGCACCGCCCTGACCATCACGGCCCCGCTCGGGGCGACAGACACTGATGACCTGCCCGTGGTGGTCCACATTCATGGTGGTCGCTTTGAAATGGGCAACCATGAGGATGCAGCAACCCCCGGTGGCGCCTTGGCCTCAAACGGCGTGATCCTGGTCCGGATCGGATACCGCCTGAAATTGGAGGGGCTGGTCCCCTTCTACGACGACAGGATCGCGCACTTCCGCGCCGTCGACGACGTGTCCCTGGGACTGGAATGGGTGCAGAAGAACATTGAGGCGTTCGGTGGTGACCCTACTAACGTGACGCTGACCGGCCAGTCCGCCGGCGCGAATGTGGTGCTGTGGCTGATGCGGCGCGACCATTACCGCGGCGCGTTTCGGCGCGCTGTGGCCCTCTCCCCTGCCTTCCCCCGCCTGACCTTCGAGCAGCGGAAGAAGTTCATTCGTGCCGGTGCGGGGATCCCTCTGACCCGCGGTTCCCTCAACGCTGCGAGCCCGAAGCAGCTCAGGCGCGGATACAACGCAGTGCGCACCCGGTATATCACCGATATGGCGCTTGGTCCCGCTCCACTGGATACCGCAGAGATGGCCGAGGTGGACTTGGTGATCTCCTCCGTCGATGAGGAGATGTTCAATTCCAGTGCCATCCACGACACCTTGAAGACCGCGCGGCTCAACATGGCTGTGCCCGGCATCGGCATGGGCCTCAAACGGGAGCAGTACGTCCCTTTCTTCAAAGCGCTCAAAGCCCGCAACCCGAAGCACATCAACGGGGAGTTCTTTTCCGCCAACCTGATCCGCCGCTGGGTCGACCAGGTTGCCGAGGGTGCGCCGGGCCGAGTGTGGCAGGCCGAGCTGACCTCCGACGCCCGCACCCGTGCCCGCCACTCCGCCGATTTGGCACCGCTGTTCGGCGCCCCGCCGTACCGTGCGGGCGAAGGCCTCAATGGCTGGCTCATCCGCTACGCCCACACCGGCGAGCCTGGCTGGCCGGAGTACAAACCCGACCGGACCGTCCTGCGGGTTGACCTCTCTGGGGAGAACGCGGAGCTGGTCACCGACCCGCTCGGCTACCTGCGCGGCGTGTTCCGGGAGGTCTAGCCCGCCAACCCCAGTGTGCGGACTACTGCCCCTCGAGCACGGAGCGCAGTTCGGGGCGGGCCAGTTCTTCCACCAACCACGGGGAGAAGACCGCCGGCATCGCCTCAGCGGCGGTGATGAGATCGGCGGGATTGACCCACTCAGTGCTGTCCACCTCATCGGGATTCGGGGCAGCTTCGGCACCGCCGGCAAGGCGCACGACATAGACGGGGCAGATCTCGTGCTCCACGATCCCAGAGGAGTCGACAGCCCGGTAGCGGAAGTCCGGCAGAACGCAGCGCAGATCGGCCAGAGCGGACGCCGGCAGGCCGAGCTCTTGCTGGGCGCGGCGGACAACGGCATCCTCGGTAGCTTCGCCTGGGGCGGGGTGACCGCAAAAGCTGTTCGTCCACACACCCGGCCAGGTTTTCTTCCCTAACGCGCGGCGGGAGATGAGGAGGTGGCCGGAGGCGTCGAAAAGCCAAGCGGAAAACGCCAAGTGCAACGGCGTGTCCGTCGTGTGGACCTCGAATTTGTCGGCGGTGCCGGTGGGGCGGCCGTCATCGTCGCACAGAACTATCTGTTCCATTAGTTGTTCAGGTTCCCGGTGAAGACGACGTTGCCGATCTGGAACTCAGCATCGTAAAGGTTGCCCGTGCTCACGTCGAACGCGAACTGGAGATTGGCGGTGGCGCCCTTGCCCAGCGGCATGTCCAGGCCTTCAATCTCAATGCCTGCTTCCTCGGCGCTGAGGCGGCTGGCGTTGTCGCCGGAGTACGTCAGACGGGGCTCACCGAGTGCTTCGGGCGGCATGATCGCGTCGGCAGTGTTTGTCACAGCGATGGTGACCACGGTGCCACCGTTCGGGGCGGACTTGGTGCCCTGCCACTTGTAATGGACACTCATGCCCGGATCTTCCACGATCTCACCGCTGGTCTCGTCAGTCTCCTCCGGTGATACGTCGTTGGTTTCAAACGCCTCCGGCTCTTCGGTCGGCGTGGCCACACCCGTCGTCGGGGTCAGGGTGCCTTCCTGGTCCACGATGCCTTCGTCGTCGACGCAGGCGACGAGCGCAAGGGAGCTCGCCGCGAGGACAGCGGCAATGCGTAGTGGGGTACGGGCCATGGGGCACCTTTCTGCGAAAAGTTTCAAACCATCAGGTCCCCTCACTGTACAGCGCCGATGGCACGGATCCGAACACACGCGCACCCAGGTGTATGTTGTGGACACGTGCAACCTCTTTTCCGCGTCATGAAGAGCGCCTCCGCCCTGTGGCCGTACTACCTCGGCATCGTGGTGATTTCCTCACTGACGGTCGCGCTGAACTTGCTCACCCCATTCATTCTTCGCGAAGCGACGGACACCATTGTCGACGGTGGAAGCTTATCGACGTTGACCTGGCTGGCCGCCGCCCTCCTCCTGACCCAATCGTTGTGGACGTTAGGCCGCAACATTGGCGGCTACTTGGGCGATGTTGTTTCCGCGCGCATCCGGCAGGTGCTGTCCACCCGCTACTACGCCAAACTGTTGTCGTTGCCGCAAAGCTACTTCGACGGCCAGGTGACAGGAACGATCATCGCTCGGCTGGACCGCTCGATCATGAACATCACGCAGACGATCCAGAGCTTCTCCAACTCGCTGCTGCCGATGTTCCTCCAGCTCATTGCGATTCTGTGCATCACAGCCTTCTACTACTGGCCGCTGACCGTGCTGCTGCTCATGCTCTTCCCGATCTACTTGGTGCTTACGGCGTTGACCTCAAAACGCTGGCAGAAGTTCGAGCAGGCCAAGAACGAAGAGATCGACCTGGCCAACGGCCGCTTCGCGGAGGTCGTTGGCCAGGTGAAGGTGACCAAGTCTTTCGTCGCGGAAGCCCGTGAGCTGGATTCCTTTGGCACCCGCTACGGCGAGACGATCAACCTGACCCGGCCGCAGTCCCGTTGGTGGCATTCAATGGACGTTGGGCGCAGCATGGCCATGAACGTCATCTTCTTCTTCATTTATCTTGTGCTGTTCCGCGAGACCTTGAACGGCCGCTTTTCCATCGGCGACATGGTCATGCTGGTTCAAATGGTCACGATGGCCCAGCAGCCGGTGCAAATGATGAGCTTCCTGGTGGACTCCGCTCAGCGCGCCATCGCCGGCTCGCGCGACTACTTCAAGGTCATGGACGAGCCGATCGAGGAAGCCGCCAACTCCCAGATCGTCGCTGCCACAGAGGCGTCTGATGTTCCGGAGGTGGACACCGCAGCGGTGCCCGCCCTGCAGGAGGGCGAGCCGATGGTCGCCTTCGACAACGTTTCCTTCGCTTACACGCCCGGTGAGCCTGTGCTCGAGGACGTCAGCTTCACAGCCCGCCACGGAGAGAAGATCGCGCTTGTCGGAGAGTCCGGTGGCGGCAAGTCCACGCTGGTCAACCTCTTGCTGGGGCTGTACCCCATTACGCAGGGCCGCTTGAAAGTCTGCGGCAAAGACATCGACACCGCCGATATTGAGCGCGTCCGCGCTTCCACCGGCGTGGTGTTTCAGGAGCCGGCGTTGTTCTCCGGCACGATCCGGGAGAACATCGCGTACGGCAAGCCGGATGCCGGCGATGCCGAGATTGAGGACGTGGCTAAGCGCGCCAACGCGCACGGCTTCATCTCGTCCTTCAAGGACGGCTACGCCACGGTCATCGGCGAGCGCGGTCTGCGGTTGTCCGGCGGCCAGAAGCAGCGCGTCGCGGTTGCCCGCGCGATGCTCAAGGACGCGCCAGTGCTGGTGCTCGACGAGGCGACATCGGCGTTGGACACCAAATCCGAGCGCGCCGTTCAAGCCGGCCTGGACGAGTTGATGAAGGATCGCACCACCATCATGATCGCCCACCGCTTATCGACGATCGCCGACGTCGACACCATCATCACCTTCAAGGACGGACGGATCGACGAGATGGGCTCACCCGCCGAGCTGGCAGCCTCCGGGGGCATTTACTCGGAGCTACTGGCACTCACTGCGTCCAGCTCGGCCGCTGACAGGGAGCGGCTCAAGGCGTTCGGGTTTCAAGATGCCGCCGACACAGATGACACTGACGGCACAGACGGCGCCGACGACTAGCCACTACTGCCTCTCGAAGGTGTCCGCCCACTCCTGAGCTTGCGCAGCCTCCTGCGGCCGCTGCTTGGTGAACACGATGGTGTGCCCGTCTGGGTCGGTGGCGCTGACATCGGTGGTGTACCACGGAGTGTCTACCGGTCCCTCCACGGCGGCTCCGGTCGCCCGGATTGCCTCGGCGATGGCACCTAGGTCATCGTCGTGGGCGGCGAACGTCACCGAGGATGAGCCCGGCGTGATGTCGCCGGAGGGGACTGCGAGGATGTCTTGGTAGCGCTGACGCCGGAAGTGGATCAGAGCCGGGCTGCCGTCCTCACCTGGAATGGTGGCCAGGGAAATGAAGCCGGCGGCGTGGTAGAACTCCTCCGCAGCACCGAGATCAGTCACAGGCAAAGTCACGAACATGGGCATCGGGTAGATAGAACGATCAATCATGTCCGCGAGAATAAAGTTTGCCGTTAGGGCAAGGTCAAGCGCTAGCGTGGAAGCTATGAAATTCCCTAGTCTTGAGACCCTCCGCGCCCGCGGTACCCGCAAGTGGACCCAGTTCGGTGAGATCTGAGCCCGATTCAGCGCGTTTTTCGAGGGTCCTGGGAGTTGACTTGCCGGATACGGCTCCCTTCCATAACCCACGCTGGAAGGTCCGGATTGATCTCACCCAACACGGACAACAGGTCGTTGACGCGACGTCGAACGTCTACGTGGAGTAAGTGCTCGTGATGGGAGATCCTGTTTCTCAATTTAGCAATGCGAGCATATCTTGCCCCGAGGCTTCTCCTCCGCCCCGAATCGGCAATGTTCACGCTCCCTGCGTTCGGAAAAGCCACGTGCAGATGTTCCACCCAGATGTCCTTCGATGTCTGCTTCGCGGCAGCATCTTGCTTCGCACCTGCCCCAAGAAGCTTGACCCACGTTCCCATAGTCAGCTGGGCGAGCACGTCGTCATGAGTAATGGCCGCATTCCTTCGAGGATGTCCAACTTCGCGGTCTGAAGCTTGCTGTCGTGCCCACACACGCGCACGGCCCAGATCCTTGCCAATAAGCGAGTACAAGCGGGGTGCTGTTTGATCGTCTAAAGCCCAGTCGAATACGTTGAGGTATCCGGGTTGTCGGCTGTTCCACACGCGTAATGCTGAGTTCAGGGAATTGCGGGTAAGAACCTCGAAATGTGCGAGCTGAGGTACGAAAGCTCCAGCCAGGGCAGTACTCCACTGATAGAGTTCGATCGCCCTGTGAGTATCTTCACCTGACTCGGACATGTAAGTGTGAAATCGTGCTTCACCAAGAAGTTGGCCCCAAGCCGGCAACTCACCCACAATTCCCCCTTGCAGTAGTTCGTGGCGAGTATATAGAATTGGGGCCACGGGCGGCGATGTAGATCGTCGCATCTTCTCACAACCCGGTCCTCGTGACCGGGTTGTTGTATTTCCAGCCAATGTTGGAAGGCGTAAGTTGGACCTTATGAAATTCCCTAGCCTTGAGACCCTCCGCACCCGCGGTACCCGCAAGTGGACCCAGTTCGACGACGACGTTTTGCCGCTGTGGGTGGCGGAATCCGACTTCCCCACCGCTGAGCCGGTCAAGCGCGCAATCCAGGACGCCGTGGAGCACGAGACCCTTGGTTACACCCCGGCACACCACAGGCTCGGCGACGCGTTGAGCGACTTCTACGCTGCACGCTACGGCTGGCGGCCTGACCCGGCGCGGGTCTTTCCAGTTGCCGATGTTGTGCGTGGGATGCTGCTGGGTGTTCAGTACTTCACCAAGCCGGACTCTCCCGTCATCGTTCCGGTGCCCTCCTACCCGCCGTTTCTGGAGATCCCGGCGACGGCCGGCCGTGAAATGGTCGAGGTCGGTGCGAAGGGCGGCCTAGACTTCATGGAGATCGATGCCGCGTTCCGCAATGGCGCAGGCTCGATCCTGCTAGCCGCCCCGAACAACCCGTGGGGCTACACGTTCGACGAAGAAGAGCTCACCCAGCTGTGCGCCATCGCGGATAAGTACGGCGCGCGAGTGCTTGTCGACGAGATTCACGCCCCCATCGTTTATTCCGCAAGCGGAATAAACGGCCAAAGCGGACACATCTGCGCCGCCGGCATCAACGAGACCACAGCGAACGTCTGTATCACTGTGACGGCCACATCGAAGGCGTGGAACATTGCCGGCCTGAAGTGCGCCCAGATGATCTTCTCCAACGACGAGGACGTGAAAACCTGGCACAGCCTGACCGGTGTGGCCAAAGACGGCACCGGCACGCTGGGCATTGTCGCAGCGGAGGCATGCTACCGCTACGGCACGCCCGCGCTGGAGGACCAATTGGCGGCGCTTGAACACAACCGCGACTGGCTCATTGAGACTCTGCCCGAGGCCATCCCCGGCATTGAGTTCACCCGCCCAGAAGCGACGTATCTCATGTTCCTAAACTTCGCGGGCACGGCGATTGGGGATGAGAAGGAGCCGGCGGGCTGGTTGCGTCGAAAAGCGAAGGTGGCGCTCAATGAAGGCGCGACATTCGGCTCCGGCGGTGAGCACCACGCACGCCTCAACTTTGCCACCAGCCCGGAGATCCTCGCCGAGGCCGTTGATCGCATGTCTGCAGCGATCCGCCCCTGACGCTAACCTCGGAGCTCATGGACGAACAGATGGACGCCCAGGGGTACCTCATTGAAACTGATGCCAGCGAGTACGCCTCGCCGGCTCCCGCCCCCGGTAATGAACCGTGGCAACGGCCAGATCCGGAGTGGTACAAGGACGCAGTGTTCTATGAGGTGCTCGTGCGCGCCTTTTTCGACCCGGATGACTCGGGCTCGGGCACGCTGCGCGGTGTCGAGGAAAAACTCGATTACCTGCAATGGCTCGGCGTGGACTGCCTGTGGCTGCCGCCGTTTTATGATTCGCCGCTACGTGACGGCGGCTACGACATCCGCGACTTCCGCAAGGTGCTGCCGGAGTTCGGCACGGTGGACGATTTCGTCTCGCTTGTCGACGCTGCACATAAACGCGGCATACGCATCATCACCGACTTCCCCATCAACCACACCTCCGATACTCACCCGTGGTTCCAGGAGTCCCGCCGCGACCCAGACGGGCCCTACGGCGACTTTTTCGTGTGGACGGATGACCCGGAGAAGTACAACGAAGCCCGCATCATCTTCATCGACACCGAAGAATCCAACTGGACCTACGACCCGGTGCGCGGGCAGTACTTCTGGCACCGTTTCTTCTCCCACCAACCGGACCTGAACTACGACAACCCGGCGGTGCAGGATGCTGTGATCGACGTGATCCGCTTTTGGCTGGATCTGGGCATGGACGGCATCCGCCTGGACGCCATCCCCTACCTCTACGAGCGCGAGGGCACGAACTGCGAGAACCTGCCGGAGACCCACCAGTTCATCAAACGCGTCCGCAAGATTTTCGACGAGGAATACCCGGGACGGTTCCTCCTCGCCGAAGCCAACCAAATGCCGAACGAAGTGGTGCAGTACTTCGGTTCCGGCGAGGACAGCACAGGTGACGAGTGCCAGATGGCGTTCCACTTCCCCGTCATGCCGCGCATCTTCATGGGCATCAGGCAAGAGCGGGCCCAACCGATCATCGACATCCTGCGCGAAACCCCGGACATTCCCGAGACCGCTCAGTGGGGCATCTTCCTGCGCAACCACGACGAGCTCACCCTCGAGATGGTCAGCGACGACGAGCGCGACTTCATGTACACCAACTTCGCCACCGACCCGCGCATGCGCGCCAACGTGGGCATTCGCCGTCGCCTCGCCCCGCTGTTGGGCGGCCACCGCGACCGCCTCGAGCTGGCGCATGCCCTGTTACTGTCACTGCCGGGCTCGCCGTTCCTGTACTACGGCGATGAAATCGGCATGGGCGATAACATTTGGCTGCCTGACCGCGACGGCGTGCGCACCCCCATGCAATGGAACGCTGACCGCAACGGCGGCTTTTCCCGCGCCGATCCGGAGCGTCTCTACCTACCTGCGATCCGCAACGACACCTACGGCTACCAAGCCATCAACGTTGAATCCCAGATGGGCCGCGAGAACTCGCTGCTGCACTGGGTGCGCGACCACGTGCACATCCGCAAGCAGTACCGGGCTTTCGGCCGCGGCGACTACCAGGAGGTCCAGCACGACAACGAGCAGGTCCTCGCTTTCATCCGCGAATACAACGATGAGACCGGCCGCAACGAGCGCATCCTGTGCGTGAACAACTTGAGTTCCCGCCCGCAGCCAGTGGAAATGCGCCTGTCGCACTTGAACGGTGTGGTGCCGCGCGAGCTGTCCGGCAACGTCGAGTTCCCCGCGATCGGTGAACTCCCCTGGCTGGTCACCCTCGCCCCGCACGGCCACTTCTGGTTCGACGTCTCCTGGAGGTAGTTGCATGGACTTGCACGCGGCCCGTTTCTACGGCGCGAAATCGGAACCGATCGATTCCCAGACCGTCTCCGCCTCGGTGCCTTTGGGCTCTTACGAGTGGCAGATCCTGGACGTTCAGCACGGCGCCACCACGGACTTCTACCAGGTCCTCGTGGCCGATGACGAGGACGCGTTGCACACCGACGCCGGTGCACAGGCGTACCTCGAAGGGCTCTGCGAGTTCGGCGAGGTCCACGGCGACATGTCCGGCAGCTCCGCCCGCCCGCTCGGCGCGGACCAGTCCAATACGTCGCTCGTGGTCGACGAGCGCTGGATCCTCAAAGTCTTCCGCAAACTCGAAGACGGTCTCAACCCCGATGTCGAGTTGCTCACCGGCATCGCGGACTGCCCGCACGTCGCCGGGGTGCGCGGCCACCTCGTGCGCGACGGTCGCACGCTAGCCATGACGCAGGAGCTTATCGACGGCGGACGCGACGGCTTCCAACTCGCCACCACCAACGGACTCAGCGACTCGGACGCCCACGCCCTTGGCGCGGCGATCCGCACCGTGCACGACGCTCTCGCATCGGCCTTCGCCGTGGACAACGTCCCGGCCAGCCAGATTCGGGACTCCCTTAACGCGCACCTCGACGAGCTGGTCGACCAGGCCGAACAGCTCCGTGCGCACGAGGGAACGCTGCGTGAGATCTACTCCCGCATTCCCGACGGTGACCTGCCCGTCCAACGCATCCACGGCGACCTTCACCTCGGCCAGACACTGTACGTTCCTGCCTCGGAGCCGGATACCGGCACCGGGCACTGGTACCTCATCGACTTCGAGGGCGAGCCCGCTCGCCCTTTGGAGCAGCGCCGCCAACCGGACCACGCGTTGCGCGACGTGGCGGGAATGGTGCGATCCTTCGGGTACGCGGAGCTTGGAAACACGGACAATCTCCTCGCGGGGTACGGCACGGACATGGACGCGGTGCTGGCGGCCTATGTCGCGGACAAGGCCGCGTACGAGGTCGTGTACGAAGCCAACAACCGCCCCGACTGGGTGGATATCCCGCTGAAGGCGATCAGGGAGCTGGGTTAGACGGAGGCGTCGAAAAGCATTAGCTCAGTCACTTTCGTGCCGTCCACGTGTCAAGTAACTGGTTTCACCTGCGTCACATTCGACCTGGGGTAACGGAACGCGGTTTTCGACGGCACGAAAATGCGGTCTTTCGCATGTGTGAGAACGGGTACGAACAGGGGCACCCACGAGGATTTTCATGCAATAGGATCTTGATCCCAGCCGGCGGAATGCTAGGGTAACCCCTACTAATTCGTTCATTTCCCCCGGGAGGCGTTATGTCTACTGCTGTTACCGGCACAGCGAAGGGCTCAGAACAGGGCGGTGCTTCGAAGACCGCTGTTGTGGTCACCGCGCTGGCGCTGTTCTCCATGTTCTTCGGCGCGGGCAACCTGATTTTCCCGCCGATGTTGGCCGTTCAGGCCGGCGATAATTTCTGGCCAGCGGTCCTCGGCTTCCTCACCACCGGTGCTCTGCTGCCGGTGCTGGCTGTGATCGCCATTGCCTTGTCCGGCTCAAACGTCCGTGACCTCGCGCAGCGCGCCGGCACGTTCTTCGGCGTCATCTTCCCGATCCTGGCCTACCTGTCCATCGGCGCCTTTTACGCTCTGCCGCGTACCGGTGCCGTCTCCTTCGAGGTGGCCATGACACCGGTGTTCGGCTTGGAGGGCACTGTTCCGCGTGCGCTGTTCAACATCGTGTTCTTCGGCATTGCTCTGGCATTGTCCTGGAACCCCACCCGGATCACCGACACTCTGGGCAAGTTCCTCACCCCGGCGCTGGTGATCCTGCTGATCATCATGATCGGCACCGCGATCTTCACCATGACCAACCAGGGTTACACTCCGAGCGAGGATTACGCGAATAACGCCTACACCACCGGTGTCCTCGAGGGCTACCTGACGATGGACTCCATCGCTGCCCTGGCGTTTTCCATCGTGATCATCTCCTCCCTGCGCTTCAAGGGCCTGGGCGAGGGCAAGCCGCTGGTCCGCGGCACCATCTTCGCAGGTCTCGGCGCCGGCATTATGCTCGCGCTCATTTACCTCGGCCTGGGTCTGATCGGCCGCGCAATGCCGAACGCCGAGCAGTACGACAACGGCGCACCACTGCTTTCTGACGCCGCCCTGCAGATAATGGGCAAGCCCGGCCAGATCATCTTCGCCCTGATCGTTGTGCTGGCCTGCATGACCACCGCGATCGGCCTGATCACCGCCACCGCAGAGTACTTCTCCGAGCAGGTCGCTGGCTCCTACCGCACCTGGGCCATCATCTTCGCTGTCGCCTCTGCGATCATGGCCACCCAAGGCCTGAACTTCGTCATGGCTGTCGCGGCTCCGGTGATCGGGTTCCTCTACCCGCCTGCCATTGCGCTGATCTTCGTGACGCTCATCGAGCCGCTCTTCCGCTCCCGCACGCGCTTGCGCTGGGGCTTCTTCCTGCCCATCTGGGTTGCTGTCGCGTGGTCCCTGATCTCCACCTTCATCAGCTTGGGCTGGGGTGCTGACGCCCTGACCCCGCTGGTCAGCTGGTCCCCGATGCAGGCGTACGACCTCGGCTGGCTGCTGCCGACCGCTGTCGCCTTCGTCATCGGCGTGATCATCGACCTGGCACGTCCGGCTGCACCGATGGAGATCGGCACGCAGCGAACCGTCGATGGTGACGAGCCGTACGCGGTGACTGAATCGACAGACGCCGAGCGCGTTTAGCAAGCCAACACTTCGTCGGCCGGCATCTTCGTCAGATGTCGGCGGATTGAATCTTCCGATGACCGCTACCTCTTCGACAAAGCCCGTTTCGCGGTCACCACTTCGCGCAGCAACCCAGTTCCACTGTCCATGCTCAGCACAGAATTCCCCTGATCGGTCACCCGGGCCCTCCGCAAAACTGACCTCACAACCGTCCGCAAGGTTGGGAATGATCGGCGATGCATGGCGTTGTACCAAGCATGGATCAGTCAACTTCTTCTTCCACGCGAGCAACCCTGTCCCTCCTCGACTTTTGCACCGTGCGCGACAACGAGACCGCAGGTGAATCCATGCAGCGGTCGGTCGAATTGGCCCAGACGGGTGAACGGTTGGGCTATGATCGTGTCTGGTACTCCGAGCACCACAACATGCCGTCGATCGCCTCGTCCTCTCCGGCAGTGCTGATCTCCCACATCGCTGCTAAGACGGAGAAGATCCGGCTCGGCGCTGGCGGTGTCATGCTGCCGAATCACTCGCCGTACGTCATTGCAGAACAGTTCGGCACCCTCGCCGAGCTCTACCCGGACCGCATTGACCTTGGCCTGGGCCGCGCGCCCGGCACGGATCAGCAGACGCTGGGCGCTGCTTTGCGGCGTGACCCTCGCGCCGCCGACAACTTCCCCAACGACGTCTTGGAGCTGCAGGGTTACTTGGCCGGCAAACCCGTCATCCCGGGCGTGACTGCGGTCCCGGGGGCTGGGACGAACGTGCCGCTGTACATTCTCGGCTCATCGATGTTCGGTGCCTCGTTGGCGGCGAAGATCGGTCTGCCCTACTCGTTCGCTTCGCACTTTGCGCCGACCCACCTGGTGGAGGCGACGAAGTACTACCGCGAGAACTTCCAACCCTCCGAGTACTGCGAGGAGCCGTATGTGATTGCGGCGGTGAACGTGACGGCGTCGGACAGCGAAGAGGACGCTGCGCGGCAAACGGAGTTAGTGCATCGTGCTCGTGTCCGCGCGCTGCTGGGTCGCCAGGGGCGCGTGCTGAGCGAGGAACAGCTTGACGCTGTGATGAACGCGCCGCAGGGCCAGCAGATCGTGGGCATGCTGCGCTACACGGCCCAGGGCACAAGCGAGCAGATCACCGATTATCTGGAGCAGTTCCAGGAGCTTTCTGGAGCCGATGAGCTGATGATTTCCCTGCAGTCCCCCACCCACGAAGAGTCGCTGCGCTCGATGGAGATCCTCTCGGATGCGTGGGCTTAGCGGGCACTGACCCTGTCGACAACGCTCATGGGCAGTTCATTAAAGTAAAGGCCGCTGAACACATTCGGATGAACGCATATCAAGAGGAGTGGGGATCATTTCACGCCGGCAGCAGCACGAGGAAATCGCCGAGTACCTCCAAGATTTGATCCAAAGCGGCGAACTTGCCCCCGGCGATCCGCTTCCCTCCGAAGCTGAGCTGTGCGAGAAGTTCGATTCTTCCCGCGGCCCGGTGCGCCAAGCGGTGGCCACCTTGCGTGCCGACGGCCTGATCTCCTCCGGCCGCGGACGCCGCTCCATTGTTCTGCTCGCGCCGTCGACAAGCAGCTTCGACGCTCTCCTATCCGTCTCTGCCCTGATGAAGGAGCAAGGCCGCACATCCGGCGGGAAAATCCTGCGGATAGCTCGCGAACCGGCTGATGACCGTACAGCTCGGGCCCTCCAGCTTGAGCAGGGCGACCCGGTTGTCGAGGTCGAACGGGTGCGTTCCGCAGACGGTGTGCCCGCCGTGATCGAGCGTCTGGTGTTTCCGTTCAAGATCGGTGAGCGACTGCTCGCGATGTCGGAAGACAACGAGTCTGTGCACGAGATCTTGGCGCAGCACGGGATCAACGCCGACAACGCTGTGCGCATCGGCCAGATCACCACAGCGACTGCGGAGCAGGCAACGTTGCTGGAAATCGAAGAAGGCGCTCCGCTGTGGCACGTGGAACTGCGCGCGTCGACGTTTCAGGGCGAGCACATCGAGTATGCGGAGTATGACTTCCGCGGCGACATGATGCGCTTGGTCATGTCGAATGTCCGCGGCGGGCCGGTGCCGGTGAAGTTCAGCATCATCGATCCGGGCACGCAGCCTGGTGACTACGGTGAATATAACAATTAGCCGAACAAGACCCCCTGTTAACTTTTTGGTAACCTCAGCGCCTATGAAACCAGTCATGTGCGCTGCTGCTCTTGCCCTAGCAGGGGCACTAGCAGGGTGTTCCGCAGGCAGCACAGCCACAAACGTGGGGCGGATCGAGCCCGGCAGCGTCGTCGTGGGCACCACGTCCGCGCCCGAGTCGCTCGATTTCACCACTACGTCAGGCGCGGCGATTCCGCAGGCGCTCATGAACAATGTCTACGAAACGCTCGTGCGTATCGACGAATCCGGCAACCCCGCCCCGTTCCTCGCCGAGAGCTGGGACATCAGCGACGACCGGACCGAATACACCTTCCACCTCAAAGAGGGGGTGACCTTTTCCAACGGGGACGAGTTCACTGCTGAAACGGCCGCGTTCTCCATCAACTACGTCAAGGACTCCTGGACCAACGGTTTGAAGGCGCAGATGGACCCGGTGGTGGGGGCAGAGGCTGCGGATAAGCACACGCTGAAGGTGACACTCGACGCGCCGTCGAATAGCTGGCTGTGGTCCATGGGCACGCTCACGGGCGCCATGATGACGCCGAGCGGTGTTGACGCGCTGGCCACGACACCTGTAGGCACGGGCCCGTACACCGTGAAGCACTTCGCGGTGGGCGAGTCGATCTCCTTCGACGCGCGCGAAGACTACTGGGGTGAAGGCGCACAGCAGGACGCTGCGATCAGGTACTTCTCCGACGCGGTCTCCTCGGTCAACGCACTGCGCGTCGGCGATGTGGATGTGGTGTGGTCGCTGCAGGCCCCTGAGCTGCTGCAGACGCTTCCCGACGATTTCGATGTTCAGGTGGGCACCACCAACGGCGAAGTAGTACTGAGCCTCAACAACCGGCGCGCCCCCTTCGACGACCCGGCTGTGCGCCGCGCGGTAGCCTACGCGATCGATCGACGCGCACTCAATGACGTCGTCTGGTCTGGGATGGCCACCGACACCGGTGGCGCACCCGTACCGCCGACAGACCCGTGGTTCACGGGGCAGGATTACTATCCCTTTGATCCGGACAAAGCCCGCGAGCTTCTTGCCGGCCGCGAACCCGAGATCACACTGACCATCCCCTCGCTGCCCTACGCCCAGGACGCGGCGGAGCTGATTTTCTCGCAGCTATCCGATGTCGGCTTTCACGTGAAGCTGGAGACCGTCGAGTTCCCCGCCGTGTGGTTGGGTCAAGTGCTCAAACAGGCGGATTACCAGGCCTCGCTCATCGCGCACGTGGAGCCGCGGGACATGCAGAACTTGTTCGGCAATCCGGAGTATTACCTCGGCTACGACTCTGAAAAGGTACGCGAGGATTTCGCCCTCGCCGACGCCGGTGACCAGCAAGAGCAGGTCGCAGGGATGCAAGCAGCGGTGAACACCATCATGGCGGACGTGGGCGCCCTGACGTTGGCCAATGCCCCGAACATCGTGGTCACTGCACCCGGAGTGACCGGTGTGGACCCGAACGTGGTCACTGACGGTCTCGACCTAGCGGGGGTGAAGAAGAAATGAAGCAGATCGGACTCGCTCTGTTGCGGTTCGTGCTCATGCTGTTCGCCGCCAGCGTGATCATCTTCGTGCTGCTGCGCGCAGTTCCGGGCGACCCGGCGCGCATCGCGCTCGGCGTGACCGCAACGGACGAGGATGTCGCGGCGTTGGCGGCGCAGCTCGGCACCGACCGGCCGCTTGTGGTGCAGTACTTCGACTGGATCGGCAGCCTGCTCACCGGCGACTTCGGCGTCTCACTGTCCAGCCAGCAGGAGATCACTCCCCTGGTGTGGGACCGGGTGCAGGTCTCGCTGATCCTGACGGTATCCGCCATGGTGCTCTCTTTGCTCATCGCCATCCCGCTGGGCACATTGTTGGCGCGGCGGAACTCAGCGATGCTCGGGGCTCTGACGCAGATTGGCATTGCTGTGCCCAGCTTCCTTGCCGGCATCCTCGCGATCGCGGTGTTTTCCGTGTGGCTCGGTTGGCTCCCGGCGAACGGCTGGTCGCCGCCGAATGCGGGATTCGGGAAATTCCTCTCCCACCTCGTACTGCCAGTGGTGTCTTTGACGCTCGTGCAAGCGGCCATCCTCACCCGATACGTCCGCTCTGCCGTCGCAGAAGAAATGGATAAAGACTACGTGCGCACAGCACGTTCCATCGGGCTGTCCACGCGCGAAGCGCTTTACCGGCACGCACTGAAAAACGCGCTCTTGCCGGTGCTCACCGTCGCTGGTCTCCAGATGAGCACGCTCATTGTGGGCGCCGTCGTCATTGAAAGAGTCTTCGTCATTCCGGGTGTCGGCTCGATGCTTCTCGACGCTGTAGCCACCCGCGACCTGACTACCGTTCAAACCATCATGATGCTGCTGGTCGTGTTCACCCTGGCCGTGACTCTCTTGGTGGACCTGCTCTACCGGCTGGTCGACCCGCGTTTGAGGAGGCAAGCATGAGACGGTTCCCTGCGACCTTCTGGGTGGGCGCGGTGCTGGTCGGTATCGTCGTCACGCTGGGGCTCATCGCGCTGGTGTGGACGCCGTACAACCCTGTCCAAGCGAACCCCGAACAGCGACTGGAGGCGCTTTCCGCCACCCATTGGATGGGCACGGACCAGTACGGCCGCGACATGCTCAGCCGCATCATGGACGGTGCCCGCATCTCGCTGCTGGTCGCGTTCGGCTCGGTCGCGTTGTCAGCACTGATCGGAGTGCCGCTGGGCATGTGGGCGGGCATGTCCCGCGGCTGGATTGAGACACTCATCATGCGCTCCAACGACCTGCTGTTGGCCTTCCCCGCTTTGCTGTTGGCCATCGTGTTCACCGCGGTGTTCGGCGCGTCAATGTGGATCGTGGTGCTGGCGATCGGCATCGCGGGCATCCCCGGCTTCGCACGCGTGGCGCGGGTAGGCACACTGCAGGTCATGGCGCAGGACTACATTCTCTCCGCCCGGGTCTCTCGCGTGCCCGGCCCGGTCATCGCGTGGCGGCACGTGCTGCCCAATATCGCTGCGATCCTCATTGTTCAGGTCTCCGTCGCGCTCGCGCTGGCCATCCTCGCTGAGGCCGGTTTGTCCTTCCTCGGATTGGGCACGCCCGCCCCGTACGCTTCCTGGGGCAGGATGCTGCAGGCTTCCCAGGCCTATCTGGCCACCGCACCCCACCTTGCGCTATGGCCTGGGCTGGCTATCGCGGCGACAGTCCTTGGGCTCAATCTGCTGAGCGACGGCCTCCAGACCGCCTGGAAGGTGAAACGATGACAACTCCCTTGGTGCATGTAGAAAGCCTCTCGATCCCCCGGATCCTGGAGGACATTTCCTTCGACATCTCCCCCGGTGAGCGCGTGGGCCTGATCGGTGAGTCCGGCTCCGGCAAATCCATGACCGCCATGTCCATCATGGGCTTGGTCGACCCGCGGCTGAAGGTCTCCGGTTCGATCACCGTGCATGGCCAAGAAGTGACCCGCAGCATGCGCGGCACCACCGTGGCCATGGTCTTCCAGGAACCGATGACCGCACTTGACCCGCTCATGACGGTCGAGCGCCAAGTCGCTGAGGCCAGCTCGCTAGATCGCGCGCGCGAACTCCTGCGCGAGGTCGGCATTGAGCGCACCGCCGCCTATCCGCACGAGCTCTCCGGCGGCCAGCGCCAGCGCGTGCTCATCGCCCTAGCTATTGCCGGCGACCCGGACCTGCTCATTTGCGACGAGCCAACCACAGCCCTCGACGTGACCGTTCAGGCGCAGATCCTCGATCTGCTCGACCGCCTGGTCCGGGAGCGCAACATGGCGCTGCTGTTCATCACCCACGACCTTGGCGTCATCTCCCGGATGACGGACCGGATCATCGTGCTCAAGGACGGACGCATCGTTGACCCCGACGCGGACCTGAAGAATCCGCAGGTGGACTACACAGCACAGTTGGTCGCGGCGTCGCGGCCGGGGGAACCGGCGCTGGTGCGCGACGCGGATAAGCCGATCGTTGAACTTGACCACGTCACCTGGCGCCGCGGTGACACGCTCGCGCTTGATGACGTCTCTTTGACCGTCCGCAAAGGCGAGCGCCTCGGCATCGTCGGTGGATCGGGCTCGGGCAAGACTTCGTTGCTGCGACTCATCGCAGGTCTAGGTGAGCCAGATAGTGGCACCGTGCGTGTCGACGGCGGCTTGCAGATGGTCTTCCAAGACCCCTACTCCTCGCTGAATCCGCGCCGGAAAGTGCGCGATTCGATCCGCGAATCCGGCACCGATAAGCAACGCGCGGATGAGGTGCTGGCCCAAGTCGGCCTGGAGGGCACGGGCGATCGTCTTCCCAACGAGTTCTCCGGCGGGCAGCGCCAACGCATCTCCATTGCGCGCGCCGCTGCCCCGCGCCCGGAAATCCTCATTGCCGACGAGCCAGTTTCGGCGCTCGACGTGTCAGTGCGGGCTCAGGTGCTCGAGCTTCTCGACGACCTTGTGGTCCACGACAAACTCACCCTCATCTTCGTTTCCCACGACCTGTCCGTCGTACGGCAGGTGTGCCCCACGATCGCGGTGCTGCACAAGGGCCGCATCGTGGAGACCGGCCCGACCGAAGACGTGTGGGCGAACCCGCAGCACGAGTACACGCGCAAGCTGCTGGCCTCCATCCCTGCGTTCGAGTATTAGCGCTCAAACGCAGGAAGGAGATCGCCGCTAACGCAGAACGGTGACCGATCCGTCCTGGTTGACGTTGACCTTCGCAGACGTCGCCGCGGCCAGGTTGACGCGCTGCCAGGAACCGCCCTCCGCTTGCCAGTCCAGCGGGTTGCCCGGCGCGGTGGCGGTCTGCGCAATGACCTGCGCGCGCTGGTGGTAGTTGAGCTCGGGGAAGCTCGCCGCGATGAGCGTCGGCGCTGCCTGCGGGACGATCATCGGGGCGTCGGTGCGGTAGATCGGCTTGAAGTCGTAGGTGTTCCACTTCGTGGTCTGCTCCACGGCCGTCGCGGTGGGCACATACGGTTTATCGGATGCCACCAGCTCCGGAATGGACTTGCCGGTGCGCCACTGCATCTCGGCGCGCAGCTCAGCGGCAGCCTGGTCGAACGCGTTGCGCATCTTCGGGTCATTCAGACGATCCGCAGCAGCAGCCTGGCCGGACATGCGCCCGCCGATGACATCGAGCGGGTAGTGCACCCCCAGCACGATCCGGCTGTGACCGGCTTCAGCACCACGGTAGTGGAGCTGCGGGGCAGCCTCCGGGACCATGTACGCCAGCAGCGAAGTGACCAGCGCAGCCTGGTTGGTGTGGCCGGACGGGAAAGACTTCGAGGTCAGGTACAGGTCCTCCCCCGGCGGGTTGTAGCGCTTGATGCGATCCGGGGCGACCACGTGCGGGCGGTTGTAGTTGAAGATCTGCTTCTCGGCGAAGGTGGAGCTGGCGATGCCGCCGGAGCGGGCCAGGTAGCCGTTACCCAGCAGGTACTGCGTCTTGGGTAGGCGGCCTTCGCGCAGGGCGTCGCGGAACTGCTTGCCGAATTCCTCGCCAAGACCCTCCGACAGCGTCACCAGCAGCTCGTCGGAGGAGGCGACAGCGTCGACCTGAGCGCGGCGCACCAGCTCCGGGTCGGAGGATGCAGCATTGTTGATGGCGATGACCTGCTGCAGGTTGGAGTCCATCACGTCGGGGCGGTTGTCGCGCAGGGACGGGAAGAGGCGGTTGACCTCGGCGTAAATGCCGTACTGGTAAGGCGAGATATCGGAAATGTAGCCGGCCAGGTAATCCGGGCTGAACGGCACCGGTTGCGGGGCGCCGCTGGCCTCGCGGGGAACCTGTCCGGTCGAGGATCCGGTGTTCGGATCGCGCAGCTGCGGCACTGTGACCTTGGAGTTCGGCGGGAGGTTGAAGTTCACGTGACCCAACGGCTGAGCGTGAGCCGGGGCGGCGGTGAGCGAAACAGCAGGAACGGCAACGGCCAGTGCGGTGGAGAAAATGGCAGGGAGGAGACGCTTCATGCGATGAGAGTAACCCGGCCCCGCACACCCTGCAGTACTTCCCTACCCTGGGGGTATGGCAGAGATTGTTGTGGTCGGTTCCATCAACGCAGACCTGACCGTGGGTGTCGCGCGCCACCCCCATCCGGGCGAGACTCTTCTGGGCACTGGCGGGGGCATCTCCGCTGGCGGCAAGGGCGCGAACCAGGCCGTTGCCGCCGCGCGGCTGGGCAGTTCCGTCGCCATGGTCGGCGCTGTCGGCGACGACACCAACGCCGAGGACGCGACCGCTCTACTGAAAGAAGCGGGGGTAGATCTCAGTGGAGTTATCATCGGCACGGAAGTCACTGGCTTAGCCGTGATCACCGTCGCTGAGGACGGAGAGAACACGATCATCGTGGTGCCGGGGGCGAATGGGGAGATGGGGGCTGGTGCCGTCGAGAAGCAAAAAGCTCTCATCGAGACAGCGGAACTTGTCCTGCTGCAAGGCGAAATCCCTGCTGACGGTTTCAAGCGCTCGGTCGAGCTGAGCCGTGGGCGCGTGGTGATCAATCTAGCGCCGGTCATCGACGTCGACCAAGACGTTCTCCTGCGGGCCGATCCGCTCGTGGTGAACGAGCATGAGGCTGCCGGCGTGCTGGAGATGCTCGGCCACGCCTCCCCAGACGACCCGCAGAAGCAGCTGGACGCGTTGATGCAGGCTGGCTTTGCTTCCGTGGTGATCACGCTCGGCGCAGACGGTGCACTCGTCGCAGCCGACGGCATGAGCGAGAAGATCGACTCTCCGCGTGTGCAGGCGGTGGACACGGTCGGGGCGGGCGACGCGTTCACGGGTGCGCTGTGCCACCAGCTCGTCCACGGCGCAGACATCGTGGACGCCGCGCGCTTCGCCGCGAAGGTCGGCGCATTCTCCGTGACCCGGCACGGAGCCCAAGCCTCCTACCCGCTAGCAGGAGAGCTCTAGCAAGCCCCGGCTAGCGGCAGATGTAGAACAACAGCGCAGGGTCGAGGACATGCTCTTCGGTGTACTCAAACATGGCATCCAAAGTCTCGAACATGGTGTCCATGCCGGATAGTCTAACGCTGCGAAGCACCCTCGCCGTGCATTGCGTCATAAATCCCGCGGAACAGTTCTGCGCCGTGGGCATAGATCGCGTCATGGGCCCAATCGGGGTGCGACCAGACCTTCATGTTCCCAATCTTCGCTGCGTTTTCGCAGGCCATCTCGAAGGGAATGTACATGTCTTGCTCGTATAGAGCAACTACTGCCGGGACCTCGTTGACGTAGAGCTGCTCCTCGTTGAACACGCGTGGGAAGTCCGTCTTCTGCGCGAGCTTGTGCACCTCCTCGCGGAACGGGATCAGTGCCGGATCTTCGTCGAAGTGGTGTTTGAAGAAGTAGTTGCCCAGCAGATAGTACGGCTCGCCCAGGTTCGTCGGGTCTGCGTCAAGCCGAAAGCCTGGGCGTCCGGCCATCGTGCGTTCCGCCGCCCAGTTCGGCGCCTGCCCCGGCCCGCCAAAGAGCGTTTCGTGCAGCACCGCCCACAGCGGGTTGCGTTCCAGCGAGACAAAGTCGTTGACCATCGCCAGGAAGTCTTTGCGCAACCGCTTGTCCGCTTGACGGCGGTCAAACGGCTCCTCCAACAAAATCGCCAACGAATGAAAACCCTGCTCCTCGCCGAGCGCAACACCGACGAAACGGAAACGGTTCGCGGTGAGCCGCTCTCCCGTGGGCAGGAATTCCTCGACGTTGTTCAAATGGTCGCAGATCTCCCGGACGCGCTCTTGCGCATTCGGCACCGTGGCGTAGAAGTCCTCGATGCGCGCGTGGAAAAGGCCGAGTGTGACCTCGTTGTACACCTCGGGCGACCAGCCCAGCTGCGGCAATGCTCCGGTGAGATACGCGTGGCCGATGCCGCCCGGTGCCCACGAGAGGTAACTTCCAGTGCACAACGCGCCGAACGAGTTGCCCAGCACGTCCCACTTCGCAAACCCCAGGTGCCGGCGCAAATCCTCCGCGTCAGCGACGACATCGGGACAGCGGAGTTTGGACAAGATGCGTTCGTCGATAAGCTCCGGCGTGCCGCGGTCGATCTTGCCGGAACGACCCGTGCCGCGTTCATCCATGAGGAAGATGCGGTAGTGCTGCAACGCCTCCGGAATCCAGCCCTGCATGAAGCGCGGTGCGGGGTTGCCGGGGCCGCCTTGGAGAAACAACAGTGGCGGAAGGCTCTCTCCGTCCCCGTGCGCGTAGAGCTCGCGCGCGAACAGCTCGAAGGTGCCCAACTCCGGGCGCTCGCGGTCCCACGGGACCTGAAGCGTATGTTCCCGCGTACGCGCGTTCGGGGGGATGATTGTGGAGATCATCAGATAAGTATGCCAGAACCTGGTTGAATCTTGAGCACACCTAAAACCCAGGAAGGCGATACTTCATGTCCAGCACGAGAAGCACACGGCCCTCCGGCAGCCCCCTGCCGAAGCCGATCCGCTCGGTGATGCACCCCGACGCCAGCCTGAAGGCCCGCGACAAAGACAAGTACCCCGACGGGATGCACCCCGGTCTGATCCGCGGCATCAGCGTTGAAGAGCAGCGCTACGAATTCGGAGTGGACAAGGTCGTCTTCGGTGTCGCGGCAGCGCTCATCGTGGGATTCATCGCGTGGGGTGTCTACAGCCCGGAATCGGTTTCGGAGAAAGCAGGTGAAGCATTCGCCTGGGGCATGGAGCACGCCGGATGGCTGTTCAACATCGTGATGTTCGTCTGCGTGCTTCTCGTTGCGGTGATTGCGCTCAGCCGCATGGGCCAGATCCGTCTGGGCAAGGACGACGAGGAACCGGAGTTCGGCCGCTTCTCGTGGGTGGCCATGATGTTTGCCGCAGGCATCGGCGTGGGCATCTTCTTCTTCGGCCCGTCTGAACCGCTGCAATTCTTCCTCGATCCACCACCGCTGACAAACGAGGCCGGCACCGAGACCGCCATGCACCAAGCGCTCGCCCAGTCCAACTTTCACTGGGGTTTGAACCCGTGGGCGATCTACTCCCTCGTGGGCGCGGCCATCGCCTATTCCACCTACCGCCGCGGCCGCCCGCTGTTGATGTCCTCACTCTTCGCGCCGCTGATGGGCGAGTCGAACAACGGCACCATCCTCAGCCGCACCATCGACATCATGGCTGTGGCCGCCACCCTGTTCGGAACCGCGGCATCGCTCGGTATCGCCGCCCTGCAAATCGGGGAAGGTCTCGGCATTGTCACCGACCTCGAAGTGGGCAACCCGATCCTGCTGACCATCATCGGGGCCCTCACCTTGGGCTTTGTCATCTCCGCGGTCTCTGGTGTGTCCAAGGGCATCCGCATCCTGTCGAACACCAACATCACGCTGACTTTCGCGTCAATACTCTTCATCTTCCTCACCGGCCCCACCCTGTTGCTGATCAACCTGATCCCCTCGGGCACGCTGTACTACTTCCACGAGTTCTTCAACATGGCGTCGCGCTCGCTGTCCTGGGGCGAAGAGACGCTGGCGTTCCAATCCGAGTGGACTGCGTTCTACTGGGCATGGTGGATCTCCTGGGCGCCGTTCGTCGGCACGTTCCTGGCAAAAATTTCCCGCGGCCGCACCCTGCGCGAATTCATCCTCATGACCGTGGCCGTGCCTACCGGCATCCTCATCCTGGCATTCAGCATCTTCGGCGGCACTGCGATCTCCTTCTCACGCGAGGGCGTCCCCGGGTTCGACGGCGAGTCCACGCCAGAACAAGTGCTTTTCTCGCTTTTCGACGCGCTTCCGCTATCCAACTTCACCCCCTACCTGCTCATCGCTATCCTGGCCGTCTTCTTCATCACCACCGCAGACTCTGCTTCCGTGGTCATGGGCACCATGTCCTCGAAGGGCGACCCGGAATCCAACAAGATGGTCTCCATCTTCTGGGGCCTGTGCATGATGGGCGTGGCCGTGGTGATGCTGCTGGCCGGCGGCGAGGATGCCCTAAGCGGCCTGCAGTCGCTGACGGTGCTGATCGCCCTGCCCTTCTCGCTGGTGGTGTTGGGCCTGTTGTTCTCCTTCGTCCGCGACCTGACCACTGATCCGCACACCATCCGTGACCGTTACGCGGAGTCCGCGCTGCAGTACGCGGTGTGGCACGGCCTTGAGGATTATGGCGACAACTTCGAGCTGGTAATCAAGGAGTCGCGCTACGGTGACGGTGCAGGCAAGGACTTTGACTCCTCCGATGACAAGTACACCAGCTGGTACGAGCGTTATGACGAAGACGGCAACCGCGTCGGCTACGACTACGAAACCGACACATGGGAAGACGGCTACACCCGCGAGGAAGTCGACGACCGAGTCGACGAGGACGACCCTGATTCCGATGTCGAATCCGAAACGGGCGAACAAACGGCAGACTCCGAACGTTAGACAGGCATGAGCTTGCCTTACCACCGGCTCGCGCGGACACACCGGCTGGGAAAGTACACGCCGTGGCACCCGTTCATCGAGCTGATCCTGCTGACAGCCTTTAGTTTCGCCTTGATGCTCGCGTTCATCCTTGTCGTCGGGTTCGCACTGGTGGCTGTCGATTATCCGCTTCCACTGAGGGGTACCTTCGAAGAACTCGACGAATCCGACCCGGCAGTGAAGTTCCTGCTCTACGGCAGCCTGGCTGCGATGATCCCAGCTCCGTTTCTCGCGGCGCGTATCACTGGGCGCCGCCCGCGTGCACTGTGGTCGGTGGACAACCGATTCCGGTGGGGCTTGTTCGGGCGGGCCGCGCTCGTTGTCGCGGCCTTTCACATCGTCACATCGCTCCTGGATGCCGTTTTCGCCTCCACCGGCACCTTCTTGCCCGATTTTGACGAGCGTTCCCTCATCATCCTGCTCATCGTGGCCGCCTACACCCCGTTGCAGTGCGCCGCGGAGGAGATCATCTACCGCGGGGCATTACCGCAGATCGTCGGGGCATGGATCCGCAAACCCTGGTTGGCGTACCTGCTGCCCATTCCCTTCTTCGTGTTAGCCCACGATTACGACCCTGCCGGCCTGTTCTTCGTCGCCATCTTCGCCGTCTTCGCGTCCATCCTGGTCCACCGCACCGGCGGCTTGGAGGTGGCCATCGCCTTCCACGCGGGCAACAACATCTCCGTCGAGTGGTACGCCCTGATGGGAATCGACGCCGACATCACGGAGCGCCCCTCGCTGATCTTCATTTCCGAACTGTCCACGTGGGTCCTGTTCGCCATTCTGCTCATCGTGTTCTGGAATTTCTCGCCGCCAGCCCGCGAACCCGCCCCGGCCCGGCCCCAGCCCGGTGTGCACTACCCCGCCGTTGCGCCACCTCCGTACCCGCCGCACCCTGCACTGCAAGGCCACGTTCCGCCGCACCAGATGCCGCAACCGCAACACCCCCAACAACCGGTTCCGCAGCCCCTGCAGTATCCCCCATCGCGGAATCCTCTACCGGTGCAGTACCAGCAGCCACAGTATCCCCCGCCTGCGCAGTACCCGCCTGTGCCGCCGTACTACAGGTGAAAGCGCTCAAGGACCTCGTAGCGGGGCCCTCCGCCGCGACCTTCCCCGAGGTGGGATTGGACAAGACACAGTTCATCGCAGGTGAATTCCGGGCCGCGGTAGACAGACAATGCGCGGACGATGTCCGGGATGGCGTAAGGGTCGCGGGAGCGTTTCCCGGCCCTGCCGACCGTCATGTGCGGCCGCTGTCTCACATCCATATCCGGCAGGGCGCACTCGGCCATGAGCTCTTTGATCGGGTCGCCCCCGAGCCCCATCCACAATGTCCTCTGCTCAAACGCCCCGGCGCCGGAGACGTGCAACGTCGGCGCGGTATGGAAAGCGCTCACCTGTGCGAGGTGCTCACTAATCTGAGCTCCATCGTTCGGCTGATCGCCGTAGAACGCCAGGGTCACGTGCCAGTTGTCGGGGTCGGTCCAGCGGATCTCCTGCCGGGAGAATTTCCTGATTGGACGCAGCGCCGCAACGAGGTGCTCGCGCGCTTCCTCCGAAGGAAACAGTGCAGCGAAGAGCCGGATCACTATTCCTCGTCGGTCGACAGCGCCGCGACGAACGCTTCTTGCGGCACGGTGACCGAGCCGATGTTCTTCATGCGCTTCTTACCGGCCTTCTGCTTCTCCAGCAGCTTGCGCTTACGGGAGATGTCACCGCCGTAGCACTTGGACAAAACGTCCTTGCGCAGCGCACGGATGTTCTCGCGGGCGATGATCTTCGAGCCGATGGCGGCCTGGACGGGCACCTCGAACTGCTGGCGCGGAATGAGCTCTTTGAGCTTCTTGGTCATCTTGTTGCCGTACCACTGCGCGGAGTCGCGGTGGACAATCGCAGAGAACGCATCCACCGGCTCGCCCTGGAGGAGAATGTCGACCTTCACCAGGTCTGCTTCCTGCTCGCCGGCATCCTCGTAGTTGAGGGAGGCGTAGCCCTTCGTGCGGGACTTGAGCATGTCGAAGAAGTCGAAGATGATCTCACCGAGCGGCATGATGTAGCGCAGCTCCACACGCTCCTCGGAGAGGAACTCCATGTTCTTCATGGTGCCGCGCTTGGACTGGCACAGCTCCATCGTCGTGCCCACGAATTCCTGCGGGACGATGATGGTCATGTTGACAACGGGCTCGTAGACCTCCTGCAACTTGCCGCCGGGCCAGTCGGAGGGGTTGTGCACGAGCTGCTCGGTGCCGTCTTCCGCCACCACGCGGTAGGTCACGCTCGGCGCGGTGGAGATCAGGTCTAGGTCGAATTCGCGCTCGAGGCGGTCGCGGGTGATTTCCATGTGCAGCAGGCCCAGGAATCCGCAGCGGAAACCGAAGCCGAGGGCGACGGAGGTCTCGGGCTCCCAGGTCAAAGAAGCGTCGTTAAGCTGCAGCTTTTCCAGGCTCTCGCGCAACGTGGGGAAGTCTTCCTGGGACACGGGGAACAGCCCCGAGTAGACCATGGGCTTGACGTCTTCGAAGCCCTCGAGCGGCTCGTCGGCACCCTTGTTCGCCCAGGTGACAGTATCGCCCACACGGGTCTCGCGGACGTCTTTCACGCCGGTGATGAGGTAGCCGACCTCGCCCGGGCCGAGCCCCTTTGCCTTTTGCATGGTCGGCGAGACAATGCCGATTTCCAGGATCTCGTGCTGGACCCCGGTGTTCATCATCTTCACCTTTTGGCCGGACTCGAGCTTGCCGTCCATCATGCGGATGTAGGTGACCACACCGCGGTAGGTGTCGTAGACAGAGTCGAAAACCAGCGCGCGGGCGGGCGCGTCGGCGTCGTTAGTTTCACCGTCTTCACTCCGTGAGGACGGTGGCGGAATCAGTTCCACGACCTTATCCAGCAACTCCGGCACACCCATGCCGGTCTTTCCTGAAACGCGCAGCACCTCATCCGGTTCGCAGCCGATGATGTGGGCGATTTCCTCGGCGTACTTTTCCGGGTCAGCGGCCGGCAAGTCGATCTTGTTCAGGACCGGGATGATCTCCAGATCGTTCTCCATGGCCATGTAGAGGTTGGCCAGGGTCTGGGCTTCAATGCCTTGGGCTGCGTCGACAAGCAAAATGGCGCCCTCGCACGCATCGAGCGAACGAGAGACTTCGTAGGAAAAGTCCACGTGGCCCGGGGTATCGATCATCTGCAGGATGACCTGTTCCCCTTCGTGGGGTCCGCTGGTTGGGATCCACGGCAGGCGGACGTTCTGCGCCTTGATGGTGATGCCGCGTTCGCGCTCGATATCCATGTTGTCGAGGTATTGGTCGCGCATATCGCGCGCGTCGACAACATTGGACAGCTGCAGGATGCGGTCCGCCAACGTCGACTTGCCGTGGTCGATGTGCGCGATAATGCAGAAGTTGCGGATCTTGGACGGATCCGTGAACGTCTCCAACGCGAAATTTGTTGCCCTAGCCACGCAGGTCACCTTACCGCAGTGCCGGCAACCACAGACTCAGCGCCTACCCGGCCCGAGAGCTCTGCCACGGACACCATGATTCACCGACGCATAAATGCTTGTTCCGGAATCTGTCGGGCATTAGGCTAGGTGGCTATGAAGTTGTGGCGCCGCGAATCGGCAGATTCCGCGGACGAACGCGGCCTTCTCCGGTGGGTGAAAAACCGGGACAAACGGGATAAAGAGGCCTCGCCGCTGGATCAAGGTCTGGACTTGATCAATGAGCGCCTCGGGTACACCGAGGCGAACCAGCACCGCCGCGCAGCCCGCACCCGTGTCGTGCCCACCGGCGACATTGCCCGCAGCATTTTCTACGCTCCCGACATGGACGGCCAAGCCGAGCCCGGGGAGGTCGTGTGGTTCAACGTGCCCACCACCCCACCGAAGGAGCGCTCCATGCTCGTTGTCGGCCGCGACCGCCACGACGTGCTGGGCCTGCTCATCTCCGCCGACGAGAACCACGCTGACGAAAAAGACTGGATGCCCATCGGTTCCGGCGAGTGGAAACCCTCCGGCGAGCCGTGCTGGGTGCGCATGGATAAGACGCTGTCCATTCCGGAAACAGACCTGCGCCGTCGCGGTGCCCTATTCCCGGCGCGGCGCTTCGAGCGCGTGGCTGAGCACTTGCGCAAGCGCTTCGACTGGGCATAGCTCGTCTTCACCGTTTTGGGTGCGCGGGGGTCGCACTGCTAGGGTGTTCACGTTGTTTGCACCGTTTGCCGTTTCACGTCGGCATGGACCGCGGGCAGGACCTTGGGTTCGCGTGAGGTGCGTACAGAATCGCACAAGATCATCACAAAGCTAAGAGGTATTTTTCATGGCTAACATCAAGCAGCAGAAGAAGCGCGTTCTCACCAACGAGAAGCGCCGCCAGCGCAACAAGGCAGTCCGTTCCGCAGTGCGCACCGAGATCCGCAAGTTCAACGAGACTGTTGAGGCCGGCGACAAGGCAGGCGCTGAAGAGCAGCTGCGTGTTGCTTCCCGCAAGCTGGACAAGGCAGTGTCCAAGGGTGTCTTCCACCGCAACAACGCTGCCAACAAGAAGTCCAACATGGCCCGCGCCCTGAACAAGCTCGGTTAAGCTCCGGCTGCGTTCACCGCTTACCCGCCCTCCGCAACTGCGGTGGGCGGGTTTTTGCTGAAAGTTTGATGAATTCGCGGGGGTTAAAGTGACAGCCCGGGGGCCCCGTCGTATGATCCCCTCATGAATTTTAAACGACGGGGTGCAGCAGCACTCATGGCGGCTGCACTCAGCGTCGCAGCAGGGGTGCCCGCAGCGGGTACGCAAAGCTCTTCGGACATCCCTAACCTGTCCTCCCAGACGAACCTGAACCAGCTGACGCAGATGTCTTCTGACCTGTTGGATTTCCTGCCCAAGGCGGGTGCCGGGGCCGGCTCGCAGACGATCAAGCGCACCGTCCAGGTGGGGGGAATGCAGCGCCACTACACCGTGGTCGTTCCCCAGGGATACAACCCGGGCCAGGCTTACCCCGTCATCATCGGTTTCGGCGGATGGCAGCACAGCGCCGACCAGGCCCGCGGCTATGAGAAGTTCGAGTCTGCGGCCGGCAGCCGCGCCATCATCGTCTACGCCCAGGGCGTCAACAACGCCTGGGGCGGTGCACCGTACGCCAACACGTCCGTGAATACCGACGTCACTTACACCCGCGCGGTGGTCAACGACCTGGCGCGCACCCACAACGTCGACCGTAGCCGTGTTTACGCGGCGGGCTTGTCTAATGGCGGTGGCATGGCGCTCGCTCTGGCGTGCCATGCCCCTGACCTGGTCGACGGCGTGGCCGGTGTCTCCGGCGCGTACTACAACCCGACGGTGACCAACTGCGCCTCGGGCCGTGTGAAAACACTCATCATGCACGCCGACAATGACGACATAGTCTCCTACAACGGCGGAAACCGCCACGGCGGGCAGTACCGCGACGTGCGCAGTGTCTTCTGGGACTTCGGCGGGAAGAACGGCTGCAACATGAACAGCGTGAACAACCGCCGGGTTGGCAACACCACTGTCTTCGACCCGCAGGGGTGCAAGGCGAAGACCCAGGTGCAGAAGGTCAGCGGCGGCGGCCACACCTGGTTCACCAACCCGAGCGCCACCCGCGAGACGGTGAACTTCTTCTTGGGCTAACCCGTTACCCCACGGATGACTAATCCGGAGCCGGCCGCGATGAAGAACGCACCGGCTCCGATGTCTATGGAGGGCCCGGCGCCGAGCAGCCTGCGTCGCACCCGTTCGGTAGACACCACGACGCTGATGAGCAGGAAAATCAGCAGTGCGGGCAGCCACAGCGCCACGATCACCGGCAGCGCCGTGCCAAGCGACGGGCTCGGCGGCAGAAGCGGGGCAATCAGCGCTGCGAGAAACAGGACGATTTTCGGGTTGGACAAGTTCGTGGCCAGCCCTGTAAAGAATGCCGCGCGAACTGATCCGAGACGATCTACGGCGTCCTGAAGATCTGCAGGCGGTTGGCCGCGGTCACGCATGCCCTGCCGCAGCATCGTTACCCCCATGAGCACAATCCAGGCTCCGCCGATGACCTGCAGCAGCACCAGCACGCGCGGAAACGCCGTCAACACCGCCGCCGCGCCAAGCACAGTGAGAGTGATCCACATCAACGCGCCCAGCGAGGTACCGAGCGATGCCGCCGCGGCGTGCTTGCGCGACCGAGTGGCCAGCCGCGTGATCAGGACGACATCCGGCCCCGGGGTGATCACCCCGGCGAGATTGAGCAGGAAGAGGACCGCGAAGTCGGCGGGATTCACCCGCCCATCAACTCCACCAAGTCGTCGCGGCCAAACATCCGAGCGGTGTCGATGGCGGAGGGGGCGCCAGCGTGCGGGTCAGCTCCAGCGTCGATAAGCACCTGCACGATCGCGTCCTCCTTCTTGAACACAACGCCTGCGAGCGGAGACTGCCCACGCGCATTTTGCTTATCGACGTCCGCCCCGCACGCAATCAACCCGCGCACCACCTCCAGCTGGCCCGCGTAGGCGGCGAGCATGAGCAAACTATTGCCATCCTGGTTGCTCAAATCCGGGTCAACGCCCTGGTTAACGTAGTCCAGCAGTGTCATGTCGCCGGTACGCGCCATGTTGAACAGGCGGGTGGCGAACTCTTGAACATCGTCTGGGATCTGCTGGTTGTCGGTCACGGTCCGCAGAATAGCACGCACCGTTAGGCGGCGAGCTGGGCGATGCGGCGCACTGCGTCCTCGATGGCGAAGTCCGGGTCACCACCCTGGCCTTTGACCTCCGCGTCGAGTTCCGCGACGATGATGACCGCCCGGCTCACCGCGTCCCCCGACCAGCCGCGGGCAATCTGCATTGTCTTCTTGGCCACATACGGGTTCATGCCGATGGTGCGCGCGACCTGGTCCGGGTTGCCGCGAGTCTGGTAGAGCTTGGCGATGTCGCCCACCTTGTGCGCCAACGCTGCCGCGATCGCTACCGGGCTTATGCCCAATTGCAGCGCGCGCCGAGTGCTCGCCAGTGCGCGGTCTGTGCGCCCGGCAACGGCTTGGTCGGCGATATCGAAGCCGGACACCTCGGCCACGCCGGTGTAGTAGGCCCGCACGTCGGCGACTGTGATCTCACTGTTGGTGCCGCTCGCGTCTTTGGTGTCGGCCA
Organism: Corynebacterium sp. CCUG 70398; assembly: GCF_024454055.1. Classification (NCBI taxonomy): domain Bacteria; kingdom Bacillati; phylum Actinomycetota; class Actinomycetes; order Mycobacteriales; family Corynebacteriaceae; genus Corynebacterium; species Corynebacterium sp. CCUG 70398. The sequence continues at coordinate 89,495 of NZ_JAGPYZ010000005.1, forward strand.
CCAACTGCGCGATCGCAGAGGCGAGCTCACGTAGATCCGAGCCGACCGATTCGAGCAGCGCCCCGACGACGTCGGGGGTGGGGCGGATGCCATGGCTGCGGAATTCATTCATCACCCAACCTTGGCGGTCGCGCTGATTCAGCGAGTCCGCAGCGTGGACTTCCGCCGCCTTGCGGAACTTCTGCACGTAGGACTTATTACGCCCCTTGCCGCTGTGCACGATGATCAATGTCATGCCCGGCGCGGGATCCACGGCCGCTTGGAGTAACAGCTCGGTGGGCTCTTTGCCGGCGAGGTCGGTGTCTTTGATGACTACGACGCGCTCTTCGGCGAACAACGAGGGGCTGGTCGCCTGCAGCAACTCACCCTCGGTGACGTCCCCGGCGCGCAGAGTGGTCACCTCGGCGGCTGGGCTGACCTGGGCGATGATGTTCTGCGTCGCGCGCTCAGCGAGGAAGTCATCCTCGCCGACGACGAAGTGGACCGGGTGGAGCATGACCGTCATTGTATGCCCTCCCGTCCTGTGTAGATGACCGGAATGCCGCTGCGGGTGAACACCGGCCGTGACTGTTGGCCAGCTTCCCGATCAAGCACGACCACCAATGTCGTGCCGGGTGGAACCGGCTCCACGTCCTCTTCTGTGTTCACGACATGTGCCTGTTCTGCGTCAACATCCCCTGGATCGTGCCACCCCGGGGAGTTCGTGGTTCCTCCGGCTACTGCGATGGTGAGAACTACCGCCCCGCACGCCACGGTCAGTCTCGGCCGCCTGGCCCAAAAGCCCGCGATGATCCATCCGTAACACACAACCACCACCAGTGGCGCGGCGCGGGCAGTCGCGCCCGGTAGCCCCGCACCGATCTCGGCCACAGCGCGGATCCACCCCGCCATAGGCGCGATGACCCACAGCACCGGTGCCGCGAGGGAAGGATGAATCTGTGCGAGGATCGCTGCCGCCATGCCCAGCACCGTCACCGCCCCCGTGACGGGGCTGACCACAACGTTGGATATCACAGACACCACGGAGACCCGTCCCACCATCCCCGCGATGATTGGGGCGGTAGCCAAATCGGCTGCCAACGCTACCGATAGTGCCCGGTTGAGAATGTCCGGCCATCCAAGGGGTGCGAGCATCCGGTAGAAGAGCGGTGATACCGCGACGATGCCGGCTGTCGCCGCCACCGAAAGAGCAAAAGCGAAGTCCACGGCGAGATCCGAGTCGACCAACACTAGACCGATGACGGACAGGCACAGTGCGTGGATGGGCTCGGCCCGGGTTGAACTAATCACCGCCACAAACCCGACCAAGCCCGACACAGACGCGCGCAACACGCTCGGTTCCGGTCCGACCAGTCCCGCGTAGACGAGCAGCGCACCCCCAGCGGCGACGAGCTGCACGCGCAAACCCGCCCGCATCATCCGCGCCGCCAATAAAGCCGATGTAGCGACGTACATGCAGTTCGCTCCGCTCACCGCGCTCAAGTGGCTCAGGCCCGTATCGACATACGCTTGCTGCTCTGTGGCGGATTGCAGTGAGACATCTCCGAGAACCATGCCGGGGATGAGGCCTTGGGCATGCTCGCCTACAGCGTTCTCGACAGCGGCCGCGAACTTCTCCCGCACGTCATCCGCCCAGGCGGCGAACCCTGTTGGTGGCCCGAGCACGGCCACGTCCCCGTTGATGACAACCGTCCCCACCCCGGGTCGGCTGCTCTCCCCCACCTGGCCCGACACCTCCACGAGGGATCCAGCAGCAGCGCCATCCGGCACCGTCTCCGTGAACACCGGAATCGCCGCGGGATACCCGTTCACGGACAACTTCATCAGCCAACCCCCGCCGGTCACTTCCCGTGGTGTGCCACTGATGGTCCCGACGACAGTGTGCCCGATCTCATACGCCTGGGCCGCGACAATCCGCGCCCATGTCACCGCCAGTGCGCACGCGCCTAACCCAGCAGTGAGCATGGCATGCCCTGGTTGTCGGAGCGCGAGAGCTGCCAGCGCGATGGCAACCACCAGCAGCGCCCCAGCCTGGATCCCGAACATAATGGCCACGAGAGTCACGGCCCACACTGCCGCGGCGGCGGGCACAAGACGCAGCTCGGACATTCTCCCCTCCCCCTCTTGCCCGGTTCTCGTTAGAGGGTCACTAGGTCCTTGACCGCGTCGAACTTCGCCGGGCCGATGCCCTTGACATCCATCAACTGCTCCACAGCCGTGAAAGGCCCGTTAGCTTCCCTATGAGCGACGATGGCCGCGGCAGTAGCTTCACCAACCCCGGGCAACTCAGTCAGTTCACCGGCAGAAGCGGAATTCAATGAGATCCCACCGCCTGAAGCACCCCCGCTTCCGGCTCCCCCGGGGCCTCCCGCTGGGTCGCCTGCAGGCGGGGGCGGTGGGGATTCCCCGTGCGCAAGGACGTGGATTTGTTGACCGTCGACAAGCAACTGGGCCAAGTTGAGCGTCATCGTGTCCGCCTCGGGGAGTGGGGATGCCTGCTCCAGTGCATCTGCCACGCGTGCTCCGTTGTCGAGCGTGACCAACCCTGGATTCTCCACAGCACCCACCACCGACACGACGATGATTTCGGGACTGGCTGCGTCTTCGGTTTCGGACGCTGACCACTGCGGTTCCAACGATTCTGCTGACGATGGCCCGTCGCGCAGCAAGAACCAGCCGATGACAAGGGCGGCCACGACAGCCACCGCTACCCCGGCCTGCCGGGGCGTGACGGTCAGGCGCGCTTCGGGGTACTCGACGCGCATGACGTCTTCTTCCCCCGTCGGCCGCGCTAGTTCTTTGAGGCGTTCAGCTGCCTTCGTCGTGGTCATGCCGCTCAAGGTATGCGCGTGTCAGCGCCGCGTGAAGCCCCCATTGTTTCTCCTGTGGATAACCGTGATGACACGTCACCGAACCGCTGAGGTTATCCACAAAGCCCAAGAACGCCACAGCTCTGAGGGCCCCTGAGCGCTAATCGACGGCAGGTGTGGCAAACAGGACCGTCAACCCGATCGCACCCTCACCTGTGTGCGCGGTGATCACATCGGTCATCGGGTACACCCCTACCGTGGAGCCTTCCGGAAGAGCCTCCTCGAGCGCATCGCGCAGCGTGTCGGCAGCCTCCTTATCACCGCTGTATTGGACTGCAGCCCAGACAGCCATGTCGTCAGCGCGCTGCGCCACATGGCCGACGAGTTTGCTGAACGCCTTCGACTGCGTGCGCGTCTTTATAGCCAGCTCCAGCTTGCCGTCGTTCAGCCGCAGAATCGGCTTCGTGGCCAGCAGCGCCGCAGACAGGACAGCTGTGGTGGCGGAGATGCGGCCGGAGCGGCGGATTTCATCGAGCTGCGGCAGGTAGAGCCACGTCTCGGTCAAGGCGAGTGTCCCTTCGGCGGCGGCCACACACCCGTCGAGTTCCGCGCCCGCACGGGCAAAGGCCGCGGCGATGACAGCGGCCGTCCCCACGCCCATGCCAGCAGAATTAGTGTCCACCACGCGTACGAGGTCGCCGAAGACAGCTGAGGCACTCACCGCCGCCGACCATGTCGAGGACAGACGCTTCGACAAATGCAACGCGACAATCCCGTCGTCCCCGCCACGTTCCAACTGGCGGGCATACGCGGCAGCGAGCTCCAGGGAGCTCAGCCCGGACGTGGTGTCTTCCTTGTCCTCATCGTCATTCATGACGTGCAGGTCAAGAACCGTGATATCCAGCTCGTCTGCCATGTCCTGCGGGATACCGGACGCGCTGTCAGTGACCACCCGGATAGCCATCAGCGCGCCAACCCCTGGTTCCAGGCCTCCAGGTACCACTGCACGTCATCAAGGTTAACGGGAGAGACGAAGCCACCGGCAGTCTGGGCGCCCTCGAAGCGGGGCCGGGCCATCAACTGGGAGGTGTTGGTGTTGTTCAACCCTTTGAGCAGCGGATACTGGGAGACGTCGAAACCGAGCAGGTTCGACGTCAACGCCGAGATCGTGCCGCCGTGGGCAACAAAAAGAACTGTGTTGCCGTCCCAGTCCTGGAAGGTGTTCATCAGATCGTCGATAAGCGGGCGCGCACGCGCCGCAACGTCGAGACGCGACTCGCCGCCCGGCGGAGCCCAGCCTGGATTGTTGCGCCATGACGCGCGGGCACCAGCGAACTCCGCGTCGACGTCGTGGTGCGTCATCCCCTGCCACGAACCCAAGTGCGTCTCACGCAGGCGCGGATCCAGCTCCACGTCAATGCCGAGCTGTTCCGCGATGATCTCTGCGGTGTCGCGAGCGCGAATCAAATCAGACGAGACGATTTTGACCACCGGGTGCTCATGGTCTTTGACCCACCTCGCGGCCGCACGCGCCTGCTCAATGCCGATCTCCGACAGCGGCGTGTCCAGCTGCCCCTGCATGCGCCGACCAGCGTTATACGTGGTCTGGCCGTGGCGCAGCATGATCAGGCGTCGCGTGGGGGTCATAGCGGGGTTCCTACAGATCGTCGCTGGCAGGGCCCTCGCCGGCGAGCGGAAGGTCCTCGATGGATTCGAGGTTGCGCACCCCCGCGTCATCGGTGAACGCGCCGGGGCGCTGCGGCGGATCGATGCCTTCGACCTCAATGAGCGGGCAGTCCGTGTACAGGCGGTCCAAGCCGTAAAACTCACGCTCTGCATCGCGCTGCACGTGCACCACAAACAAACCGTAATCTAGCAGTACCCAGCGGAACTCGCGGTTACCTTCGCGACGCTTTGGCTCGGCACCAGCTTTAGTCAGCGCATCTTCAATCTCGTCGACAATCGCGGCGACCTGGCGCTCATTGTCAGCCGAGACGATCACGAAAACATCGGTGATGGCCAAGACATTCGAGACATCGATGACGGCGATGTCTCGGCCGAGCTTCTCATCCGCCGCCTTTGCGGCGACGACGGCAAGTTCGCGGGCAGTATCCGAAGCAGTCAAACGTTCAGGTCCTTACGTGCGGTGATGGGCAGTGTGTATTCTCCCATGTGGCAGGTGGTCATTTCCACCCGACGTACATGTTGTTCTTCGCGATGTACTGGACAACCCCGTCCGGCACCAAGTACCACACCGGGCGTCCGTCAGCGGCGCGTTCACGGCAGTCCGTCGAGGAGATAGCCATCGCGGGGATCTCGATGAGATGCGTGCGCTCTTGGTGCACCTCCGGCAGCATGTCCTCCGCCAGCTCGTATCCCGGGCGGGTGACGCCGACAAACTCGGCGAGATCAAACATCTGCTCCCAGTCACGCCACGACATAATGGAAGCCAACGCGTCAGCTCCCGTAATGAAGAACAAGTCATCGCCCGGGTAGAGCTGGGCCAAATCGCGCAGCGTATCGACGGTGTATGTCGGCCCCGGCCGATCCACATCCACACGGGAGACGTGAAAGCGGGGGTTCGACGCAGTCGCGATGACCGTCATCAAGTAGCGGTCCTCCGCGTCGGAGACATTCCTGTCAGCCTTCTGCCACGGCTCGCCCGTAGGCACGAACACCACTTCTTCAAGGTCGAAGATGTCGGCGACTTCACTGGCCGCTACGAGGTGGCCGTTATGGATCGGATCGAAAGTCCCGCCCATGATTCCAATCCGGCGCGGGCCGGAAACACCACTCCCACCACCCGCACCAGAGTTGCTTGTCTCTGAAATGTTGGGGTGGTGGGAGTTCTCGGTAGGAAAGGCTTCTGGGTTCATTGAGGCCAATCTAACCAGGCTGTACGTAGGTTACTTCTTCTGGTAGGGCTCTAAGGTGCCATCCGGCATCCCGTACACCGTAAATTTGGCGGTGGGGAACATCGATTTGAAGACTGCCATCATACCGCCGAAGACCAGCAGCACAGAGGCGACAGCCGTGACAACAATCGGTGCCGGGTCCGGTGCTGGTTTCTTTACGGCATCCGGTGCTGGTTTCTTTGCGATGCCCGGTGCCGGGGTCGGCATGGAAATCATGCCCGGGGACTCAACGGGTATTCCTTTCTTGTACTCGTTGCCCACCTTTCCGTACACCTCATCCTCAATGACCAAAACTGCGGGTGCAGGCGTGTCCTTATCCGGCGAATCCGACTCCGGCTCCGGCTCCGACTGAGACGAGCCTGACGAAGACACCGAAGACGAGTCAGCGTTCCGCTTAGCGGAGCTGGACGAGACGGAGCTAGACGGGGCCAAGCTAGACGGGGCGACGGAGAGACCCTCCGAGGTGTCCGTAGCCTCCTCAGCCTGTGCAACCGACATCAGCGACATGCTCGTTACTAGCGCAACTGTCGCCACTGCAAGCTTACGTGCAGATCGCATACAAATTCCTTCTATTCAGGGGGTGCGTACGGATAACCAAGTGCGGTGAACCTACCGGTATCTTACTCGACCAACCCAAGATCCGAAACGGCCTGAAATTAAATTGCCCCATTGGGACGGGCTGATGCAGTAACGGCCGTGGTTACCGCCCCCTGCGGCCCTGCGAAGCACGTCGCGCCGTTACCCCCGCGGGGGCAAAACTCCAGTCAGACTCGCGTGTGCCCAGCCCCCTCGAGGATCCACTTTGTGCTGGTCAGCTCTGGTAACGCCATCGGTCCGCGGGCGTGCAGCTTCTGGGTGGAGATTCCAATTTCTGCCCCCATTCCGTATTGCTCCCCGTCAGTGAACGCGGTGGACGCGTTGAGCATGACGGCCGCTGCATCCACCTCCGCAGCGAACTTCTGCAAAGTAATCGCATTCAGAGACGCGATGGCTTCGGTGTGCATCGTCGAAAAGCGCGCGATGTGCTCGATCGCGCCGCCGACACCGTCCACAATCTGCACGGCAATGTCCATCGAGAGGTACTCATCCGCCCAGTCAGCGTCCGTCGCCGGAGCAATGTCGCACGCACCCAGCGCTGAGAGCTTGTCGACGTCTCCGTGCACCCTCACCCCAGCCTCCTGCAGCGCAGTAATGATGCGGAGTTGGTCGGTAGCGGGCAAGGCAGCGTCGATAAGCGCCGTCTCTGTGGCATTGCACACCGAAACACGCCGCGTCTTGCCGTTGAGCAGCATCTCGATGGCAGAATCCAGATCCGCGTCGCGGTCGATGTAGAAGTGGCAGTTGCCGGTGCCGGTCTCAATGGCAGGGACAGTCGCATTAGTCACCACAGCTTCGATGAGCCGAGCGCCGCCGCGGGGAATGACCACGTCCACAAGCCCGCGAGCGGTGATGAGGTCCTGAACCGAATCGTGCGTATCGCACGGCAAAAGCTGAACGATCTCACGCGGCAAGCCGCGGGATGCCGCGACGTCCTGGAGGATGCCGACCAGTGCGGCGTTAGACTGGCGCGCCGACTTCGACCCGCGCAGCAGCGCCACATTCCCGGATTTCAGCGCCAAGCCGAAGGCATCGACAGTGACGTTGGGGCGCGCCTCATACACCATGCCCATCACACCGAGCGGCACGCGGACCTGCTTCATCGTGATGCCGTTGGGCATGATGCCGCCGCGCAGCACCTCCCCCACCGGATCCTTCAAACCTGCGACCTGGCGCAGGCCGCTGGCGATGCCTTCGATGCGTTCCGCGCTCACGGCCAGCCGGTCGATGAGCGCCTCATCCAAGCCCTCCTCGCGGCCAGCTTCGATGTCGCGCTGGTTCGCCGCAAGAATGTCGTCGGTGCGCGCAATCAACTCGTCGGCCGCGGCGTGGAGCAGCGCGTCCTTCTCCGGCGTTGGCAAAGTGGCCAGCCTGGGTGCGACGGCCTTCGCGGCGCGGGCTTTCGCGAGGACATCGTCGCGCTCGGCGGCGCGCTCAGGCGTAATAGTCATGCTGACCAAGACTAGCGCTAGTACCCAGCCTCCACGTCGACTTCGGTCGGCATCTCGTCACCGCGTTCGAGCGCTTCCCAGTTGGACAATGTCAACCCACCGATGCGCTCCTTGCCCACGCGCGGAATATTCGCCACATGCGGCGTGATCAGGCAGTTGTCCAGCTCCCACAGCGGGTGATCGGCCGGCAGCGGTTCCGGATCAGTGACATCCAGCGCCGCACCGCCAATCCTGCCGTTTTGTAGTGCCTCCACAAGGTCATCGGTGACCACGAGCGGCCCACGGCCCACATTCACCAGCACAGCGGTGTCCTTCATCTGCGCCAACACGTCAGCGTCCACCATGCCGCGGGTGTCCTTCGTCAGTGGGGCGAGCAGAACCACCACGTCAGCGCGGCCCCACACGTCGCCAGCATCGGCCATGGCGATAGTCTCGTCGGCGCCGTCAACAGGACGGCCGGAGCGGTTCACTGCAACCACATGCGGGCGGAATGGACAGAGGAATTCAATGAGTTTCTTACCGATTCCACCGGCACCAATGACCGCCACTGTCATGTCCTCGATAAGGTAGCGCGTCTCGTAGGCGATGTCGCGAGTGGTCGACCCGTCGGATTTCACGCGCGGGAACTGGTGCAAGATGCCCAGGATAAGCGCGAGGGTGGTTTCGGCGACCGTATCGTCATACAGCCCCGCGGCATTGGCCCAGCGCACACCAGAATTGCGCATCACCCCGGCCTCATCGAGGGCATCAACACCCGCCCACGCGAACTGCACGAACTGCACACTCTCCGGCAGCTGCTCCGGGAAACCGTCCGCTCCCCCGTGATAGACGAGCACGTCCGGTGCGGAACCGATATCGACGTGCTCGTGACCGGCAGCCTCAAGCTCGGCAACGGCACGGGGCCACGGTTTCGGCAGCATAGCGAACTTCATGGATTCGAGCCTATAAGAGTTTTCGGGCGCAGGTAGCGCGGCGAGTGGACGCCGGCGGATAGCTGCGGGCGGCCCGGTTGGGGGCGAATCTACATTTTTAGTATCGCCTTCTGACCCCGCCGCTGAAATCTGACCTGCGGAAACGCTGCGCCAGCGCAGCGAAAGGCGATAATAAAAATCTAGCTCCGTCCTTACACCGCCCATTGCTGTTTCGGCGGCAGTGATTTACGGCCTGAACGTACCTCGCTATAGGCGCGACGCGTAGTTGGACAGATAGTCCGCGTGAACAACAGCCCGCCGCTGGTGCGCAGGCAGCTCGTCGGTGTGCTTGCCCAGCATCGTTTGCAGCTCGGCCGCACCGTAGGCGACTTCACCACGGCCAATTGCTTGGCCGTCCGGCCCGAGAATCTCCACGATGTTCCCGGCGTGGAACTCGCCTTCGACACCAGTGATGCCGACTGCGAGCAGCGACGTTCCGCCACGTGTGACAGCTTTGACCGCGCCTTCGTCCAGGCGCAGGATGCCCTCGGCGTCAGCGGCGTAGAGTGCCCAGAACTTCCACGCGGACAGGCGCGAATCGGGCCGGGTGTGGAACACGGTCCCTACCTGGGCATCGCTCAGCGCCTCTTCGATCTTCTCCGCGGAGGTGAGCAGAACCGGAACTCCCCCACGAGTAGCTAAGCGGGCTGCCGAGACCTTCGAGGCCATGCCGCCGGTGCCGAAGCGCCCGCCGTCTCCTGCGACGACCCCGTCTAGGGCTTTGCCGCTGCGGACCTCATCGATGAAGTTCGCGGCTGGGTCGGCGGGGTTGCGGTCGTAGAGGCCGTCGACGTCGGAAAGCAAAATCAGTGCGTCGGCGGAGATCAGCGTGGCCACGATCGCGGAGAGCCGGTCATTGTCGCCGAAGCGCATTTCCGACGTCGCCACCGTGTCGTTCTCATTCACAATCGGCACCGATCCCAGCTGCCGCAGCCGGTCGATGGTGCGCTGGGCGTTGCGGGCGCGTTCACGCACACCGGCGTCGGACTGGGTGAGCAGCACCTGGCCAATCGTCCGGCCATAGCGGGCGAACGATTGGCCCCACGACTGCGCCAAGTGGATCTGGCCGGCGGCGGCAGCGGCCTGCTTTGTCGCCAAGTCCTGCGGGCGGGTTTTCAGCCCGAGTGGCGTCATGCCCGCCGCAATCGCACCCGAAGAGACAACAATAACGTCGCTGCCGCAGGCAATGCGGGATTCGATCGCGTCGACAATGCGGTCGATCTTGGCTTGGGAGACGGCCGATGATTCGTCGACAAGCGAGCTCGTGCCCAGCTTGACCACGATGCGCTTGGCTGTGGCGATGTCACGGCGAAGATTCATTTAGCCCTGCCAGCGCTCGCGGTCGGCTTCGCGGCGGTCAAGCAGGTCATCGCCGAAGTCGTACTCGTCGATGAGTCCGCGGCGAGCCTGGGATGCGCGCTTGCGTTCGGCTGCCGACGCACGCTGCGTACCACCCAAACGCGCGTCCTGGCCACGGCCTGCGAGCGTCGGATCGCCACCGATGGACGGCTCCCAGTCGAAGGAAATGTCGCCGATGGTCACGGTGTCGCCCTCGTTCGCACCGAGCTCACGCAGCTGGTCCTCGACACCGGCCTTGTTGAGGCGGTCCGACAGGTAGCCCACAGCCTCATCGTTCTCGAAGTCGGTCTGGCGGATCCACCGGTCGACCTTGTCACCGACCACCATCCACGCACCCGGGAACTCGGGGTCTGGGACGACGGTGATCTCGTCACGGTGGTCCACAGCGCGCGGGCGGATGACCTCACGGTGCGTCGCCGTTTCGACCTTGGGGCGGGTAGCGCGCGATTGCTTGACAACGTCCCACAGCGCCCACTTCAGCTCCTCCAACCCCTCATGAGTAGCCGTGGAGATGGTGTAGATCGGCCAGCTGAAGCGCTCTGCGAGGTCGTCATGGAGGAACTCGGCCAGTTCGCGGGCGTCCGGAATGTCGATCTTGTTGAGGACAATGATGCGGGGGCGTTCCCGCAAATCCCCCAGGCCCGATTCGTGGCTCTCGGCCTCGATGAGTTCGGCGTAGGAATCCAGCTCTGCCTCAAGCGCTTCGATATCGGACTGCGGGTCACGGCCTGGCTCGAGCGTGGCGCAGTCGACGACGTGGACGAGCACGGCGGTGCGCTCGATGTGGCGCAAGAAGTCCAAGCCCAGGCCCTTGCCTTGGCTCGCGCCGGGGATCAGACCCGGCACATCAGCAATGGTGAAGGTGTCGTGTCCGACATCCACCACGCCCAGGTTCGGCTGCAGCGTGGTGAACGGATAGTCCGCGATCTTTGGCTTCGCCGCCGACAGAGTGGAGATGAGCGAAGACTTGCCCGCCGACGGGAAGCCGACCAGGCCGACATCGGCCATGGACTTCAGTTCCAGAATGAGATCGTGGGCTTGGCCCGGCTCACCTTTGAGCGCGAACCCGGGCGCTTTGCGCTTGGCGGTCGCTAGCGCGGCGTTGCCCAGTCCGCCATAGCCGCCCTCAGCGGCGATGAACCGCATGCCCGGCGCATTCAAGTCAGCCAGGATCTCTCCGTCCGCATCGCGCACGACGGTGCCCACCGGTACTTCGAGCACCAAGTCCTCACCGCGGGCGCCGTTGCGGTTGTCGCCCTCGCCGTTGCCGCCGCGCTTTGCCTTCAAGTGCGGGCGGTACTGGAAGTCCAAGAGGGTGTGCACCTGCGGGGACACCACCAGAATAATGTCGCCGCCGTGCCCGCCGTTGCCACCATCGGGTCCGCCGAGCGGTTTGAACTTCTCGCGGTGCACGGAAACACAGCCGTGACCGCCGTCGCCGGCCTGCAGGTGCAGGACAGCTTGATCAACGAACTGTGCCATGGTGGTGCTCCTTTCGCACGGTGCTGCACGTGTTCTCTTGTTAGCATTAAGCGAAAAGCGCCGGGAAAACCCAGCTGGGTTCACCGGCGCATGACGCTCAAGCCTCGTTTAAGCGGTTGCGGAAGCGGACTTCTCCTCAACGACCTCATTCTCAACAAGGTTGGCCTCGGTTGCGGCCTCGAGGACCTCGGAGGACACGCCCTCACCGTCAGCGGGGACGATGTTGACAATGCGGCGCTTGCGCTTGATGCCGAACTGGACGGAACCCTCGGTCAGAGCGAACAGCGTGTCGTCGCCGCCGCGGCCGACGTTGTCGCCCGGGTGGAACTTGGTGCCGCGCTGACGGACGAGGATCTCGCCGGCCTTGACCTGCTGGCCGCCGAAGCGCTTGACGCCGAGGCGCTTGGACTCGGAGTCACGACCGTTCGCGGAGCTGGATGCACCCTTCTTGGTTGCCATGTGTGTATCTCCCTACTTGATGCCAGTGATCTTCAGCGTCGTGTTGGGCTGACGGTGGCCCATGCGACGCTTGTAACCGGTCTTGTTCTTGTACTTGAGAATGTCGATCTTCGGGCCCTTGCCGTGCTCCACGATCTCAGCGGAGACGCTGACCTTTGCAAGGTCATCGGCGGTGGAGGTCACGTTGGCGCCGTCGACGAGGAGAACCGGGGTGAGTGCCACAGAATCGCCAGCTTCACCCTCGATCTTCTCGACCCGAATGAGGTCGCCTTCGGCAACCTTGTGCTGCTTACCACCGGTTTTGACGATAGCGTACATAGCGGGTTACCCCTTTCTTCTACTCGTCCGGCGCCGGCATGCCACAGCACCGAATATCATGTGAGATTCTTTGAGCGTTTTGGGGTTTTTACCAGGCAGCCCTGCCCGCATGCTCCAATACAGCAGGGCGCGCCCCAAAACAGCGACTGTCAAAGACTACACCGCACCCAGGACAAAAACCAAACAGCCCCGGGAACCTTTCTTGTGTTCGGAGCATTACACTGGCGGAAGACACACGCGGTTTTTTCGCGCTCACCTGTTCAAGAAAGGAGGTCCCGACGATGACTGAGTCTACTGAAACCATGAATCTTCCGCCCTTCAGCTCCCTTTTCGCTGAGAGTGCCCCATCCGAAGATGCGCTTGCGCGCATGCTCGACATCGCGGTCGACCCCGCTACACCCGAACCCGACGGCGATCTCGTTCCCGACTCCGACAGTCTCGTGCCGTACGAGGAGGAGGGCGACATCGACCTGGCGGATTTCGACGAGTCCTCGCTTGACGACGGCGCACAAGCCCCCCTCCCATCCGACGCCGGCGCAGCTGACGACGCCGACGAGATCGACTGGCCGGAGCCCGACCAGCCGGAGGAGTTCGCTGACAGCTCGGCTGATTCCGGCGATCTCGGCTCCGATGATCTCGACCAGTTCGGTTCCGATGACTTCGACGACTTCGGCGCTGACGACCCGTTGGCAGGGCTTTAAGGAGGGCGCGTGGATAGGGACGCAGAAAAGCAGTTGGTCGCTCGCGCGCAAAACGGCGATGAGAAAGCATTCGCTGAACTTGTCCGCGACGCGAACCGACGCATGTGGGCGGTGGCGATGTCGGTGACGGGCAATCAGCACGACGCCGAGGACGCCATGCAGAACGCCATGATTTCCGCGTGGAAGAACATCGAACGGTTCAAACCGGAGGCGAGGTTCTCCACGTGGCTCTACCGCATCACGTCCAACGCTGCGTTGGACATCATGCGCAAAAAGCGCGAGCTTCCCGACGATGAGGCCGGTGCGGAGGAAGCTGATAGCGCTGCCCCCATCCAGCAGCGCGTGACCACCACGATGGTGGTGCGTGAGGCCCTCGAGTCGTTGGACCCGGACTTCAAGGAAGTCTTGGTGTTGCGTGAATACGCGAGCCTGTCGTACGACGAGATCGCCGCGCACCAGGGCATCCCAGTCGCAACAGTGAAAAGCCGCCTTAACCGTGCGCGCGGCAAACTAAAAGAAGCCCTCGTGGCCAGCGGCGCTGGCCCGTAGGGCGTTTCTTATTTACGGTACCGCCGCGAGCAAATGTGCTCGCTGGGCCATTAGCGGAATCCGAGTTCCTTCAGTGAGTCTTGGATGAACGCATTCTTCTGCGCATCATCGTCGCCTCTGCTCGAGAGATGCACAGCGAACTTCTTATCCGGATAGTAAATGATGGCATTAGGACCCGAGTACTTGTCGGGTTTGACCATGTAGACGACAGGCCCTCCGCCCTTATCTTCTTCGACTGTGAAGTCGTCTTTGCCATCCATACGCTTCATGATGTCGATGGCCGCGGTGGCGTTGTCGTCCCTGAGAATTGTGGCGTACGAGATGCTTTCTGTATCGCCGTCCCGTGGAATGTTGCACCAATGCGATTTCACCGAGGTATCTTCGATCCATCGAATCCACTCTTCAGCTGCATCTTCCTCCACTTGGCACGTTTTCACCAGATCTTTGAATTGCTGAGGGAGGAAGCCATCATCACCGATGAGCTCACCCATTGGAATGTACTTAGAGCCGGGTGCGGAAGACGTTGAGCTTGTTGCTGATGTCGCCGCTGATGACGTGGCACTATCTGCGGGCTCAGTCTCGGACTCGCTGACACCCGGCGCTGTCGACGAGGCCTCGGTCGACCCGTCAGTGTCATCCCCACCACGAGTCACCGCCCAGCCACCAATACCCAACAGCGCAACGGCACCCAACGCACCAGCAGCAATCAACGGACCCTTGCCACCCTTGTTCTGCCCCGCACCACTTGACGGCACCGACGCAAACCCAGATGCCTGACTCGGACCCTGACCGTACGGGCCACCGCCACCGGCAGCACCGGCCCCAGCAAACTGGCCCGGCTGACCAGGCACGCCAGCCTGGCCTCGCTGGCCGGGGCGCGGGGACTGCGGAAGTTGCGCCGTCTCACTTTGCCCAATCGGCCGGCTCACACCACCCGGGGCAGGCTGCCCCTGGGGACGCTGCGGGCTTTGCGCAGCTTGCGGGGGTTGGGCTGGGCCGCCAAACGGATTCGCACCCGCAGCAACAAAACGCTGACCCCCACCCTGAGCCGGCTGCGTAAACCCACGCAACGTCGCCACCAACGCACCACGACACACAACCGTCTTCGGATCATCAAGACGCATCACACGCCCAACACGACCCAACTCATCCTGAACAAACGGAATCCGCGACGACCCACCCGTCAAATAAATCGGCGTATCCGCAGACGTCACCCCAGCCTCACCCAACACAGCACGCGTCATCTCAGCCGCACGCCCAATCGGAGCAGAAATCACACGATTAAACTCATCACGAGTAATCAACACATCCCTCTCCCCCGACGGCGAAGAAATGGTGACGGTTGCAGACGAGGTGTCGGAGAGCATCTCCTTCGCTTCGCGGATGTTCTCCTGCAGAGCGTTCATCACGGACGTGGGCGCGGTGCGCAAGGAATCGGCCAGGTCGGGGTCGTCGTGGTCGATCTGCTCAATGACCCAGCGGTAGACAAGGTTGTCGATCGTCCTGCCGCCGAGACTGTTGTCGCCCTTCGCGGCAACGACGCGGTAGTCGCCGTTGTGCTCCGCGCGCAGCACCGCGATGTCCAAGGTACCGCCGCCGAAGTCGAACACAGCCACGTGCTGGCCTGCGGGGACTTGCTGCTGAGCGGCATAGTGGATGGCTGCGGCGCGGGGCTCGGAGATCATGCGCAGCTTCGATGACGGAATTCCGGCGCGCTCTGCCGCATCCACCAAATTCCCCACCGCATTGTGCGACCACCGCTCCGGATGCGTCAACGTCACCGTATCCGGATCCACGCCAGCGTGCTGAGACTTCGCGCGGTCCACAATGTCGCCGATCAGCGCAGCAAAAACCAACTGCGCCTGGACATCATCACCCTCCAATTCAATCGTCTCGTGATCAATAAACCGCTTCGGGGACAGCACCAGGCGCGAAGGGTCGCGCCGCCCGGCGAGCAGCGCCGAGTCGCCGCTGACCACGTTTTTACTGTCAGAATCGACATAGATGGCCGATGGCATCAGGTTGGAGCGGTGGCTCAACGCCACAGCTTCGATCGCCCCGCCCGCCGGACTCGTGTGGGCGGCCGCCGAGTTAGAAGTACCGAAGTCAATTGCTAAATTCCACGAACCGGCCATGCCGTTTCCTCCTTAAACACAAAGACGGGCATTAGTCTAACCCGTGCTGGCTATCTGGTCATCTGTTTCCAAGCTGATTGGTAGGCCACAATCAGGCGTTCGCGCGCGTCATCTTCCGCGGCGGACAGCGGGGTCATAGCAAGCTCACGTAGCTCGCCGAGTTCGCTGCGGAGGACGTCAATGACGCGCTCAGGTGGGGCGTCGGCACGCAAGCCGACTTTCTGTGCCGGGGTGGAACCTTGGATTGCTGCCCGCAGCCGCGGGATGAGCGTTGAGTTCGGCGAATCCGCCGCCGTGTTCTTGAAACTGCGGTAGAGCATGACATCCTTCATCGCCGGCTGCGATTCCAGCACGGACTGCACCCACAGCGCATGGTCGCGCGACTCCGGCGCATTGGACAGCGTGTCCAGGGCATCGACAACGCGTACTGCGCGCTGCAGAGTGGCAAAATATGGCATTTCTTCGGTGATGATCGTGGTCAAGCGCTCAATTCCCGATGTTCGCTTCATCCACTCCAGCAGCCCTGCCGGCCCCTGCTCTGCAGCCACCGTGCGGCCATACATGAGCCCGTACTCGCCCATGACGTCCAAGAGATGGTCGCGCTCGTCCGCGGTGAAGCCTTCCACGCTTGTCGACGGATCCTCCGCCTCAACAAACTCCAGCATCGCATCGCGGTCCAGGCCGGCCAGCGCTGCGACATCGCGGACCACCGCACCAGTGACCCGACCCGTCAAGGCAGATTCAGCCAGCAAACCCGACAACGGGACCATCGCGCCGACCGTGCCGCCCATTTGCTCTGCGATACGTCCCGCGTACGCCTGCGCGACTTCCAGCGGGTCCTTCTGACCGAATGCGCCCGCGCCGAATGAGTCGGCCCTGGAGACCACACCCACCACCGTCAACGGGGTCATTCCCAGATCAGCCACGAACGCGCGTTCGTCGTCGCGGGGGGCGGAGTCAGACAAGAAGACCACGCAGTCGGCCCAGGAGGAGGCTCGTTTGGTGTCCTGGGAGCCGTCGATAAGCATGCGCCGCGTGCGCGCCTCGTTTTCGACGGTGAGCGTCGCTGTACCCGGGGTGTCGATGATGCCGAGCGTGGCCAAACGCGCAATCGGGATGAACTGGCGGACAAAATCAATTTCGTCGAGTGGGCGGCCCAGGTCCGCCAACGGCTCCCCGGCGAGCGGAACGCTCTGCACCTTGCCATCGAGACCGATGACCTCCGCGCGAGCCGGCGCGCCTTCGTCGTAGACGCTGACCGCCATCGTGCACTCCAACGACCCGGTCGCCGCGATGCGGCTCTCTGTCAACGCGTTGACCAGTGTGGACTTGCCCGACTTCAAGCGTCCGATGACCGCGACTCGTGGCGGACGCGAGACCAACTCGCGCAGCTCGGCTGCAGGCTGCTCGAGGTGCGGTCCTCCCTGTCCAAGCGCCTCGATGCTCTGGCGGAGAAGAACGTTGAGCGCCTCAGCGCCGTTCTGGTGGGGCTGGCTCATAGTGGTCTCCTTAGAGAGTCTGGAGGTGGGTCTTCAGCTCGTTGATCGTGCCCGCGATGATCTTCTGGTTCTTGGACAGACGCGTGATCTTCTCTTTGCGCTCCGTCTCCGTCTCGCGGGCGGCGTTACGGGCTTGCGTAATGTGCTCTTGCACCTCTTTCTGCCGGTGACGCAGGTGAGAGCGGTACCGCAGAACCATTTCGGTGCGGGCGGACGCGATCATCGTGTCCAACAGGCGGGTAATGGACATGCGCGTCGTCTGCGTGATCTCGCGCAACCACTGGATCAAGTGGGTCTTGCCGTTGCGCAGAGCACGGAAGCTCATGTTCACACCGACCCAGACCACACCTGCCAGCGGCGCGAACGGAATGATGAACGACAACGCGCCGGCACCGATCGCACCCATGGTGAGCATCGAGGGATCCATCAGGTCCTTCGTCTTCTTGTCCACCTGACGGCCTTTCACGGCCTCCGGGGCAATAGAGCTGACCGCAGCGCTGAGCACCGAGTGGACAATTTCCGGCCGGTCCGGAAACAACTGCTCTGCCCGTTCCTTGATGCCGTCGAGCTGCTTGTCCAGGGTGCTGCTGATCAGTTCCGTCAGCTCCGCCTCAATCTGGCTGGTGAACACCTGCGGCTTCGAGCGCAGGACGCGCATGCCCTCTTTGTTGATGCGCTGCGTCCATCCGTTGCGCAGCGCTTCGATGTCCTGATCCAGCTCGTCGGTGATGCGGTTACGCATGAGCTGAATATCGCGGGCGAGCAACTGCTCCCACTCGGAGGCGTGCTCTTTGAGCTCCTCAAGCTCTTTTTGCTCCTCCTCCAGCTTGGCCACTCCCTGCGTGGGCTTCGCGTTCAGTTCGATCTCACGGGCGATCTGCTTCTGAATACCGTTCAGCGTGGTCATGATGGATTCGATGGAGCTGCGCAGACCCAGCGCCTTCGGGTCTTTCAACATGCGGTGGATCTCGTTGCGGAGGTCCACGATGCCGCTACGCTGGGCAATCGCCTCCGCACGCTCCGGGTCCGTGGCTGTCATATCCACCGAATCCATAGCGCGCAGGCTAGAAACCCCGATCACCGGGACATCGGCACCGAGGTGCTCGCGGATGAGCCTGCGGTTGTCCTCCACAATCGCCCGCCACCTGCGGATGTTCTTATCCGTCTTGGTCACAGCGACGATCACGGCGCCGACCTCCTGGCGCGCTTCGGCGAGAATGTCCATCTCCGGCTTCGTGATCGGCGTCGACGCATCGCACACCATGAGCAACACGCCCGCACGGTGAGCTTCGCTGAAGGACGCCTTCACCGCGTGCTCGTCAAGACCACCCACGCCAGGCGTATCGACGATGGTCGTGCCTGCAAGTGCGGGCCATTCCAACTCGATCGACGCTGCCGTAGCCAGCTCATCGTCGTCGCTGCCGCTACGTGAGCCCTCCATGCCGTCGATGGTGACGTAGCGCGGCAAATCGGCGATGTCAATGGGCTGGCGCCCGTCGCCGCGGTTGAGTTCGACGCGCGGGGAGATCGGCCCCTCCCCTGCCGGGGCGACACTGACGCGGATCGGGGCGCTTGTCGACGTCAACACGTCCACCGGCAACAGCTCCCGCTGCCCCACAAGCGCGTTGACAAGGGAGGACTTGCCTCGCTTGATCTCGCCGACGACAACGACTGTGCCCGTGCGGAAAGGTGCGTCCAAGAGGTTCTCAGCCACATCGACGGCAGAATTCTGGCCGTAGCGACGTGCAATGTCCATCGCTCGGTCGAGCGATTCCCGCGGACTTCGTCGCTGCGGCGATGCCTGCTGAGCAGTGTGCTGAGCAGCCTGAGAAGTGGTCGGTTCCATGACGGCCATTTAAGCCCAGATTATCTCTTGCTGCGCATTATTCAGCGGAGAGAAGAAGTATCTTCTCAGGTATAAGCAGATCTTAACCTGGTGTTTTGACATTTTTGGTGGAAAGTTTGAGAAAAACTTCAAACCTTCCGGGAACCTTGGGCATAGGCTGCGCATTACACAGGTGACTGGACAGAACGTCAGGTCACAACAGCCCGGGAAGCCCGGACCGCAAGACCACCGAAACTACACACAACACACGAGAGGAACGAACAATGTCCGACCAGGGAAACGCTCAGAACAACACCCCGAACACCCAGAACCAGAACGCACCCCAGAACGCTGGCGCTGAAGAGCAGACCGGTGTCCCCACCCAGTTCGAATACACCGACGCCGAGGGCAACGTCCACACCGGTGACATCCAGGGCGGCCAGGACACCACCGGCGACGGCAACCTGGACACCTTCCACGCCGACATGGACGGCGACGGCGTCGCAGAGACCCGCATCTTCGACCGCGACGGTGACGGCAACGTCGAGCGCGTCGAGGTTGACTTCGACGGCGACGGCGCTCCGGACTACGCCGCGCAGGACACCAACCGAGACGGCCAGACCGACGTCGAGCACTTCGACACCGACGGCGACGGCATCATGGACACCACCGTCCGCGACGTGAACTACGACCACCAGGCTGACAGCGTCGAGTTCGACACCGACGGCGACGGCGAGATGGACACCCGCTTCTCCGACACCGACAAGGACGGCAAGCTCGACTCCTTCGCCTTCGACACCGACGGCGACGGCCAGATGGACTACCGCGAGTACGACTTCGACGGTGACGGCCAGATCGACTCCACTGACGGCACCCCGTCCGGCCCGAACCAGGAGCAGCGCGAGTTCTTCGAGAACATGGCGGAGGGCGCACCGGCTGAGCAGGGCGCACCGGCTCCGGCTCCGGAAGCTCCGGCTGAGGAAGCACCAGCTCCGGCTCCGGAGGCTCCCGCTGAGGAGGCACCGGCTGAGGAGGCACCTGGCGCTGCCGCACCAGCACCGGCACCGTCTGACTCCGACGACATCGCCCTCGATGACCTCGAGGACGAGGAGGCTGCTCCGGAGCGCGCCACCGAAACCGACCCGGCAATGTCCAGCGAGGCTCACCCGGAGGGCGGCGTGGTCGTCGACCTGGACGGCGACGGCTACGCAGACGCTATCGTCTACGACACCAACAACGATGGCGAGATCGACGCCATGGAGGTTGACTCCGACGGCGACGGCATCACCGACACCCTGTTCGTCGACTCCGACTTCGACGGCAAGGTCGACGAGCAGCACTCCGACACCGACGGCGACGGCATCACCGACGAGGCCATCATCGATGTCGACGGCGACGGCTACGGCGACTCCCTGCTGACCGACACCACCGGCGACGGCTACTACGACACCGAGGAAGCCATCGACACCTACAACGAAGCACCGGAGTTCCCGGACTCCGAGGGCATCGACTTCGACGCACCGACCGACATGGCCTAAGCACGACCGCTAGCTAACGGCTAAGCCCCCTCCCGCTGGGAAGGGGGCTTCAGTCATTGGCGGGCGTTTAGTGGGAGCCGCGATTTAACGGCCCCCACCGGTTCTCCTCGGTTCAACTAGCTGGTGCGACGGGTAGCGCGCCGACGCCCGCGGGAGCGGGTTTGGGCCGGCTGGTCGCTTTGCTGCGGCGCAGCCTTGCCACTCGACTTCTTGGCCGGATCCTGGCGCTGCATCGGCTTCTCGTTCACCGGCTGCCGTGCCGTATCGCGCCCAGCCGTGGTGCGACGGGTCGCCCGGCGACGACCGCGGGAGCCGCGCTCCGGCGCACGGCCCGGATCAGACGTGCGGGGCTGCGCGCTTTCAGCGGAATCGTCCGGTTGGTCATCTTCCGCTTCAGCCTGCTCGTAGTCCTCCCGGCGCGGGCGGTGATCCGACGTGGAGTTGCCGCGAGTGTTGCGCTTGCGGCGCGGCGAGCGCTCGAATTCCTCGACAGCTTCCTCGTACGTCTTCGCCGGTTCGGACGCGTCCTCGTCGTCCCGACCGGAAGAATCCTCGGGCGTGTCCTGGGTGTCGGTGGTCTCCTGCTGCGGGCGACCCTTGCCGCGGCCGCTGCCGCGTCGACCGCGGCGGCGGGAGGAGCGTCGCTTCGGCCGGTCCTCATCGGAGGAATCGTCGGTATCGCTTGTGTCGCTCGTGTCAATGGGTTCGACTGGGTCGTTGGTGATCACGACAGCGTCGGCAAGCTCTTCGAGCTGCTCCACGTCCTTCTCTACGTCATTCTCGGTGTCCCGCCCGGACTCCTGAGAAGGATCATCGTCACGGCCCTGCATGGCCAGAGCTGCCGGGTGGCCCGCCGGATCCTGCGCCGGCTTGCGGCGGCGGGATTGGTTCCCGCGGCGGCCGCCACGACCCGGAGTGTCGTCGCGTGAATCGGTTGCTCTGACGGGATCGTCGGAAAGCACAATGCCCCGGCCGTCGCAGCACTCGCACTTCGTCGAGAACGTCTCCACAAGCCCTGTGCCCAAGCGCTTGCGCGTGAGCTGAACCAGGCCCAACGAGGTGACCTCGGAGACCTGGTGGCGCGTGCGGTCGCGGCCGAGCGCCTCCTTGAAGCGGCGCAGCACCAGTTCCTGGTTCTCGGGCAAGATCATGTCGATGAAGTCGATGATGATCATGCCGCCGATGTCGCGCAGACGCAGCTGGCGGACAATTTCCTCGGCCGCCTCCATATTGTTCGACGTGACCGTCTCCTCCAGCGAACCGCCGGAACCGGTGAACTTGCCGGTGTTGACGTCGATAACAGTCATGGCCTCGGTCCGGTCGATCACCAAGGTGCCGCCGGACGGCAGCCACACAGTGCGCGACAGAGCCTTCTGAATCTGCTCGTCGACACGGTAGACCTCGAATACGTCCTGGCCGTCGTGGTCGCCCCGGTCGAACAGCTCGAGCCTGTCAGCGAGATCCGGGGCGACGGACTCGACATAGTTGCTCACCACGTTCCACGGCTTCTTGCCGTCGACAACAAGCTTTTGGAAGTCCTCGTTGAACAGGTCGCGGACGACCTTGACCAGCAGACGCGGCTCCTCGTACAACGTGACCGGTTTGGAACCCTTCGACTTCTTCTCCTGCTCCGACTGCTGCCTAATGGTCTGCCATTGGGTGTGCAGACGCTTCACGTCCGCGGCAATGGCCTCTTCTGGCACGCCTTCAGCGGCCGTGCGGATGATCGCCCCGCCCTTACCCGGAACGACCTTGACCAGAATGTCCTTCAACCGCTTGCGCTCCGGGGCCGGAAGCTTGCGCGAAATTCCGGCACTGTGCCCGCCCGGCACGTAGACCAAGTAGCGGCCCGCCAAGGAGATCTGCGTAGTCAGGCGCGCGCCCTTGTGGCCGACTGGGTCCTTGGTCACCTGCACCAACACCTGGTCACCGGACTTGAGCGCCTGCTCGATGCGGCGCGCGCGACCGCCGAGGCCGGCAGCCTTCCAGTCGACTTCGCCAGCGTAGAGCACGCCGTTGCGGCCCTGGCCGATATCGATGAACGCAGCTTCCATGCTGGGCAGTACGTTCTGCACACGCCCCAGGTAAATGTTGCCGATCATCGAAGCACTGTCGTCGGAGTCAACGAAGTGCTCCACCAACAGGCCATCTTCCAGGACGCCGACTTCGGTGATTTTGCCGGGGCCGTCGTGACGCGAACGCTCCCGCACGACCATGGTGCGCTCGACCGACTCGCGGCGCGCAAGGAATTCCGCCTGGGACACCACGCGCGAACGGTTGCGATCTTCTTCGCGGCGCTCAGTGCGACGGCGGCGCTGCGCTTCTAGACGCGAAGACCCCTTGATGGCCTTCGGCTCGTCGATCTGCTCGGGCTCGGCATTGTCCTGCTTCTCGGTGCGCTTGCGGCTGGTCTTGCGCGAACTACGACGCTTCGATTTGGACCCGGAGTCCTCGCTGTCCTCGCTCGCCTCGCTGGATCCTGCGTCGGCAGCGTCGCCCGGGGCGTCCTGCGTCTGCTCGGTGCCCTTCGCATCGCTTTCCGACGAGCGACTCGCCCTCCTCCGCGACGACCGCGGCGCCGCCTTGAACACCGGCGCGTAGAGGCCCGTGGCGGAATCTTCGTCATCATCCTCCGGGGCCGGGGTCACGTCAGGTTCGACGTCGTACAAGACTTCAGCGTCATCCGTCTCGTCGGTGTCGTCGCTGTCTTCGTCAGCGGGTTCCGCAACCCCGGCAGACTCGAGATCAGCCTCGACCTTCTCCTCGATCTGGTTGATCTCGTGGGCCACATCCTTGCGGACGCGCTCGCGGATCTTGTCGTCGGAGGAGCTGGGCTGGGACTCCAAAGCGTCAAGAAGCTGCTCGGTTTCCGCGCGTGTCAACGAGGACTGCGCCACCTTCACCATGCCCAGCTCGTTGAGCGCGACGACCAGGTCCTTCGAGGACATGCCCAGCTCTTTCGCCAAGGCGAAGACTCGGGTCTTCTCACCGAGACGGGAACGGTCGTACAGCGGAGTAGCGGACTGTTCAGCTGCCTGCGTTTCGTTATGCTGCTCTGAACTCGATGTCGACTTCTTAGCAGCACGCCGTGATGATTTCTTGGCCGTCTTTCTCGCCGTCTTAGTCGACTTCTTTGCTGTTTTCTTGGTGGATTTTACCGCAGATTTTTTCGTTGTCTTTTTCTGCGCCGGCGCCGCGGAGGACACCTCAGTGGTGGTGTTTTCGTCGCTGTCAGCCACGGAAAGAACATCTCCTATTGAATTGCCGCGCGTGAGCGACTATCCCCGCCGGGCGCTGGTGGGAACAACCAATAGCAGGTTCTCTCCCACCGCCGCCGCACAGCGCTGCTAGCTTCTAGCCGACAGTCAGCTCCGCGCAGTGAACGATTCTCGTACAAAGCTTGATGAACATTCATATGCCACGAAAGGCATATAGTTCAGCAACCATTGTGGCATACGGAGCTGGGTGTGGTGGGAAGCCGGGCGGGGTAGAGACGTCGATAAGCTTATTGCTGGAAGCCCTGACCCGGCACCCATGTCCGCGAAACCGCGAGACGCGCCGACGCGCCCGGGTCTTCGACGTTGGACACGCGGTAGAAATCCATGATCACACGGTCCTTCTGCACGCGCGCAATGCCGTAACCGTGCGAATCGAAGTCGACGTGGTTTACCCACGGGTTCGCCGAGTACATGACCTGCTCCACCAGGTGGGTGACCGGGTTGTCCTCAGGCGTGTACGTGCGGGTGTACTGCGTGACAATCTCGTCCACATTGGGCGCGGTGATCGAAGAGCACACCATCTCCGCGCCGATTTCCAGCCCGTTGTGCTGCACGGAGTGCGCCCACTCAGAGTGAATGTCGCCGGTGAGGAACAGCGTGTGCGCCTTGGTGTTGGTGAGAATGTTGAACAGCTTGGCGCGCTCAGCGCGGTAGCCGTCCCACTGGTCAGTGTTCACAGCCAGGCCGGCGGACTGGGTGAACTCGTCGATGGCGTAGTTCGCGGTACGGTTCTGCTCAGTCGTGTTCGGCAGGTGGCCGATCTCCATGCGGGAAATCATCACCGAGTTACCCAGCACATTCCATGTGGTGTCGGCGGATTCGACCTGACCCTTGAGCCAGTTGAACTGCTCCGAGCCGAGCATGGTGCGCTCCGGCGCGTCAATCTTCTTGCTGAACGTTTTCGCCTGCTCATCGCGGTAGGAGCGCAGGTCCATCATCGTCAGCTGCAGCAGGTTACCGAAGCGGTACGAACGATAGATGTGACCGTCTTGCGACGGGCGGGTGGCGCGCACCGGAAGCCACTCGAAGTAGGCCTGGTGCGCGGCCGACTCGCGGACCTTCCACTCACCTTCCTCGCCAGGGGTGTGGTTCTCGGCGCCACCAACCCAGGAGTCATTGGCAGTCTCATGGTCGTCCCACACAACCACCCACGGCGCTGCAGCGTGCGCGCGCTGCAGGTGCTCGTCAGTGCGGTAGCGGCCGTAACGGATGCGGTAGTCCGCCAGCGTCACAATCTCGTGCGCCGGGTGGTGCGGGCGGGAGACACCGGACTTACCGGCGTACTCCCCCGTCGGGTACTCGTAGATGTAGTCACCGAGGAAGACCACGACATCGACCCCGCCAGCTTCGGCGCGCTCAGCCATGTCACGGTACGCGGTGAAGTAGCCGCACTCGTAGTTGGCGCAGGACGCAACAACGAGCTTGTACTCGTTGATGTCAGCGTTGGACGCGGGCGCGGTGCGCGTCTTGCCCACCGGAGAGATGGTGTCTTTGTAGCGGAAGCGGTAGAAGTACTCCGTCCCCGGCTGCAGGCCACGCGGGTCCACCTTGACGGTGTGGTCGGTAACTGCGGTAGTGCGGGCCGAGCCACTGCGGACAATGTTCGCGAACGCGTCGTCGGTGGCAATCTCCCAGGTCACATCCGCATCTTCACCTTTTTCAGATCCCGGCGCAGCCTCTGGGGACACACTCACGCGGGTCCAGATGATCACCGAATCCGGCAGTGGGTCACCCGAAGCAACGCCGTGCATGAACACCGACCACGGCTTGGGGGCCGGGGCCTTCGGCAAACGCGCCGAGGACAGTGCAGAAGAAGAGGAAGAGGATTGCGCGTGAGCGACTGCTTGCGTTCCGACGGCAGCGGCTGCAGCAGCCGTCGCCGAACCGGCCAGAAAACGACGGCGGGGAAGATTCTGGGAAGTCATGCACTAAGAATCAAGTCCCCGATGAAGAGCTGCAACCGGAGCAGCAGTTCATCGGGGAATGTTCGGCACGAGTTCACGTGCCATTAACCGAGTGAGGATCTAGAGGTTCGGGAACCAGATCGCGATCTCGCGCTCAGCGGATTCCGGCGAGTCGGAGCCGTGCACCACGTTCTCACCGACGGTCAAGGCGAAGTCACCACGGATGGTGCCCGGGGTGGCCTTCTCCACCGGGTGGGTGCCACCGGCGAGCTGACGCCACGCGGCGATTGCAGACTCGCCCTCGACGATGCCAGCGACCAGCGGAGCGGAGGTGATGAAGTCCACGAGCTCACCGAAGAACGGCTTGTCCTTGTGCTCCTCGTAATGCTTCTCAGCGGTCTCGCGGTCAGCGGTACGCAGGTCCATCTCGACGAGCTTGAGGCCCTTGCGCTCGATGCGGGTGATGATCTCGCCGACGTGGCCGTTTGCCACACCGTCGGGCTTAATCAGAATCAGAGTGCGTTCAGTCATGCGTCCCAGCCTACGGGATGACGCTACAGCTCGCGCACCACGGCTGCTGCATCTTCGTAGCTGGTGTTCCGGAACCACAACTGCACCTGGCGGGCCGCCATATCGTGGTTGCCCTCCTTCTTCATGCGCTCAATGGTGGCGCGCTGCTCGCTGTCGAGCTCGATCGACGTGCGCTCCATCTGCCGGTACTTATCTGCCAGGCCGAGCACCAGGAACAGGGCCGCGGCCGCAAGCGCGGCGACGGAAATCCAGGTGGGCAGATCCAGGAACACGCCGACGATAGCGACCAATGAGAACACGGCCGCAAAGATCAAGGAGGCAGCTTGCATGAACCACACCCTACTTCACAGTGTTTTCGCTGGCCCGGCGAGCGTTGAAGCAGCAGAGAAACGTTAACCGTTTCTCACTAGAAAGAAAAAGCGACTTACCTCACATTCAGGGGGCTAATTGTTTTATTATGCGAAGTACTGCCGCGGACCCATCTTTCCCCGCGGCATCCATGCGCGAGACCATTGACTGAAAGGCCAGACTCCATGATCTATTCCAGCCCGTACCCGGACCTTGAGCTGTTCGGCGGCTCCGTCTACGACCTCATCTTCAACGACCTTTCCGGCGATGACGCCCAGCGCACCGCGATCACCGAGCTGACCACCGGCGACACCGTCACGTACGCACAGCTGCAGGAGATGGCAGACGCTATCGCCGGGTATTTGGCTGACCGCGGTATCGGCCCCGGCAACGTGGTCACGCTGCAGATCCCGAACTCCATCAACTTCGCCGCAGCCTTGTTCGGCATTTTCCGCGCCGGGGCCACGGTCAACCCGATCGGCGTGCTGCTGAACGACGCTGACGTGGAGAAGGTGGCCACAATGGCCGGCGCTGACCTGTTCATCGGCGTGGCCGACGTAGGGCATGACAAGCATGTGTGGGATCACGAGTTGGCGGGAATCGTCGAAAAGCGAATGCCTGCACCCGAACTGAGCGTCGATGGCAGCGCGCTCGCGTCAGTGCCGTTCTCCTCCGGCACTACCGGGTTGCCGAAGGGCGTCATGCTCTCCCACAGCAACCTCACGTCGAATGTCTTGCAAGCAGTGTCCATGCTCGAGCGCAACGGCATGGACAAGCACGTCAACACCCTGTCTCCCCTGCCGTTTTCCCACATTTACGGCATGACCGCGCTACTGCTGTCACCGCTGTTGCTGCGCTGGAACGTGCACACCCTGCCCAAGTTCGACCTGGATGTCTTCCTACGTGCACACGGTGAGCACGACATCGAATTCACCTTCGTAGCTCCCCCGATGGCCGTCGCGCTGGCGAAGCACCCAGCTGTCACTCCCGAAGGCTTCGCGGCGAACAAGGTCATGTTCTCCGGCGCGGCGCCGCTCGATGAGGAAGTCGCGCGCGCCGTCGAACGTCGCCTGAAAACATCGTTTGTGCAGGGTTACGGCATGACGGAGACCTCACCCGCGGTGTGCATTGGCGTCCACGGCGAGACTAACCCCGGCTCCATCGGCTTCCCGGTCCCCAACACCGAGTGCCGCGTCGTGGACATTGAAACACTCGAGGACCTGGAGCAAGGCGAGTCCGGCGAGCTGCTCGTGCGCGGACCGCAAGTCATGCAGGGCTACCTCAACAATGAGGAGGCCACCCGCGAAACATTGCTTGACGGCGGCTGGCTGCGCACCGGCGATGTCGCTCGCGTTGCAGACAACGGCCACGTCTACATCGTCGACCGCGCCAAAGAAGTGATCAAGTACAAGGGCTACCAGGTCGCCCCCGCCGAGCTCGAAGCACTACTGCTCACCCACGAAGCGGTTGCAGACGCCGGGGTGGTCGGCGTCGACCGCGACGGCCTGGAAATCCCACGCGCGTTCGTCGTCCTGCAACAGGGCGCGTCCTTGAGCGAGGAGGAGTTGATGGACTGGGTCGCCGAGCGGGTTACCCCGTACAAGAAGATCCGCGCGGTGACGTTCATCGACCAGATCCCGAAGAATCCGACCGGCAAGATTCTGCGCAAAGAACTTCGCGATATTCCGCTGGAAAGCTAAGGGGTTGATGGGAGCAATCCCACAGTGAATTCGCGCCGGATTCGTTTGATAAATCCTGCGACAAAGGTCACAATTAGGAGTGGAATTGTTTCGCTCCACATTTTTGAGAAAAGAGGGCAAAGATGGCTGACAGCCAGAACCCAGTCCACGAGCTGCTGGATCCGAAAACCGACTACTACCAGGTATTCGCCGACGTCGAAGGCGAAGATCTGGAGTGGTGGAAGAAGGCCCGCGACTTCTGTGACTACGCCCGCCCGTACGTGAACGAGGGTTGGGAGAAGGCCGAATACCAGCTCCACGTCGTCGAAGAAGCCGGTAAGCGCGGCCTGGTCCGCGACGGCATCGACATCGAGGGCGAGCCCCACATGTCCGTACGCGCCGCACGCCTCATGGCGTTCGAGCTCGCGCGTACCGACGCATCCCTCGGCACTGCTTTCGGTGTTCAGGGTGGTCTGGCTATGCAGTCCATCGCCATGTGCGGCTCTGAGGAGCAGAAGGCGAAGTACCTCAAGGCCATGTCCAAGCTGGAGATCCGCGGCGCCTTCGCGCTGACCGAGCCGGACCACGGTTCTGACTCCATCGGCCTGGAGACCACCGCCGAGCGCGACGGCGACGAGTGGGTCATCAACGGTGAGAAGAAGTGGATCGGCCACGGTTCCGTCGGCCACATCGCCGTTGTGTGGGCGCGTGACACCTCCGATGGCCAGGTCAAGGGCTTCATCGTCGACCAGGACCAGGACGGCTACGAGGCTGAGACCATCACGGGCAAGGCGTCCCTGCGCGGCATCCCGCAGGCGCACATCAAGCTCAACAACGTTCGCGTCTCCGAGGACCGTCGCCTGCCAAACGCGAACTCTTTCCGCGACACTGCGAAGGTCTTGGCCGGCACCCGCATCTCCGTGGCATGGGCCTCCCTGGGTCTGGCCACCGACTGCTACGAGAAGGCCCTGGACTACGCGCAGCGCCGCACCCAGTTTGGCCGCCCGCTGGTGAAGAACCAGATCATCCAGCAGCGCCTGGCTGACATGCTGCAGGACCTGACCTCGATGTTTCTGTACTGCCGCCGCCTGCTCGAGCTGGAAGAGTCCGGTGAGATCACCGAGCAGCAGGCCGCCCTGGCCAAGGTCCACTGCACCCGCGCGGCCCGCAAGATCTCCGCTGACGCACGCGACATGTTCGGCGGCGTGGGCATCCTGCTGGAGAACGACGTGGCCCGCCACCACGCCGACATTGAGGCGCTGCACACCTACGAGGGCACCGACACCATGCAGTCCCTCATCGTGGGCAAGTCCATCACCGGCGTCGGCGCTTTCGCTGGCTAGGCCCCTGCCCCCTCTGGTGACTCCCAGCTGCATCGCGACCGGCCCCCGGCGCGGTGCAGCTTTTCTAGCTCTCATTACCTGTTCCACTTGACCGAAGAAGCGAGAAAACTCATGACACAGACAGACGAGAACCTCACCGGCGTTGCCGCCCTGCTGAACCCGAAAACCGACTACTACCAAGTCTTCGCCGATGTCGATGGTGAAGACCTCGAGTGGTGGCAGAAGGCCCGCGAGTTCATGGAGTGGGCCCGCCCCTCCCTCAACGAGTCGTGGGAGAAGGCCGAGTACAACATCCCTGCTGTTGAGGAAGCTGCCCGCCGCGGCCTGGTCACCGACGGCATCGAGATCGACGGCCAGCCCGGGATTTCTATCCGCGCTAACCGCCTGATCCAGATGGAGCTGGCGCGTACCGACGCGTCTACCGCCACCGCCCACATCGTGCAGTCCGGCCTGGCCATGCGTTCCATCTCCGAGTGCGGTTCCGAGGATCAGAAGGCTAAGTACCTGGGCCCGATGTCGCGGATGGAGATTCGCGGCGGCTTCGCCCTGACCGAGCCCGACCACGGCTCTGATTCGATCGGCCTGGAGACCTCCGCGCGCCGTGAGGGCGACGAGTGGGTCATCAACGGCGAGAAGAAGTGGATCGGCCACGGCTCCGTCGGCCACATCACGGTCGTGTGGGCCCGCGACGAGGAAGACGGCGAGGTCAAGGGCTTCATCGTCGACCAGGACCAGGAGGGCTACTCCGCCGAGACCATCACGGGCAAAGCATCCCTGCGCGGCATCCCCCAGGCGCACATCAAGCTTAACGACGTCCGCGTCTCCGACGACCGCCGCCTTCCCAACTCCCACACCTTCCGGGACACTGCCCGCGTGCTCACCGGCACCCGTATCGCGGTGGCCTGGGTCGCGCTCGGCATGGCGATCGACTGCTACGAAAAGGCCCTCGACTACGCCCAGCGCCGCGTGCAGTTCGGCCGCCCGCTGGTGAAGAACCAGATCATCCAGCAGCGCCTGGCCGACATGCTGCAGGAAATCACCTCCATGGCGCTCTACTGCCGCCGCCTGCTCGAGCTCGAGGAAGCCGGCGAGCTCAACGAGAAGCAAGCCGCCCTGGCCAAGGTCCACAACACCCGCGGCGCCCGCAAGGTCTCTGCCGACGCACGCGACATGTTCGGCGGCGTGGGCATCCTGCTGGAGAACGACGTCGCGCGCCACCACGCCGACATCGAGTCCCTCCACACCTACGAAGGCACAGACACGATGCAGTCCCTCATCGTGGGCAAGTCCATCACGGGTGTCAGCGCCTACCGCTCCTAGTCGGAAGGGGCGTGGCACCTGGCCAGCCCTCCCCTGCTGGCCCGTCCCGGCCCCTAATCCTCGAACAGTAGCGCTCGGAACGGGCCCTTAGTCGAGCTCGACTTCCAAGAGTGTCCCGTCCCGGTCCGCCACAACGGTGACCGGGTGACCACCGAAGAGATCACCGTCGTCGAATTCGATAAGTATCTCGCCTTTCTCCGGGACGATCACGCTCGTCGGGCGGAAACGCCTAGCGACGTCCCGCACTCTCCATTCCCGCGCGGGAGTGCGGCGGCCCTCAGCTTCGGCGACATCGTGGCGCCATTCGTTTGCCCTGGGCAGGGCCTCAGTGGCGGCGAACTTGCGGGCATCCTTGAGAAACTTTCGCGTGATAACGCGGTTCAGAACGTGCACGGCTGATGCGAACCGTTCTTCGTGCTGAGTCAGCCCCTGAGAGAGTGGATCCGGATCCTCATAGGGGATGCTGACATTGACACCGAGTGATTTTGCGTGCCCTTCGAAGGAGCCAACGAAGCCTCGTTGAATGGTCAATTGGCCAAGCTTTGTATTGATCACCCCATTCTTGGCCGCACCTGTGGCGATGTCCTCCAGCTCCGGATCCGATTGAGGAGAGATCACGTCCCACACCGAGAAGAGAAGCGCGGTCCCTTGCGCCCGATACTTGGAGAAAGGAGACAATGCCCCTTTCGCCCGGTACACCGTGAATGGTTTCAAATCTGCCATTTCACCGGGATCGAATGACATCTTCCCGTTCTTCGTGCGATTAACCTGCGGGTATGCGATGTTGATCTCACCTGTGTGCACCGCACCATCCGGAAGCGTTCGCACAACGAGACCATCCACATGCTCAAGTTTGACGCTAACGCTGTCCTCACCGAGAAGGTTGTTTCGGGCTCCCCGCGCAGGCACCTCAGTGAGAACGAGGAGGAACTCCAGTTCATCCCCCTTCAACAGTGATTTCACGGCAGGTTCATTCGGGAATTCGCTGTAGAAGGAGAGCACGGCGCCGATTTTAACCGCGACGGTTCAGTACCGAGTCGGTGTGACCGTCGGCAAGCTTCTTTGGCTAGTGGAACTGGCTTGCTGCATTTATCCCAGCGGTCTTCAAGGGAACGCGGCTAGGCTCGGCGAGAGTTCTCGCTTCCGTGTTTCTGAGAGGAATTCGTCATGAACTCAATCGGCAACCCCGCTCCTCTTCCCGCAGACCGCATCGGCCTGGGTTGCATGGGCTTCAGTTGGGGTTACAGCAGACCTGGCCAGCTGGACGACAATGCAAGCGTAAACACCATACGTGAAGCCTTCGATGCTGGAATCAGGCACTTCGATACCAGCGACATGTACGGAGCCGGCCACAATGAAGAACTCGTAGGCAAGGCCTTTGCAAACAACTCGGATGTCTACATCGCTACGAAGGGCGGCATCGTCGTCGACAGTGTCGAACCCTTGCAGATGCATGTTGATGGTTCCAC
Organism: Corynebacterium sp. CCUG 70398; assembly: GCF_024454055.1. NCBI lineage: Bacteria > Bacillati > Actinomycetota > Actinomycetes > Mycobacteriales > Corynebacteriaceae > Corynebacterium > Corynebacterium sp. CCUG 70398. The sequence goes on from NZ_JAGPYZ010000005.1 coordinate 121,976, forward strand.
CCAGTACCTCCGCGATGCCCTCGACGCGTCCCTGCGCCGGTTGAATCGTGAACATGTGGACCTGTACTACCTGCACCGCCTCGATGGAACCATTCCGGTGCAGGAACAAGTTCAGGTGCTTGCCGACGCTCAAGCCGCCGGGAAAATCCGCAATATCGGAGTGAGCGAACCGACCTACGACCAGTTAGTCGCTGCTTCCGAGGTAGTCACCATCGACGCGGTCCAATCTGAACTCTCAGTCTGGACCCGCGACCCGCTGAAAGACCAGCCCTCTGAGCACGCAGACAGCAAGACCAACGTCCTGCAGTGGTGTGAAGACAACGGGGCGTCTTTGGTGGCCTTCTCCCCGCTCGGCCGCGGTTACCTCACCGGCACGTTGAACACGTCCGAACTCATGGAGGGCGATTTCCGTAGTTGGATGCCACGTTTTACCCCGGACGCGCAGGAACGCAATGCTGTCATCCTTGAAACTCTTCAGCGCATCGCGGAAAAACACGGAGTGGCAACATCCCAGGTCGCTCTTGCCTGGGTGCTCAGCGTCAGCCCAGCGGTGAAAGCGATTCCAGGTAGCCGAAGCATTGCCCACATCGTCTCGAACTATGAAGCAGCGAACGTGCAGCTCGACGCCGATGACATCGCGGCGATCAATGACTTGCCCGAGCCAACCGAATCCCGGTACTGATGCCCCCTCAAGATTCGGTTGACTGTCTCATTGTCATCGATGCCCAAGAGTGGATTCTTGATCTCTGCGAGAATCAGTCCGTTCGCTCCAACCTCATCAGAAAGATTGCGGACACAGTTGATACCGCGCGCAACCACGGGACGGATGTGCTGTGGATCCAGTTCCGCACAATGGATGACTCTGACGGCGGCCCGCTCGGTAAAGCGCGTCTCTTGCCGGAATGCGGTTACCGGGAATCTGACCCCATCATCACCAAGTTCGGGATCGACGCCTTCTCAGACACCTCCCTGGACCAGGAATTGGGAGCCCGACAAACCGGACGCATTGCACTCGCTGGGTTCTCGACAGCTCACGCCGTGCTCGCTACCGCCTCCACGGCAGTGCGCTTGGGATATGAAGTGATCGTTTACGGTTCTGCCTGCAGTGCCCCGACAAAAGGCGAGCACGAACACGCTCTGCAGCAATTGTCCAGACTCGACTCAGTGACCGTCCTTTGACCTTGTAGAAGTGGCGCGCCTACGAAGTGTGCAGGTATACGGCTACATCGTTGAACTTCCCGCGTAGTTCCTCGCCCCTCGCTTCAACCCGCTCGAGAGTGAAACCAGCACGCTCTGCCACGGATCTTGAGGCCGAATTGTCTACTGCTGCTCGAATCTGAACCTCTTCCATTTCCGCACTGTGGGCGCTCTGCGTGACCATCTCAACTGCCCGCGTCACCAGCCCACGGCCGCGGGCCCATGGCGCTGCGCTGTAACCGATCGATGCAACAGCACACTGCTGTTGGATCCGGAGTTCGATGCTGCCCGCGTATCGCTCCTCCAGTACGAGTGCCCACCGGACAATGTCCCGCCCGGGCAGCTCGAGGAAAGACTCGAGGTGTTCCTGTGTGTAAGGGTGCGGAACATGCGTGAACCGGATCGTGTTCTCGTCAGTTACGGTCGCGAGAATATCCTCGGCGAGATCGGAAACCTCGTCTATCCGTATCCACGGCAGCAAGGTCAAGTCGCCGTCGGTGAGCTCGGTGTTTCCTAGTTCGCTTTGACATCCCACCACCCAATTCTTCCAAGCTCAACGACACGGACACAACCTGCCGGTCCTAGACGGGCAGATCTCGATTGCATATCGCTCCCCCAGCGGAGACGAAACCGCAGGTCAGAATTTCTGGCCGCGGCAAGGATGTCATCGAGATCTTGGTCCACAGGACGCACCCCGCCAGCACAGAAGCGCATGACAAAGGCCGGCCCCGAAATGATCCGGGGCCGGCCTATAGTCGTGGCGTCTCCCAGCGGTCGCCTAACAGCGCGGCGGGAGGCGCCGGGCAACCGCTAGTTGTTCAGCGGCTTGCGCGTGGTGGCCATAGCCACTGCACGATCGTGGTTCTCCTGGCGGGCCAGAACCTTGGCGGCAGCCTCGGACTGCCGCTTACCCAGCTCGTCCTCGGAGGCGGTGCCTTCACCGGCGAAGACGGAGGCGAGAGCCTCGCCGATGGCGGCGTCGGTCTCGGAGCCCTCGGTGTACTCGAGGGGCTCGTTCATCAGGGGGAGTTCGGCGTCGGCCGGGGCGGTGTAACCGTCGGCAAGCTTCTTCACCAGCTCCAGCGCGCCCTCAACGACGTGGTCCGGGGACTGGATGATCTCGTCGTTGTCACGCCAGAAGTCGATGTTCGCAGCCGGCACCGGCTTAACGGTGCCCAGCAACGCGTCGAACGCGACCTTGTGCGGGTTCGGCACATCGAGTTCCACCAGGCGCTCCAGCAGGCGCACCGGGCCGGACCAGCCCGGGAACAGGCCAACGTTGCGCTCCGGGAAGCCCACACGGGTCTCGGCGTGGATGACGGACGCGTCGGTGTGCAGCAGGATCTCCATGCCGCCGCCGAGCGCGACACCGCGAACAGCGCCAACAACCGGGTACGGGGCGGTGCGCAGTGCGCGGAAACCATCGATACCCTGCTGGATCGTGCGGCGAAGCGCCTCATTGTCACCCTCCGGGCCAGACAGCTTCGCAATGGTGCCCAGGTCGGCGCCGGCGGAGAACGCACGCTCCTCGTCGTTAGCGATGACCAGGCCCTTGAGGTCCCACTCGTGGGCGTGGGTCAGCAGCTCGGTGACGTTGTTGGAGTTGGAGTTCATCGGGGTCTTGTAGGTGAACACACCGAAGCCTGCGTAGTCGCCCTCACCGAGCTTGTACACAGCAGCGTCGTCGTTCTCAGCGACAACTTCAGCACCGTCGACCAGCTCTGCAACCTCGATCACGCCTTCGCGCTCCGGGAAATCGGTCAGGTTGCCGTCGGTGCCCAGCACCTTGCCGTCGGCGTAGAAGCCGCTTGCGTTCTTGGCGGACTCGAGGAGGGCGGGGGTGTCGTCGAAAAGCGATGCGACGTAGTCAATGCCAATGGAATCAGCGAGCTCGAACGGGCCCTTCTTCCAGCCGTAACCGAGCTGCATGGCGATGTCGATCTGATCGACGGTGTCGGTGATCTCCGGAGCGGTGTCGCAGCAGTACTTGATGAAGGTCTTGAAGACCTCCTTCGCGTACTCGCCTTCCGGCGTGCCAGAGTCCATCAGCTCCTTGGCGTCCTTCGGGACCTCGAAGGACTCCTTCGGGCGGTAGTCGCCGGCTTCGAAGTCGTAGACCTCGTCGCGGCCGCGGTAGAAGCCGGACTCGGCGGTGCGGCCGGTGAAGCCCTTGTCCAGGAGGGTCTTGAACTCGTCGCGCTCGACGATGTTGTAGTCGTGGTATGCGTCCGACTCCGGCAGGGCCTTCAGCAGCGAGCCCCAGATGCCCGGGACGAGCTGAATGCCCACGTAGTCGAACAGGCCGAAGATGCCGGTGCGGGGCACGCCGAACGGGCGGCCGAAAGCGACGTCAGCCTGCTCCGGCTTGATGCCCTGGTCGAAAGCGGTCTTGGCACCGACAGCCATCCAGAAGTTACCGATGCGGTTGGCAATGAAGCCCGGGGTGTCGCGGCAATCCACAACGACCTTGCCCATCTGGCGCTCGAGGACGTGGTGCATCTGCTCGTTGATCTCGGCAGAGGTCTCCGGGCCCTCGACGTACTCCACCAGGCGCATCACGCGCGGCGGGTTGAAGAAGTGGGTGATGGAGAAGTCGCGCTTGAACTCCTCAGACGCCTCACCCAGCAGGACCTCCAGCGGAATGGTGGAGGTGTTGGAGGACACCGGGGTGCCTGGCTTGCGGTGCGCGTCGACCTTGGCGAAGGTGTCGCGCTTGACCTGGATGTCCTCGAAGACAGCCTCCACGATCCAGTCGACCTCGCCGAGGCGGTCCAGGTGGTCCTCGGTGTTGCCCGGGGTGACCAGCTTGGCGTACTCGGGGCGCTGGAAACCGTGGCGCTTGATCTGGGTGTCAATGCCGTTCTGGGCGCGGCCGTCGCGGTCGCCTTCCTCATTCGGCAGGTCGAGCAGGTGAACCTTGATGCCTGCGTTGGCCATGTGCGCGGCGATGCCGGCACCCATGGAACCAGCGCCGAGCACTGCAGCAGTTGTGATGTCTTGAGCCATTTGTTTAAACCTCCAGTACGAGAGCGATGCCCTGGCCGCCGCCGATGCACGCGGTAACAAGGCCGAGGCCGCCGCCAGCGTTCTTCAGCTGGTGGATGAGCTTGGTGGTCAGGATGACGCCGGTAGCGCCGATCGGGTGGCCGAGAGCGATAGCGCCACCCTGGATGTTGGTCTTCTCGTTGTCGAAGCCCAGGCCGTCTGCGACAGCGATGCACTGTGCGGCGAAAGCCTCGTTGGACTCGATGAGCTTGATGTCGTTCAGGTCCAGGCCCGCCTTGTCCAGAGCCTTGGGCACAGCGCCGATCGGGCCGAGACCCATGGTGGCCGGGTCACAGCCAGCCAGGCCCCAGGAGACGATCTTCGCCATCGGCTCCAGACCGAATTCCTTCAGGCCGGACTCGTTGGTCATGACGGTGGCAGCAGCAGCGTCGTTAATGCCGGAAGAGTTACCCGCGGTGACGGTGCCTTCCTTGCTAAACGACGGGCGCAGCCCCGCCAGCTTCTCCAACGTGGTTTGGCGCGGGTGCTCGTCCGTGGTGAACTCGCCGACCGGAACGATCTGCTCTTCGAACTCGCCGTTGGCGATAGCGGCTGCGGCGCGCTCCTGGGACTGCAGGGCGTACTCGTCCTGGCGCTCACGGGAAATGCCCACCTTGGCCGCGATGTTCTCGGCGGTAATGCCCATGCCGCCGTTGCCCATCGGGTCAGTGAGAGCACCGGTGAGCCAGTCGATCAGACGGCCGTCGCCCATCTTGCGGCCCTGGCGCATGCCCTCGACGGAGTACGGAGCCTGGGACATGATCTCCACACCGCCGGCAATGGAGAGCTTCGCATCATCGGTCATCAGCTGCTGGGCAGCGGAGATGATGGCCTGCACGCCGGAACCGCACAGGCGGTTGACACCGTAGGCGTGGGAGCTGTTGGGCATGCCTGCCTCGAGAGAGACCGCACGGGAAGTGTAGTTGTCGCGCGGAATGGTCGTGACCACGTTGGCCCACACTGCAGAGTCGAAGTTATCAGCGGAAACGCCGGACTCCTCGATCACAGCCTTGGCGATGTGCGCGCCGAGGTCAATGGTCGGCGTCTTCGACAGCGAGCCGCCGAAGGTGCCGATCGGGGTGCGCTTGGCCTGGGTGATGTAAACAGCTTCAGACATGGAGCTCCTTAGTAACTTGTCGTGGATTACACATCCCCACAAGTATAGGAAAGATCACACCGCCAGATCACGGAAAACCAGCCGATTCCCAATGACCGCTCAGCTCTGGAATACTGCTCGCACTTATAAGCCGTTCCGCACGTCTTTGACCAGCAGTAATGGGCGAGCAGTATTCCAGAAAACCTCGAGCAGTATTCCAGGTCCTTAGGTCCCCAAGTGCTGCGTGGTCAGCAGTCCTCGGCGCTGACGCTCCAAAATGTCCGAACGCATCTGGACCACCAAAAACCACACGATGGCGAACATGATCCCCACAGCGCCGACGGACCAGTGGATGAAGAAACCGACCACAATCAGCGGCACCTGCAACCCCAGGTTCAACCACAGCGCGCCCGGCCGACGCTGCACGAAAGCGGCAATGAGGTGGGCGAAGCCCATCACGGTGACGAACACCCAGTTGAAGGTGGTCCACAACGCGCCTTCCTGGATTTTTAGGATCACGGTCAGGCAGAGGAAGATCGTGATGGCCTCCATGATGAGGGTTCCGGACATCACTCCGGACAGGCCCTTCATCGGATCCTTGACCGGCTCCTGGCCGGGGCCGAGCGGGCCGTACTCGATGTCGTCAGATCGACGAGACTCGCGCGGCTTGCGTGGCTTTTCGGATGTCATTGCGGATCCTTTCCAAACATCGCGCGTGCTTCACCCGCGGTGACCACCGAGCCGGTGATGAGCACGCCTGAACCGGATTGCACGCCAACTGCTTCGAGGGCTTCTTCGGCGAGTTCGACTGCCAGTGAGTAGGCCGACGGCAGGTGCTCTTCGACGTGGACCCGCTCTTCGCCGAAGACATCTCGGGCGATCTCGGCGAGATCGTAGGCGTCGGTGGCGCGCGGGGAAGACGTCTGGGTGATCACTACTTCACTCAAGACCGGCTCGAGGGCTTGGAAGATACCGAGGGCGTCTTTGTCGTCGAGAATGCCGAGCACTCCGACCAGCCGCGCGAACTCGAAATCGCGCTCCAAGGCTGCGGCGAGTGCGCGCGCACCGTGGGGGTTGTGGGTGGCATCGATGAACGTCGTCGGGGTGGAGCGGACGCGCTCCAGGCGACCCGGCGAGACCGCCGCGGCAAACCCGACGCGCACCAAGTCCACGTCGAGAGTTTTGCCGGCACCAGCGCCGAAGAACGCCTCCACGGCGGCCAACGCGACTGCCGCGTTGCGCGCCTGGTGTGGCCCGGACAGAGGCAGGAAGATCTCGTCGTACTCGCCCGATAGCCCGCGCAGTGTCAACGTCTGTCCACCAACAGCGACGGTGGAGGACTCCACGCCGAACTCCTGCCCCAGACGAGCCACCGCGCTACCGACCTCGACGGTGCGCTCAAGCACGACGCGCATGGCTTCGGGCTCTTGGTCCGCGACCACTGTCACGGACTCCGGGCTCTTCACAATTCCGGCCTTCTCCCCCGCGATTTGCTCGATCGTGTCGCCCAGGTAGTCGGTGTGGTCCAGCCCGATCGGCATGATCACGTCGACATCCGCATCGACGACATTGGTCGCGTCCCAGGTTCCGCCCATCCCTACCTCGACGACGGCAATATCCACCGGGGCATCAGCAAACGCCGCCAGAGCAATCCCGACAATCGCTTCGAAATAGGACAGGGGGTGGTCGGATTTGTCGTCGACAAGCTGCATGTAGGGCTTGATTTCTTCGTACACGCGCACGAAGTCGGCCGGATGAATGGGCGCGCCGTCGATACCGATGCGCTCCGTGACGGTCTGCAGGTGCGGGCTTGTGGTGCGGCCCACCCGCGCGCCGAATGTGCGCAGCAGCGATTCGATCATCCGCACCGTCGAGGTCTTGCCGTTCGTGCCAGCGACGTGAACGACCTTGAAGGACTGCTGCGGCTGCCCCAGCAGATCCATCAGCATCTCAATGCGCTCCAGCGACGGGTCCAGCTTCGTCTCCGGCCAACGCGCCCGCAGCTCCTCCTCCACGCGCGCGAGTTCTGCGAGGTCGCGCTCCGTCACAGGCTTATCGACGGTCTCCTCCCCCGTCTCCTGCCCGTCGCCGAGATTGAGGACCAGGCCGTCCTCGTCCATGTCGACGTTGAAGCTGTCGTCGCTCAAACTATCCTCCCAATCCGTCGAGGCGGGCGGTGACGCGCTCGACCTCTTCCTGCGCGACCTGTTGGCGGGTGCGGATCTTCGCCACAACCTCCTCCGGCGCCTTCGCCAGGAAAGCCTCGTTGCCGAGCTTCTTGCCGGTGGTCTCCAGCTCCTTCTGCGCGGCGGCGAGCTCCTTTTCCAGACGCTTGCGCTCAGCGGCAAGGTCGACCGTGCCCGAGGTATCCAGCGCCACATCGATCGTGGCTTGGCTCAAGCGCACCTCGATGCTTGCCGACGGCGCGAAGCCCTCCTCCGGAGCCTCCACCTTCGCGATCGACCGGACCAGCTCCTCCTGCCCCACCAGATCGGCTGCCGCGAAGTCGAGCTTCGCCGGAACCTTCTGCGAGGGCTTGACACCCTGGTCGGAGCGGAAGCGGCGCAACTCAGTGATCAGGGCGATTGCGTCCTCAATCCGGCGCTGCGCGGCCTCGTCGGGTTGCGCGCCGCCATTAATGTCCTCCGCTGTCGGCCATGGTGCCAGGCACAGCGACTCTTCTTCCGTGAGTGCTTTCCACAGGACCTCGGTGACGAACGGCATCGTCGGGTGCAGCAGGCGCAGGACCACGTCGAGGACGCGCCCGAGAACGATCTGCGTGTTGCGGCCGCGTGCGCGGTCCGCCTCGCTCGCAGCATCGATGTCGCGTGGAATCTGGGTCTTCGCGATCTCCAGGTACCAGTCGCACAGCTCGTCCCAGGCGAAGTGGTAGAGCTCCTCGTTGGCCTTGGAGAACTGGTAGTCGTCGAGAAGCTGGTCGACGTGGCCGCGCACCGTCTCGAGGCGGTCGAGGATCCACCTATCGGCATCAGTCAGTTCGCTGCGCTCGGGCAATGCCCCGAGCGCAGCACCGTTCATCAGCGCGAACTTCGTGGCGTTGTAGAGCTTGGTGGCGAAGTTGCGGGCAGAGGCGGCGTTGTCATCACCGATCGGCAGGTCGATGCCCGGGTTAGCGCCGCGAGCCAGGGCGAAGCGCAGTGCGTCCGCACCGTAGTCGCGCACCCAGTCCATCGGGTCGATGCCGTTGCCCAGGGACTTCGACATCTTCCGGCCCTTCTCATCGCGGACGAGGCCGTGGAGGAAGATGTGCTCAAAAGGTATTTGCGGACGGCCGTCGGCGCCAGAGTCGAGGACATCCGGGGTCTGCGTGCCTGCGAAGGTGCCGAACATCATCATGCGGGCAACCCAGAAGAAGAGGATGTCGTAGGCGGTGACCAGCACGGTCGTCGGGTAGAACTTCTCCAGCTCCGGGGTCTTCTCCGGCCAGCCCATCGTCGAAAATGGCCACAGGGCAGACGAGAACCAGGTGTCCAGGACGTCCGGATCTTGCTCGTATCCGGCCGGCGGCTCCTCGTCGGGGCCACAGCAGACAATGTCGCGTTCGCCGTTCTCGTCCTCGGGGCCATACCAGATCGGAATGCGGTGGCCCCACCACAGCTGGCGCGAAATGGTCCAGTCGTGCATGTTGTCCACCCAGTCGAAGTAGCGCTTGCTCAACGACTCAGGGTGGATCTCGGTGTCGCCGGAGCGGACAGCGTCGCCGGACATGCAGGCGAGCTCGTCAACCTTGACAAACCACTGCAGGGACAGGCGCGGCTCGATTGGCTCACCCGTGCGCTCGGAGTGGCCGACGGAGTGGACGTAGGGGCGGACTTCTTTGACGATCCGGCCCATCTGTGCGAGTTCCTCGCGAACTCGCACACGCGCATCGAAGCGGTCGAGCCCGTCGAACTGGGTGCCGGTGCCCGCGATGTGGCCGGTGGCGTCCATGATGATCGGCATGTCCAGGTCGTGGCGCAGGCCCATGTCGTAGTCGTTCGGGTCGTGCGCCGGGGTGATCTTCACGGCACCGGTTCCCAGCTCCATGTCGACGTAGTCGTCGGCGATGACCTTGATCTTCAAGTCGTCGCGGAACGGGTGGTCGAATTCCTGGCCCACCAGGTCCGTGTAGCGCTCGTCATCAGGGTGGACCGCGATGGCGACGTCGCCGAGCATCGTCTCAACACGGGTGGTGGCCACAACAAGGTGCGGCTCATCATCGTTGAGAGAGCCGTAGCGGATGGAGACGAACTCGCCCTCGACATCCTTGTACACGACCTCAATGTCAGAGACAGCTGTCTCGAGCACCGGCGACCAGTTGACCAGGCGGTAGTCGCGGTAAATCATCCCAGCGTCATAGAGCTGTTTGAAGATGGTCACGACGGCGCGGTTCAGACCGTCGTCAAGCGTGAAACGCTCCCGCGACCAGTCGACGGAATCGCCGATCGCCCGCATCTGCGAGGTGATGGTGCCGCCGTACTTTTCTTTCCACTCCCACACACGGCCGATGAATTCGTCGCGCCCGTAGTCGTAGCGGTCCTTGCCCTCGGTCTCTTTGAGCATGGCTTCGACCTTGGTCTGGGTGGCAATGCCAGCGTGGTCCATGCCCGGCAGCCACAGGACTTCGAAGCCCTGCATGCGTTTGCGGCGTGACAGGGAGTCCATCAGTGTGTGGTCGAGCGCGTGCCCCATGTGGAGCTGACCAGTCACGTTCGGCGGCGGCAGCACGATCGAGTAGGCGGGCTTGTCCGAGGCCGGATCAGCAGTGAAGTAGCCCTTAGCTACCCAATCCTCGTAGATGCCCTGCTCGATCTCCTGCGGCTCCCAGCTTTTCGGCAGGGAGTCAGCGCGGTTGGCACCGATGAGGGACTCGTTGAATGTCTTGCCGCTTTGTTCAGTCACGCAGAACAGTCTAGCGGGGTCGACGCTCGCGCTGATAAGGGGGAAAGCTCTAGAACAGCTTGTCCGCGATCTCCGCTTCCGCGCGCAGTGCCTCAATGTTGGCATCAATCCGCTCGCGCTGGAACTCGTTCAAATCCAAGCCTTCGACGACACTCCAGCGGCCGTTGATGCCGATGACCGGAAGACCGAAAACCAGGCCCTCGTCGACCCCGTAACTACCATTCGAGACCACAGCCGAGGTCACCCACTTGCCTTCGGTGCCGGCGACCCAGTCGCGCATGTGGTCCACAGCCGCCGACGCAGCAGAGGCCGCAGACGAGCGCCCGCGCACTTCGATGATCTCGGAGCCACGCTTAGCGACGCGCGGAATGAACTCCTCGACATACCAATCACGCTCCACACGGTCTTTCACTGGCTGGCCACCCACGGTCGCGTACTCAATGTCAGGGAACATCGTGTCACCGTGGTTGCCCCACACCGCGATGGACTCGAAACGGCTCGAGTGCTCGTCCAGCTGCTGGGACAGCATCGAGATCGTGCGGTTGTGGTCCAGGCGCATGAGCGCGTTGAAGTGCTCCGGGCCGACATCGGGGGCAGCTTTGTTGGCGATGTAGGCGTTGGTGTTGGCCGGGTTGCCGATCACCAGCACACGCACGTCATCCGCTGCGTGGTCATTGATGGAGCGGCCCTGGTCGATGAAGATCTTGCCGTTGGCCTCCAGCATGTCCGCACGGGATTCACCCTTGCCGCGCGGCTTCGCGCCGACGAGGAACGCGGCGTTCGTGCCGTCGAAAGCCTTCTTCGCGTCATCCGTGACGTGCAGATTGCAGATCTTGTTCAACGCAGAGTCGCCGAGTTCCATGGCTACGCCGTCGACCTTCTGCACGTTGTCCGGGATGTCCATCAGCGTCAGGTCCACCAGGATGTCGGGGCCGAACACTTCGCCAGCACCGATGCGCCACAGCAACGAGTACGCGATGTTGCCGGCGGCGCCGGTGACAGTGACTTTCACGGGTTGGTTCGGTGCAGTCATAGTGGATGATCTCCTTGCTGTAGCGTCTCACCCCCTGCCGGGGTTGTCCTCCAGGTCCATGCTACCCCCGTTCTTCTAGGGTTTTTCCACCCTGACTGCCCCGTTTACCCCCATATTCGCCCACCGTGCGAACAATTTAGGCAATCTTATGGTTGATCAATTAAGTATTTATCCCCCGGCCCCGAGGAGGCAGACGTGTCCGACCTGACCGCGCAGCGCAATCCGGTTGGCCACTCCGCGCCCGCAGTCAAGGCCCGCATCGAGCAGGCCGTCGATGTCGCGCTGCGCGAATTCGCTCGCAACGGGTACGCCGCCACCCGGCTGGAGACCATTGCTACGGAAGCCGGCGTGACCAAACGCATGCTGCACTACCACTTCGGCGACAAGAAGGGCCTATACGTCAGTGCCCTGCAACGCGCTGCATGGTCCTTCTCCCCGCCGCAGGAATTCCTCGAACGCACCTTCAAGGTGCCTGTTGAGGGCATCCGCCGCTTTGTAGACTCGATCTTCCATCAGATGGTCCAGCACCCGGACTCAATCCAGCTGTTCCTGCGTGAGAACCTCGACCCGGTTCTGGACAAGAGCGACGTGACCGCCATCTGGAGCAACATGGACATGATCCTCCAGATCGAGCGGTTACTCATGATGGGTCAGGATGCCGGAGCATTCCGTCCCGGTGTGTCTGCCTCTGACCTTGGCTTCATCATCGCCTCGATCGCGTTCTTCCGTGTGGGAAACAAGGACACGATGGACAGTTTCGGCGCGATCAACCTGTTCACCCCGGACAACACGGAGGGGATGCGGCGGCTCACCATTGACCTCGTGTTGTCGTTCCTGACCTCGACGATCCCCGACACTGGGCATAATTCTTACCTGACAGTGTCGCTGCCGAGGGACATGCAGGCAGGCTCGTCTGACTCTGAGCAGGGGGACGATGCGCTGCCCGTCGATTACAGCGTGGGCGAATCCGCCGACGACATTTACGACAACGGCAGCGGCGCCGGCGCCCTCTAAGCCGGGCACGCTGTGGGTCGAGCCCGCTGTAGGTCGAGCTCGCTGAAAGTCCCCGGCTTAAGCGGACTTCTTGGCGTCGCGGAGCACGTAGTCCGGCTCAGCGTCGTCGTTGACCACCGCATCAGTGATGACCACTTCGTCCACGTCATCGCGGTCCGGCAGGTCGTACATGATCGGGACGAGGATCTCTTCCATGATCGCGCGTAGGCCACGGGCACCCGTGCCGCGCTCCGCTGCCTTTTTCGCCACGGCATACAGCGCCCCGTCGTCGAACCGCAACTGCGCCCCATCCATGTTGAACAGGCGCTGGTACTGCTTGACCAGAGAGTTCTTCGGCTCAGTGAGCACGCGCACCATGGATTCTTCGTCGAGGTTCTCCACAGCGGCAAGAATCGGCAGACGGCCAATGAACTCGGGGATGAGACCGAACTTGACCAAGTCCTCCGGCTGCACCTGGGCGAGCATGTTGGCTTCCTCGCGCTCCGCGGCCGAATCGATCTCCGCGCCGAAGCCGATTCCCTTCTTGCCCACGCGTTCGGCGATGACCTTGTCCAAACCGTCGAAAGCACCCGCCACGATGAACAGGATGTTCGTCGTGTCCAGCTGGATGAACTCCTGGTTGGGGTGCTTGCGCCCACCTTGCGGCGGCACGGATGCAACGGTGCCTTCGAGGATCTTCAGCAGCGCCTGCTGCACACCCTCACCAGACACGTCACGGGTGATGGAGGGGTTCTCCGACTTCCGGGAGATCTTGTCTACCTCGTCGACGTAGATGATGCCGTTCTGGGCACGGTTCACGTCAAAGTCTGCTGCCTGCAGCAACTTCAGCAGGATGTTCTCCACATCCTCGCCGACATAGCCCGCCTCTGTCAGCGATGTCGCATCGGCGATCGCGAACGGCACGTTGAGCATCCGGGCCAGGGTCTGCGCCAGGTAGGTCTTACCCGAGCCTGTCGGCCCGAGCAGCAGAATGTTGGACTTGGCAATCTCCACGTCCTCATCCCGCTTGCGAGCCCCCGATGCAGCGGACTTCTCCGTGCGGACACGCTTGTAGTGGTTGTACACAGCAACGGCCAAGGTGCGCTTCGCGCGACCCTGCCCGATCACATACTGGTCCAAAAACGAGGTGATCTCAGAGGGACGCGGCAGGTGCCCGTCGTCGCTCGCCTCCTGGGCCTGTGCACCGGCCAGCTCTTCCTCGATGATCTCGTTGCACAGCTCAATGCACTCATCGCAGATGTAGACGCCGCCGCCGGCAATGAGCTTGCGCACCTGCTTCTGGCTCTTGCCGCAGAAGGAGCACTTCAGCAAATCCGAGCTGTCTTGCGTTACTGCCATGGGATGTGTCTCAACTCTCGCTTCTGTCTCGCCACTTAGAACTGACAACCTCAACGCTACCCGGCGGGTGGAACATTCCCGTCCGCCCCCGAGCAGAAAACATGTGAGGTTTCGGTCTCTCGAGTGTAACCGTCCGAGCCGCCAAAACCGGCATTGATCGCGCGTCTGCAGGATGCCGGTAGTTCGGGAACAATGAATGCCATGACAATCCTTGACGCAAAAGTATCCGGCAATGACAACAGTGAAAAGACCGTTGTCCTGCTGCCGTCCATCGGCACGACCCACGAGTCGTGGGATGCGCAGCTTCCCGCATTAGAAGACGAGTTCAAAGTGGTGCGCATTAACCACCGCGGCCACGGCGAGTCCCCCGTCCCGGCGGTCAATCTGGGCATGACCACGGTCGACGACCTCGCAAGCGATGTCATCGAGACCCTCAACTCGCTGGGCATTTCCTCCTGCGCAATCGTGGGCCTGTCCATGGGTGGTGCGATTGCCCAGCACCTCGCCGCAACGTCCGACTTGGTCGAGCGCGCGGTCTTCGCTTCTACGGCGACGTTCCTCGGCGGGGCCGGCAAGTGGCAGGAGCGCTCCGACACTGCCCGCAACGAGGGCATGGGCCCGATCGTGGATCCTACGGTGGACAACTGGTTCACGGACGGGTTCAAGGCAGAGCACGGTGATGTCGTCGATAAGTTCAAGGCCATGGTCGGCTCTGTCGATCCGGAGGCGTACGCGCAGTGCGGCGATGCCTTGGCCAAGTGGGGTTTTGATGAGCGCCTGCAGGAAATCACCGTTCCGGTCCTGGCCATCGCAGGTTCCGACGATCCCTCCACCGGCCCCGACAAACTCCGCGAAATCGCCGATGGAGTCACGGGCCCAAGCGAGATGACTGTCATTGAGTCTGCGTCCCACCAGGTGGCAACGGAACAGCCCGACATGTTCAACGAAGCTCTGGTCGCGTTCCTCAAGGTCTAAGCTTTACGACGTCTCCCCTCGCCCCGATCCGGGGCGTTTCCCCCACCACAACCGCGATCCCCGGCTATGTTTAAAGCATCCCGTTACTTGACGATGCAAGGAATATCGCCATGATCGCCCTCCCGCGCCTAAACACCCGCCGAGCAGCTGCTGCCGTCGGCGCAGCTGTTCTCCTCCCGCTCAGCCTCGCCGCATGCGGTGGAATCGAAGAACCCACTATCGACGACAGCGCCAACCCCGAATCCCTCGACCCGGTGACCATCACTGAGACAGTCGTCGATGAGGCCGATGCCGAGGCCGAAGAAGAACTGGTCGACGATGAGCCCGCCGATGAGGTGCCGGCAGAACAAGCTCCGGTCGGAGAGTCCGAGGACCCCATCGAAGTGTCTTGTTCCGCCGTAGCAGGAGACTTGGAGCACGACGGCAGGGTGCTCG
Source organism: Corynebacterium sp. CCUG 70398 (assembly GCF_024454055.1). NCBI lineage: Bacteria > Bacillati > Actinomycetota > Actinomycetes > Mycobacteriales > Corynebacteriaceae > Corynebacterium > Corynebacterium sp. CCUG 70398. The sequence continues at coordinate 137,011 of NZ_JAGPYZ010000005.1, forward strand.
GAGAATGTGACGGAGAATGGGCCTACGGCTACACCCCTCAGTCCGACGACTCCGTGTACTACATGCTTTCAGGCACCCACTGGGTGGAGATCCAGCCAGATGGGCAAACGTTCACCGGCTTCAACTGTTACGACGTAGACTCCTACGCAGACGCTGACGCACCGGCGTTCATTACTGACGGCATGCTGGAATGCGATTAAGAGTTTCAACGACAGACTTGCGGAACCAGTGCCGAGCGATTCATCCTAGGTAATTTGGCCTGTACAACTGTTGGTTGATTTGCCGGAGGCCACAATGACCACTCGTTCTGCAACCCACACTCTCAGCACCCTCGTCTGCGCGGCTCTACTTCCTCTCGGGCTAGCCGCATGCACCGAGGACGCCCCGCTTCCAGAACCCACCCCGAGTCCTGAGACCACAACGGAAACTGTCTCCGAGGAGACTGAACCAGAAACAGACGATAGCTCCACCACGGTCACAGTCTCCGAAACGGAAGAAGCATCTGACGCAGCCGCGGCTGCGGAACCGGCCGAATCCCCGACCGGCCCGTGCGAGTGGACCCCCGCAGAGGAAGGCGATATCGGTGACACCATCTCCACCTACTGCGACGGGCAGTTCGCCGTGATCGGGAAGTACCGCTCCGACAACGTGGAATACCTGCACTGGGACGGAAACGACTGGCAGCCAATTGAGCACGACGGACGCGATCCGGCGTCGAACTTCAAGTGCTACGACCACGACAAGGTGCGCGAGATGGGTGCGCCGGAAGAGTTCGTCGAAAAGCTCACTCCGTGCCATTAAGGCCGGTTCCAAGATTTAGTTCGCATGTTTGCATCGGCAACGAATTCTGACCTGGTCTTTTGGCTACCAAGATCAGGCCCGATGCAAACTAAATCTGCGGGACTAGAAGTCGTGGATCTGTTGCGGCGCCGGAACCGTTCCTCGGTTTGGCGCGTGAATGCGAATAAAGACAACGCCCCCGCGAATCCAGGCCGGTGAAGGCTGGACGCGGGGGCGTCGATAAGCGAAAAGCTCTTATGCGTTGAGCTTGCGGTAGTCGAAGACCTGGTCGATGATGCCGTACTCGACAGCTTCCTCAGCGGTGAGGATCTTGTCGCGGTCGGTGTCGATGCGAACCTGCTCAGCGGTGCGGCCGGAGTGGCGGGCCAGCGTCTCCTCCATGAGGCGGCGCATGCGCTCGATCTCCTGGGCCTGAATCTCCAGGTCAGAAACCTGGCCCTGGGTGCCCTGGGTGGCCGGCTGGTGAATGAGCACGCGGGAGTTCGGCAGCGCAGCGCGCTTGCCCGGAGCACCAGCAGCGAGAATCACCGCCGCAGCGGATGCGGCCTGACCCAGGCAGACAGTCTGCACGTCGGGGCGGACGTACTGCATCGTGTCGTAGATGGCCATCAGGGAGGTAAAGGAACCGCCCGGGGAGTTGATGTACATCGTGATGTCGCGGTCCGGATCCTGGGACTCCAGGACAAGCAGCTGCGCCATGATGTCGTTGGCGGACGTATCATCGACCTGGGTGCCCAGGAAGATGATGCGCTCCTCGAAAAGCTTCGAGTATGGGTTGGTTTCCTTCGTGCCGTACGACGACTGCTCGATAAAGCTCGGCAGGACGTAACGGGAGCTAGGCATCTGGAAAGACATATTTTCTCCTTTGAATCTCTGCCGGGTTAGTTGCTGATGGTGCCTTGGGCGTTGGAGATCACGTGGTCGACGATCCCGTAATCCTTCGCCTCCTGCGCGGTGAACCAGCGGTCGCGGTCCGAGTCCTTGGTGATTTGCTCGAAGCTCTGGCCGGTGTGCTCCGCGATGAGCTCCGCCATCTCTTTCTTCGTCTGCGCGAACTGCTCCGCTTGGATGGCGATGTCAGCTGCGGTACCACCCACGCCTGCCGACGGCTGGTGCATCATGATGCGCGCGTGCGGCAGAGCAAAACGCTTGCCCTTCGTGCCGCCCGACAGCAAGAACTGGCCCATCGATGCGGCCAGACCCATGCCGTAGGTGGCAATGTCGCACGGCGAGTACTTCATCGTGTCGTAGATCGCCATGCCCGCCGTCACAGAGCCGCCCGGAGAGTTGATGTACAGCGAGATGTCGCGGTTCGGATCCTCTGCGGACAGCAGGAGGATCTGCGCGCACAGCTTGTTCGCAATCTCATCGTCGACCTGCTGGCCGAGGAAGATGATGCGCTCACGCAGCAGGCGCTCGTACACCGAGTCACCCAGGTTCATGCCGGTGGCCGGGGTTGTCATCTACAGTGCTCCTTCTAAATCAGTTTTCGTTGCGTCTCAAGTAACGCCCCACCCTAGTCGCGGATTCCCGCCGGGTGGTCTGTGTTCGCTGTCAGCGTGCGGGCTAACGGCAAACCCCGGCAGACGGGAGAATGTCCAGCCTGCCGGGGTGCACGAAGATTTACTTCTCGTCTGCCGAATCAGCGTCTGCGGCGTCAGCGCCAGCAGCGTCTGCCTCGGCGGCTTCAGCCACGGCTGCGTCGGCAGCCTCTGCCTCAGCAACCTCGTCCTCGTCGAGTTCACCGAAGTACTCGTTCGGATCGATGGTGTTGCCGTCCTCGTCCTTCACGGTGGTGCGCGCGATAGCGGCGGCCAGTGCCTTGCCGCGGCGGACATCGGCGTAGAGATTCGCCACCTGGCCGGACTGCTGCAGCTGCATGATGAACTGGTTCGGGTCCATGCCGTAGGACTGGGCGGTGAACAGGATGTGGTCGGTCAGCTCCTGCTGGGACACCTCCGGCTCTTCCTGGTCGGCGACAGCATCGAGGAAAAGCTGGGTACGGATGGAGTCCTCGGCGTTCTCGCGGGACTCCTTGTCGAACTCCTCGCGGGTCGTGCCCTGCGCCTCGAGCAGCTGGGCGAAGGCGGACTCGTCGTGGGCCATCTGGCCGAGGATCTGGTGGAGCTGGTTGTGGACCTGCTCGTCGACAGCTGCGGTGGGCAGCTCGAAGGAGGACTGTGCCAGCGCGGCCTTGAGGACCTCGTCGCGGATGTCAGCAGCCTGCTGGTTCTTGCTGTTTTCCTCGAGCTGGGTCTTCGTGGACTCGCGCAGCTCCTCGACGGTGTCGAACTCGGAGGCCATCTGCACGAACTCTTCGTCGAGCTCCGGCAGGGTGCGCTCCTTGGTCTGCTGGACGGTCACGGTGATGGTGGCCTGCTCGCCCTTGTGCTCGCCGTATTGGATCTCGGACTCGAACTCAGCGGACTCGCCGGTCTTGAGGCCTTTAATGGCCTTGTCCAGGCCTTCCATGAGGTCGTCGCGGCCGATCTCGTAGGAAATACCCTCCGTGGAGGCTTCCTCAATCTTCTCACCGTCGACGGTTGCCTCGAGGTCGATGACCGCGAAGTCGCCCTTCTTCAGCTTGCGCTTGGTGTCCTTGAGTTCGCCGAAGCGGGCGCGCAAGTTGTCCAGCTCCTCGTCGACAGCGTCGTCGCCGACCTTGATCGACGGCACCGTGACGGAGATCTTGGAGAAGTCCGGAACCTCAATCTCCGGGCGGATGTCCACCTCAGCGGTGAACTCGACGTGGTCATTGTCCTCAATCTCGGTGATCTCGATCTGCGGCTGGCCCAGCACGTTCAGCTCGTTCTCGGTGACGGCCTGCTCGTAGCGGGTCGGCAGCATATCGTTGACAACCTGCTCGAGGATCGGGCCGCGGCCAAATCGGGCGTCGATAAGCTGGCGCGGAGCCTTACCGCGACGGAAACCCGGGATGTTGACCTGCTGAGCAATGGCCTTGTACGCCTGGTCGATTTCCGTGCCGAGCTCCTCGAAGGGAACGGTCACGGTCAGCTTCGCGCGAGTGTCGCTGAGCTTGTCCACGGAAGTCTTCACGGAAATACTCTCCTGGCTAGTTGTCTTCGTTGTCGTTAGGTTCACCTGGGCGCCGCGTAAAGCGGTGCCCTGTCGGGGCGACAGGATTTGAACCTGCGACCCCCTGCTCCCAAAGCAGGTGCGCTACCAAACTGCGCCACGCCCCGTAAGCTGCTCAGGGGTTCACCCCGCTAGCTCACGGGAGACGATTCTACGTGGGCCCAATGAGGGCAGTTTCATCGGGGGCCAGGAATGAACAAGAGCTGACTCCGGATTTCCAGGAGCCAGCTCTGTGGTGGAGGGAATGACGGGAATCGAACCCGCGTCTTCAGCTTGGAAGGCTGAGGTATTAGCCACTATACGACATTCCCACTGCGGTTTAAGCGCGCAGACAATCCTAGCCCAGCCTCACGCGCGGGACCAAAAATGGAACTTGCGGGGCGGTTCATCCGTTGTGACTAGTGTGAGCGTACTTAGTCTTCTCCTTATTGTCGTAGCGATCGGCGGCGTGATGGCGCTGATCAACAACTCCCAGAACAGCAGCCAGCGTGCGATCAATAGCAACGCGTCGCTTGACGACGCAAAAGCGGACGCCCAACGGTGGGTCGACCGCCTGGGACACCAAGTGTTGACGATTTCGGGCGAAGATGCCGCCTCGACGCAAGCCATGGCCGACGCTTCCGAGCGCTACAACGCAGCGAATTCCGCTCTGCAGAGCGCCACCACGGTCAGGCAGGCCCAGCTGGCACGTGAGTCAGCCTTGGAAGGTATGCACTACGTCAACGCCGCCCGAGAGATCCTTGGGTTGGCGCCGGGACCAGCCCTGCCTGAGCTGGAAGCGCAGCGTCAGGCAGGCAAGGTCACTGAGCGCCGCACCGTTGAACACGACGGCCAAGCTGTGACGGCGTCGCCGTACGCCAGCGCGGACACCCCGCACTACTACCCCGGCGGCGCCGTTGCTGGCCGTCCGGTGCCGGCTGGCTGGTACTCCACCGCGTGGTGGGGTCCCGCCATGATGACGGGCATGTGGGCGGCGAGCTCCATGATGTTCTACTCCGCCATGTTCGCCGGCATGGCGGGCACACCCAGCGCGGACGAGTTCGCCGCAGGCGACTTCGGGGCCGACGGCGGCGCAGAGGATATGGGAGATATGGGCGCCGGTGATGCCGGCGACATGGGTGATGCCGGGGACATGGGCGGCGGATTTAGCGATGGCGGTGGCTTCGGCGATGGCGGCGGATTCGACTTCGGCTTTGATTTCTAGCCGCTCGATCGTTATCCAGATCTCATAGGCTCGCCGGGTGTAATGTAGGTCTCAACCGACACGCTATTTGAGTTCAAGGAGGGCCGACATGGCCAAGATCAACACCCGCATTAACGAAATGCTCGGCATTGAGCACCCCATCATCCAGGGCGGCATGCAATGGGTCGGCAAGGCCGAACTGGCAGCTGCCGTTTCCAATGCGGGCGGCCTCGGCATCATCACCTCCTTGACCCAGCCCACCCCGGAAGACCTGGGCAAGGAAATCGACCGCTGCCGTGAGATGACCGACAAGCCCTTCGGTGTGAACCTGACCATCCTGCCGACGATTACGCCGCCGCCGTACGAGGAGTACCTCCGCGTGGCTATCGAAAAGGGCATCAAGATCGTTGAGACTGCCGGCGCCAACCCGGCACAGCTGGTGCCGGGCCTCAAAGCTGCGGGCGTGACCGTGATCCACAAGTGCACCTCCGTGCGCCACGCCGTCTCCGCCCAAAACAAGGGCGTTGACATCCTCTCCATCGACGGCTTCGAGTGCGCCGGCCACCCGGGCGAGGACGACATCCCGGGCCTGATCCTGCTGCCGGCTGCTGCGGAGAAGCTGGAGATCCCCTTCGTCGCCTCCGGCGGTTTCGCTGACGGCCGCGGCCTGGCCGCTGCCCTGTCGCTGGGCGCAGAGGGCATCAACATGGGTACCCGCTTCGTGGCCACCGAGGAAGCTCCGGTGCACCAGAACGTCAAGCAGGCCATTGTTGACCGCTCCGAGCTGGACACCAACCTCATCCTGCGCACGCTGAACAACACCGCCCGTGTGGCGAAGAACGCGGTGAGCGACGAGGTCGTCGAAAAGCTCAACCAGGGCGCGCAGTTCCCGGAGATCCGTGACCTCGTGGCTGGTAAGCGCGGCGCGCAGGTGTACGAGACCGGTGATCTGGATGCTGGCATCTGGTCCGCTGGCCCGGTCCAGGGCATCATCAACGACATCCCGTCCTGCCAGGAGCTGCTGGACCGCATTGTTGCTGATGCAGTGGAGATCATCGAGGGCCGCCTGGCTGGATTTGTGGCGAAGTAATATGCGCGAGTTCAAGGGCAACATCACCTCCGAGACCGTCGAAGATGGTGCGGTGATCATCGTGCGCATCTCCAACCCGGAGAAGCGCAACGCTTTGGAGCCGGAGTCCTACTGGTCCATCGGCGACGCTGTCAATGAGGCGGACGCGAACCCGGCAACCCGGTGCGTGATCGTCACCGGTGATGACGCAGCATTCTGCTCCGGCATGGACCTGACCGTCTTCATCAGCGGTGAAGAAGAGATCTCCGCAGGCAACTTCACCGCTATTGAACACATGGTGAATGCGATCACCCGCGCCTCCGTCCCGGTCGTGGCTGCCGCTGAAGGCGCCGTCGCCGGCATCGGTGCTTCACTGGCGTGCGCATGCGACCTCATTGTTGCGGGCCAGGAGACCTTCATCACGCTGCCGTTCGGGCGCATCGGCCTCATGCCGGACGGCGGTGCGGTAGCGACTCTGGCCGCATCAATTGGCCGCCACCGCACGATGCAGCTGGTGCTGCGCCACGAGCGCATCCCCGCCGCCGACGCTGTGGCGTGGGGCCTGTTCACTGAGGTCGCCGACAACGCTCTCGACCGCGCCCTCGAATACGCCCGTGAATTCCGCTTCTCCCCGCGCGGGGCGCTTGCGGATGCAAAGCGCGCCGTCAACCGCGCTTCCTTGGCCCAGCTGCCGCTCAGCTTGGCTGAGGAAGCTTGCGCCCAGACCGCTCTGGCCCACAGTGTCGAGCACAAAGAAGGCGTGAAGGCGTTCCTGGAGCGCCGCGAAGTCACCTTCTAAGTCCGCTAGCCGGAAGTCTTCATAGCCTCACAGGATAAAGTGGGGCTATGAAGCGTTCCCCAGCTCTGCTCGCCGCACTGGCCCTGACTCTTCCGTTAGCCGCATGCGCGGGAGGCTCCGCGGGCGGTGCGGACGATGAAGAGAAGCAGGTCACTGTCGCGGACGACACCTGCGAGGTCGGCGACAATGAGGCCGACAGCGGCAAAGTGTCATTCGAAGTGACCAACGATGGCGGGCGCGAGACAGACTTTCTCGTTCTTGCGGAGGACGGCCGCCGGGTCGTGGCCAAGCGGGGCGCCATCAAGCCCGAGGAAACGGCGGAGCTGTCCGTCGAACTACAACCCGGCACCTATCTCACCGCCTGCAGGATGAGCGAGCGCGGGCCGTACATCGAAGCGGCCGAATTCACCGTCACCGGCGACGAGGTCGACTACACGCAATCCCGTGGGCAGCGCGAGAAGAACGCCCGCGACAATTACGTCACCTTCGTCCAAAACGAAGCGGCGGAACTACTCCCCGCGGTCGAAGAGTTTGCCGAGGCGTACGCGTCCGGCAACGACGAGCGTGCCAAAGAGCTCTACCCCGCCGCGCGGGTCCACTACAAGCGCATCGAGCCGATCGCCGGGGCGTTCGGGCTTCTCGTCACCCGAATCGACGCCACCGAAGTCGAATACACCGGCCAAGCCGAGAAGCTCGCCGAGAAGGATCCGACGTTCACCGAATGGCTCGGTTTCCACCGCCTAGAAAAGGACCTGTGGCCGCCTGCGGAGGGCGACGAGAATTCTGACGGTAGCTCCGCCCTGCAAAAGTGGGAGCCCTCCACACCGCAGGAGCGCCGCGAGCTTGCCGACGCTCTCGTCGCCGACGTCGAGCAACTCCACGGCACCATCAACGACACACCGTTCCAGGAAAGCGACGACATCACCTTCGAGTCGATCACAGGCGGCGCGCTGACCCTGCTCGACCGCATGGCGGAGACCGCAGCCACCGGCGAGGAGAACTGGTGGTCCGGCGCAGACCTCAGTGACTTGGCGGCAAACACCGAGGGGGTGCGCGTCATCTTTGACACGGTTGCAGACCTCGACAGGGACAACAAGAAGCACGAAGAGCTTATCGACGACACCGACTCACGCCTCGACGCCCTCGACAACCTCATCACGAAGCAGAAGGAAACTGGCCCAGACACCGGCCAGTCTGGTGACCGAGCAAAGCTAGTTGAGGCGATCGCAGCCCTGCGCAGCTCACTGGGCGACCTGATTGCCTAGGCTGTTCCCACCCCTTGTGATTTTCGCAACATTAACGGCACGAAAATCACTAAAGGATTCACTGTGCCCACCCCAGTGCAGCTAAGGTTAACTTTGCTTGCCTTAGGCAAGCCTATCTTGCCAAGTAACGCACTAGAAAGTCACGGTGCACATGTTCATTGCCGCGTTCCTGGTCGGCTTACGCGAAGGTCTCGAAGCGTCGCTGATCGTCGGCATGTTGCTTGCCGCTGTCCAGCGCCAAGCTGAGACGAACCGCCGTGGCGCAATGCGCATTGTTTGGACCGGAGTCGTGATCGCAGCTGCGATCTGCCTTGCCTTGGGCGCGCTTTTCACCTTCGGCCGTTACGGCTTGAGTTTCCGCGCTCAGGAGGCGATTGGCGGGATCATGTCGCTCGTGGCGGTCATCATGATCACCGGCATGATCCTCTCTTTGAGCAACGAAAGCGGGCGACTGCGCACGATGCTCGACGATAAGACAGGCGAAGCCCTAAGCCGCGGACGTCAAGCGATTTTCTGGCTGGCGTTCGTCGCAGTCGCGAGAGAAGGAACCGAGCTGACCTTGCTGCTGTGGGGGTGGACGAGGACCCCGTCGGCCGTCGTTGGCGCGTTCTCCGGCATAGCTGTTGCTATCGTTCTGGGCTGGGCCATTTACCGCGGGGCACTGCGTTTGGACTTGGGCACGTTCTTCCGCTGGTCAAGCGCCTTGCTCATCGTTGTCGCCGCCGGGATCCTCGCGTACGCGGTGCACGACCTCCAGGAAGCGCAGTTCCTCCCGGGACCATTCTCCGGTGAGCCTATTGCTCCGACCCATCCACGCACGGGCGAAGTTCTCACCGGTTTCGCCACGTATCCATTCTGGATGGCGTCGTTCCCCTTCGGCTGGGCCTTCGATGTCTCCGGCGCGATTGACCCGTCGGGCATCGTCGCCACGCTCCTGCAAGCGTTCACCGGCTTCATGCCGCAGATGTCGTGGCTTCAGGTCATTGCCTGGGGCGCGTACATGGCTGTCATTGTGCCGATCTTTGTCGGTCACGTCCGTGCGTCGAAAAGCGAAAAGCGTATCGACGCTGAATCACGAAAGGTAAATCTATGAAGCGTTCCCCAGCACTTGTCGCCGCACTGGCTATGACCCTGCCATTGGCAGCATGCGTGGAAAACACTGCTGACGGTGAAGGCCTGCAGGTCACCGCGAAAGAGGACGCATGCGAAGTCAGCGCCGCTGAGACCGAAAGCGGAACCACGACGTTCTCCATCACCAACGAGGGCGAACGCGTCACAGAATTCTACGTGCTCGCCGAAGACGGACTGCGCGTGATCGCCGAACGCGAGAACATCACCCCCGGTGGCACGGCGGACCTGATCGTCCAGCTTGAACCCGGCAGTTACCACACCGCGTGCAAGCCAGGCCTGCGCGGTGCGAATGTCGGCCAGGCCAAATTCACAGTCACCGGTGAACCGATCGAATACGACGCGTCCGACGAGAAGCGTTTCAACGAGGCGCGCGACAACTACGTCGCATTCGTCCAAAATGAAGTCGCTGAGCTGCTACCCAAGGTCGAAGAGTTCGCTGAGGCGTACGCATCCGGCAACGACGAGCGGGCGAAGGAACTCTACCCCACCACGCGTGTGCACTACGAGCGCATTGAACCGGTCGCCGAGGCACTTGGCGTGCTGGACCCGCGCATCGACTACCGCGAAGTGGACTACATCGCTGAAGCCGACGAGCTCGCTGAAGAGGACCCGACGTTCACTGATTGGTTGGGTTTCCACCGCATGGAGAAGGACCTCTGGCCGCCTGCCGAGGGCGACAAGAACGCCGACGGCTCCCCGGCCCGCGAGGACTGGGAGCCGTCTGACCCGGCAAAGCGCCGCGAAATCGCGGATGCGCTGATTGCCGACATCGGGCAGCTGAGCGAGACCGTGAACGCAGACGACTTCATCGAGAGCAACGACATCACTGTCGACACCGTCTCCAACGGCGCGATGGGCCTGCTTGAGGAAGTGGCCACCACAAAAGTCACCGGTGAGGAGAACTGGTGGTCCCACAAGGACCTGTATGACTTCCAGGCGAACATCCAGGGCTCCCGCATTGCGTTTGACATGGTCAAGGACATCGCCGCCGAACGTGGCGAGGAGGGCAAAGAACTCGTCGCTGACATCGAAGAGCGCTACAACGACGTCCAGGAACTCCTTGACGGGTACGGCTCCTTGGAGAACGGCTACGTCGATTACGACGAGGTCGATGCCGGCCAGCAAGCTGAACTCACCCGCGCCATCGACGCGCTGCGCGAACCCCTGGCCAAGCTCACCGGAACTGTCCTGGGCCTGAATGTCGAGAGCAGCGAAGAGAACTAGCCATGAGCAGGTTCGAACTCGACCGGCGAAAGTTTCTCGCGCTCGGAGGCGTCGGTGCTGCCGGGGCGGCTGCAGCAGCGTGCGCGCGGGAAGATTCGCGCGATAGCGGAAGCGGTGGCGCCGGCGGTATTGACGGTGTGAACCATGAGGAACTCATCGTCGACTTCGCTGGGGCGCACCAAGCCGGCATCATCACGCCGATGCAGAACAACCTGCATTTCGCTGCGTTCGACATGTCCGAGAAAGCCGACCAGAAGAAACTGATCCGGCTGCTGGAGCGGTGGACTGCCGCCGCCCGGCGCCTCACGTTGGGCGGAGAGGTCTCGTCGAAAGGCGCATTCGGCGGTGGGGCGAACTTCCCACCGGATGACTCCGGTGAAGCGTTCGACCTGGGGCCGTCTGCCCTGACCATCACGATCGGGTTCGGGCGCAGTCTGTTCCGGGATCAGTTCGGCCTGGCAGACAAACTGCCTGACGAGTTCACCGAGATGCCGACAATGACCAACGACTTCCTCAACCGCGAGCAATCCGAAGGCGACATCTGCATCCAGGCCTGCGCGAACGACCCGCAAGTAGCCACACATGCGATCCGGAATCTGACCCGATTGGCTGTTCCGGATGCGTCGCTGCGCTGGACCCAGATCGGCTTTGGCAAAGCGTCAGTGACCACTGCTGAAGAGCAGACCCCGCGCAACCTTTTCGGCCAAAAGGACGGCACCGCCAACATCCGCTCCGACGACGAAGAGGAATTAGACCAGCACGTGTGGGTCCCGGACGACTCCTCCCAAGCGTGGGCGGCTGGCGGGACGTACCTGACAGCGCGGCGCATCGCGATGAACATCGAGGTCTGGGACACCCTCCAACTCGAGGAGCAGGAGCGCGTCACCGGCCGCGACAAGGTTGCGGGTGCACCTCTGACCGGCACCGACGAATTCGACGAGCCCGACTTTGACGCAGTGAATGACCGCGGCCGCCCCATCATCGACCGCGGCTCCCACCTGTTCAATGTGCACCCAAACCAAAACGGCGGTATTCGCATGCTGCGCCGTGCCTTCAACTACGTCGACGGATCCAACGAGCAGGGACGCATGGACGCGGGGTTGTTCTTCATCGCGTTCACCCGCACCCCGGACCGTTTCGCTACCGTCCACCAATCGATGTCCCGCGACGAGATGTTCCTGGAGTATCTCAAGACCACAAAGACCGGCACTTATTTGATCCCGCCGGGCGTGGGTGAAGAGGGATTCATCGGCGAAGGAATGTTCGCTTAAGGGGCGTGCTTATCGGCGTTGCCATGTGCCGTCGATAAGCGCGATAGCTCCTGCATCTTCGAACTCGTGAAGCCAGCCCTCCATTGGCCACGTGCCCCATTTGGAGTGGAAGACGGCGGCGTTGCGGAGAATGTCGTCGAGGTGCTCCCACGGCGGGGAGGACACGGGATGCCACTGGTGGTAGGCGTGCGCGCCGCCGACCCAGATGAAGTCGATGCCATGTTCGCGCAGGTTCCAGGCGAAGTCGGTGTCTTCGCCGCCGTAACCGGAAAAAGCGGTGTCAAAACCACTGAAAAGCCTATCGATGCGGTGCCACGTGTCAGCGGTCAGCGCGAAGGATAAGGACCAGAAAAGGTTGTAATCCTCGGCGGAGACGAGTTCGCCGGCTGGTGGGTTCGGCCGGGCTTCGTGCGGCTGGGGGTTGTCGGTGCGCAGCTCGCCCTCCGGCAGGTACGTCACCGGGCCGGCGAGAACGGCATTGGGGGCGCGGTCGAGAGCGGCTAGGTAGCGCTCCACGAGGTCTGGGCCCGGCAGGCAGTCCGCGTCGAGGAAGATCAGCTGCTCGTGCCCGCGAGCAAGCGCTTCGGCCGCGCCGCTGTTGCGGGCGAGGGCGAGATTGGGCTCCTCTAGCGGAACGACGTGCGTATCGGGCAGTCGGGCGGCGAGCTCCTCGGCATTAGCAAGCGCGACGAGAATGTGCTCGACATCATTGGGAATGAGCTTCGCTTGGCGGGCGACATGGTCGGCGCGGGCCGCGTTGGCCAAAGTGATGACCGCAGTCATGTGACCCCCAAGATGACATCGGCTGCCCGGCGCGCCGCACCGCCGGTCTGCCAGCCGCGCTGCGGATCGTCCCAGAAAGTGACCATCCCGGCAGCCTGGTGCAGCAACGCTGGCCACATCGCTGGCTCAGGGAAGGATTCGGGGACGAGGGCGAGTCCCGCGTCACGCAGCACCGCGGCAGTAGCTTCCTGTTCAGCGAACGGACGGGGCTGCGGCAGGACAATCGCGGGTGCGCCGCAGGCTGCGACATCAGCCACGGAGTTCTGCCCGGCGGCGACCACGATGACCCCGGCACACTGCAGCATTTCGGTGAGCTTGGCATCATCGTCGACACGGTTGGCACCGTCGAGAATGGTGAAATCCCAGTTCGGGCAGGCGCGCTCGACCTCGTCCCACGAGTCGCGGTCCCAGGTGGAGCCGCCCGTGCCGGCCATGACGAGCACCGACCTCTCATCGCGGCCGCGATCGGCTAAGCCGCGCAGCCGGGAAATGCCCCCGACGGCATGCAGTCGGTCCGCATGCGCCTCCAAATGCGCAGGCACGGGCACCCAATCCGGCCACGCTGCGACGATCGCGCTGGCTTGGGCGTAGCCGAGCTGGTGGGGAGCATCGTCGCGCACACCCGGCATGGCCACGGTGACCACGGGCACGCCGAGGAGCCGGACAAAGACGGCGACCTCCACGGAGCAGTCGACGTAGAACACAGAGGGGTCGTTGGCCTCCACCCATGCGGCAATCTGCTGCATCCGGGCACGGTAGCCCTCGTGCGTGGTCGGCGCGTAGTGGAGGGTTCCTCCGGCGGTGAGCGGGTCGGAGGTGGGGGCGCCGGCGTCGTCGATAAGCACGACGTCTGCGCTGGGGTGTGTGGACAAAATCGTCGCGTCGGGTAAGTGGCGCGCGATTTCGCGGCAGCGCTGAATGTGGCCGGAGCCGTGGTGGTGCGCATACAAGCCGATCATTTGACCATCACCTCGCGGTAAAGATCCACGTAGCGGCGGGCCGTCTGGGTGAGGCTGTGGTTCTCCACGACCCACGCACGGGCTGCGGCGCGGTCAACGTGGAGAGCCTTGTGGATCGCGCCGGCCAGCGCAACGACATCGTCGGGCGGAACGAGCACAGCGGGCGCAGATGCCAACAGCTCGCCCATGCCGCCGCGGTCGAAGGCGGCGACGGGCGTGCCGCACGACATCGCCTCGAACGCGACAAGGCCGAACGGCTCCTCCCAGCGCGGCGTGACCACGCACACCGCATGCTTGCCGACGAGCCGACGCAACTCCCCATGCGACAACTCCCCCAGCCAGCGGATCAGGTGGCCGTCCAAACGCGGGGCGATCTGCTCCTGGAAGTAGTCGTGGTCGCCCTTGCGGCCGGCGATCGTCAGCGGCAAGCCGAGGAGCCGGCACGCATCCATAGCCAAGTGCAGGCCCTTCTCGGGAACGATCCGGCCGAACCACACCGCGCCGGGGCCGCCCGGACCCGGCGCCCATTTGCGCGTGTTCACGCCGTTCGGGATGACTTCAATCGGGCCGTGGACGACAGGCGGCATCTCCCAGCTCGCTGCAGTGGTCGCGCTGACGGCGGCGAACCGGCCTGCGGACTCACCGGCTGCTTCGACTGCCGCATAGATCTCGGGCAGCTGTGGCGTATGCAACGTGGTCACCATGGGTAGCGGGTCTGGCGACGCGGGTGAGGGGAACATGGCGGGACTCAAGCTGTTGTTGTGCACAACGTCATAACCCTGCGCGACCAAGTGCTCACGTAGCGCGAGGAAGGCCTGCTCCTCCCGCTCGCGCTCACCTACCGGATAGCCGGTGTCGGTGGCCAGTTCCAGCGAGTCTCCCCAGTTCACACCCGGCAGTTCGTGGCTTTTGACGTTGCCGTCCGAGCCTTTCGCGGCGTAGAAGTCCACCTGGTGGCCTTCGTTGCGCAGCGCGGTGACCATGGTGTGGCAGAAAGCCTCGAGGCCACCGGCGAACGGCTCGCGAATCGGGTAACGGGCGGGGGCAACGAAGGCGATGCGGAGGTTCTGGCCGCGGGCAGGAGTGCACCCCTGGAGCAAGGTGATGGTCACGGGCGGACCTCCGCACTCTCTGCCAAGGCTGCACGGTACACCGCGGCGTAGGCCTGCTTAATGCCTTCCAGCTCAGCGTGGCGGTTCCCCTGGTACGGAATTTGGCCGCGCTCCAACAACTCTGCGGCGGCGCGGCCGGCGGCAGTGCCGTCACCTGCGGCATATTCAATGACCGCGTCAGCCGTATCTGCCTGCGAGGCATAACAGCCGCAGTCCGGCACGGCCACGCTCACACCCAGGTCGCGGCACATCTCCAACCAACCCGAGTGGGTGCCGCGCACATACGGCAGAACGCATACCGCGTGGCTGGCCACCGCGTCATGCAATACAGCGTCCTCCATCGGCTCGTGCACGACCAGATTGAGGCCCGCGAGCTCACGGCGCAGCTCAGCTGTCGCCTCGACATCATGGACGTAAACAGTCAGCGGCACCTGCTCCGCCAGCTCGCGGTAGAAGGCCGGCTCTGCCACGACATTGCCGCGCAGTGATTTCAAGAACACAGCCACCCCGAATGCCGACGGGTCGGGGTCCCGCGTTTCGGTGATGAGGGGGTGGGGGATGACGTGGACGTCGTCACGCGAATACCGCTGCGCGATGACATCGGCGGCGGCGCTGGTGAGCGTGACCACCTGCGCCGCAGCGTCGATGAGCACAGCCAAGCTCTCGTGGTGGGCCGCCTGGTCCTCGAGGTGCGGATTGTCCAGATCATGCACAGTGAGCACGAGTGGCACCGGCAATGCTGCGACAAGTTCGCGCAGCTCATCGGGGCTGTAATGCTCGAAACCGAAGTGGATGTGCACGAGATCCATTTCCCGCGGCTGGTCCCAGTAGGACGCTGTGAGCGCGGGGTGGGGCCACCATTTGCCGTCAATATCCGGGTCCGGTGGAAAACGCACGCCTTCCGGCTGAATCGCCTGCGTGTAGACATGTTCAGCGGGGATCGACAGAACGTTCACACCCACCGCCTTTCCTCTTCCGGGGCACCCGACCAATATAAACGTTTCTGCAAATGTTGGCATGACTATATTCGGGGCCATGTTCTTGACCGTCGTAGGCAACTGCCAAGCCGAGTCCCTGCGCAAACTCCTGGCCAGCACTGGGCATTTCGAATCCGAGCGCATCCCTCCTGTACACGAGCTCGCGCAAGCCGACATGGGGTGGTTCGGCGACATGCTCGCCCGTACCGACGTCCTGGTCACCCAGCCGATCCGCGAGGACTACCGCGGCCTGCCCGTCGGCACCGCGCAGATGCTCGCCCAGCTGCCGTCCGGTGCACGCCACGCGATCGTGCCGGTGCTGCGTTTCGACGCGCTCATGCCGTTCACCGCGATCATCCGCGACCCCGCCGACTCTTCCCTCAACCCGCCGGTGGTCCCCTACCATGACCTGCGGATTCTCTGCGCCGCTGCGCAAGGCCTGGACGCGCCGGTCACGCCGTCACTCACGCCTGATGCTTATCGACGAGCACTTGCCATGTCCGTCAACCAAATCCGTACCCGCGAAGAACGCTTCGACTCGGTGAGGATTTCTGACTACCTGGAAACCCTTCCCGTATGGCACATCATCAACCACCCCGACAATGAGACCTTGGCGGTCGTGGCATCCCGCATCCTGCAGACATTGGGGTTGTCCGGGTCCGTGACCATGCCTGAGTACGAAATGCTCGGCGAACTCGACGCACCGCTCGACCCCGGCGCGTGCGCTGCCCTCGGCGTATCGGTGCGCGGCCAGGACGCGTGGATGCACAGGGAAACGGGGGAGATTCCGTGGGAGGAGATCGTCGACAAGCAACTGGCGCACTACCGCGAGCGGCCCGCACTGGTCGCGCACGGGTTGGAGCGCCACGCGGAACGGATTGCCAACCTAGGGTTGCTGGCATGATGCCCACCCACCTCATTGTCGGGCCCGAATCGCACGGGGTGACCCGGTACGCGCTGGAGTTGGCAGCAGCTACCGATGCCCCTGTGCTGCGCGAATCCGAGTTCAGCGCGGTCGCCCTGCCGGATTCTGTCGATTCTGTGCACGTCGCTTTCACCGATCACCTCTTCGGCGACTCCCCCGCTGCAGCTGTCGACGCTCTGCTTGCCCGGGTCGGGTCGCGCCAGCTCAGCGTGAGCTTCCACGACATCCCCCAGCCCGAAGAAGGCGCTGACCGTTTCGCCCGCCGCGCCGCCGCCTACCAACGTTTGGCCGCTGCCGCTAACGTCGCCGTAGTGAACTCAGAGCACGAGGCTGAGTTTTTCCGTGACGCCGGTATCGACGTGGGTGTGATCCGCCTGCCGATCCCGCTGATCGACTCAGCGTTCGAGCCGGAACCGGGGACCGTGGGAATTCTCGGATTTCTGTACCCAGGCAAAGGGCACGAAGAGCTTATCCGCGCCCTACGCGGCACCGACTACCGTCTGCGTTTCCTGGGCTCCGTCTCCCCCGGCCACGAGGAGTGGGCGCGTGGGCTTGAGGCCCATGCGGAGATCACGGGATGGCTTTCCGACGCTGACCTGGCCGCCGAAATGGGCCGCATCCAGATTCCCGTCTGCGCGCACCGGCACTTCTCCGCCTCCGGGTCGCTGATGACGTGGTTAGGAGCCGGCCGGCACGTCCTGGCCAACGATTCCGACTACACCCGCGAGATCGACCCGTGGCTCCCGGGACGCATTACCCGCGTGCAGCCTAGCTCGTGGCGCTCTGCAATCGACGCCTACGCAGCCACCCCCTCACCGCAGATGACAGCCCCGGAGTACGGGTGGGCAGACGTCGCTACGCAATGGCGAAAGGCATGGGCATGATCAGCGTCATCATCCCCCACTACAACGACCCCGACGCGCTCGCGCGGGTCGTCGAGGCTGTGCGCGCGCAGGAAGGCGTCGGCGAGGTCGAGATCATTGTCGCCGACGATGGCTCCGCGGTCGTGCCCGACGTGCCCGGGGCGACGGTGGTTACGCAGGAGGATCTCGGTTTCCGCGCCGCCGCGGCACGCAACCTCGGGGCGAGTACCGCGACGGGCGACGTGCTCGCCTTCCTCGACGCCGACACTGTGCCCGAGTCCGGTTATCTCGCTGCTGCGTGCCGGCATGTGGAGGAGGATTGGCGGGCGGTGGTCGTCGGCAAGCGACTCACGGGCGCCGCGCGCGAGGAACCCGCATGGCTGCGCGACGCCTGGCGCGACACCGACAACCTCTCGCGTGCCGACGACACCTCCTGGCGCTTCATCATCTCCTCCGTTCTCACCTGCTCACGCCGGTTCTTCGAGGCTATCGGCGGCTTCGACGGATCCTTCGTCGGCTACGGCGGGGAGGACTGGGAATTCGGTTTCCGGGCGTGGAACGCCGGCGCGACCTTCGTCCACGAGCCAGATGCTGTCGCGGTCCACGACGAGGAAGATTTCGGTGGGCGCTACAACAACCCCGACGAGGAAGCCCGCGTTAAGAACATCGAATCGGTGGCGCTGGCGCACCGCATCACGCACCCGCTCGCCCGGCCCGACGGGGTGCACTTCGAGCTGGCTGACATCGGTGTCCGCGTGGGTTCCATGTCCGAGCGCTCCCCTGGCGTGCTCGAGCAGGTCATCGCATCGTGGTTGCGTGCAGACGCAATCGTGTACTGCGGCCCCGCCGTTGGTGTACCGGACCTGTTCCGCCACGAGCCCCGCGTGAGGACCGCGCCGACGGGCCCGGAGAACCCTGCGGAACAGCACCGCATCAGCGTCGATCTTGCCGGCCCGTGGGCTCTGTCCGATCCCGCAGCATTCCACCGGGCTACCCAGGACACGCGTGTTGGCACGGGGTGGAGGGTTGATGTGGCGGGGGTGCCGTCGATAAGCGTGCGTACTGCGCGGGCCCGTGCGTTGGGCAGCGAACCTCGTGCCGTCGAGCATCCCGTTGGCATTGAGTGGGTCAATGGTCCCGTTCGCCTCGAGCGATACTTCGCCGGCTGGTAGAAAATGGTTATGGACCTCAACACGCTTCTGGGCCTCGAGCGCCAAGGCTGGGACTCGCTATGCGAGCAGCGCGGCGGCACGTTCTACGGCGAACTCATGACCGATGACGCCGTCATGGTGCTGGTCAACGGCATGATCATGGACCAGCCCACCATCGCCGCGAGCATGAACGACGCGCCGCCGTGGGACAGCTACGAGATCACAGACCCGCAGCTCATCCCGCTAAACGACGGCGCCGCCACCCTCCTCTACAACGCCTCCGCCCGCCGCGGCTCTGACAACTTCGAAGCCCTCATGACCAGCACCTACGTGCTGGTAGACGGGCAGATCCGGATGAAGCTGTACCAGCAGACCACCGTCACCCACTAGATCAAGCGCTGACCTTGCCGGGCAGGGTGCGCAACGTCCGCTCAATGTCTCTGACGATTTGCCCCGAGACGACATCGCCCCAGCCCGCACGCAGGAAGAAATAACCCTTCGCTTACACGGCGTTCTGCCGGTCGAGCTGGGCCACGGTGACATCACGCACCTCGCCGTAGTCGCCACTGAACTTCACGCGCCCGTCGAACTCGACGACGAGCCACCCGTTGATGAGGACGTCGACAAGCGCTGTCCGCGGTTCCCCGTAGAAACCGACATACCGGATTTCCGCCTGGTATTCGATCGCGCGGATCTCCGGGATATGTGCCTGCAAGATCGCGTCACGGCCGATGGTTTCCAGCGGGCTTTGCGACGTATTCGAGCTGTACCGGATCAGCTCCTCAAACCCGCGTATACCGTTCGCCCTGGGCAGCCACCTCGCAGCATCGAGCAACCGCTCGATTGTGACCTGGTGCTTGAATCGGAGATGCTCCAGCGGCACAAGAGCTGCCAGACGACCGTGGGACCGGTAAATATCAAACAGCACTTGCATCATGTCGACGTGCGCGACCCCATCGCGCATGAAAATCTGGTCCGCCCTGAGTTTGCCGCCCCGGTAGCGCACTGAAGGGTCTTTCCCCCGCCCCAACGCATTCGCGGATGTCCGGTAGCGCAAATCCACGACTGTCACCCGATCGAGCGTTGGCAGCCCCAAGCGCTTCGCCGCCGCTGGCCCCGTCACCACCGCGTGCGGGCGCGCCAGTGCGACCTCCCGAATCAGCCGAAGTTCGGCATCGTCCCCCATGCGCTCAATTGTGTCGTGCGCGGCGGTTTTGCGCTAGCCAACCCAAGGCCTTCGGGGACATTTTCGCGCTGTCCACACGTCAAGTAACTGGGTTCACTCCTGTAACACGTGACCTGGGGATTTACGAGGGCATTTTCGACGGCACGAAAATGCGCTTTTCCTTATGCTTCAATTTTGCTTATCGACGTCGCCAACGCCCCGAAAACGCACCAGCCCCACGCGGCTCACAGTCGACGTGGGGCGATTTCAGGCTCAGCAGGCGGCGACGAGCCCGCGCCTTTTCTAGAGCGTCTTCGGAGCCGGGATCTCTTCGGCCTCCCCGGTCTCCTCGTAGCGGGCGAGAATATCGATGCGACGCTGGTGACGCTCCTCGACCTGGTGGTCCGGGGTGATGCCGACGAAAGCGTCGACAATCTCGAGGGTCTCCTCCAGGGAGTGCATGCGGCCACCGATGCTGATCAGCTGGGCGTTGTTGTGCTCCCGTGCGAGCTGAGCGGTCTCAACGGACCAAGCCAGAGCGCAACGGGCACCCTTGACCTTGTTCGCGGCGATCTGCTCGCCGTTGCCGGAACCGCCAAGCACGATGCCCAGCGAAGACGGGTCGGCGACAGTCTTCTCCGCTGCGGCGATGCAGAACGCTGGGTAGTCGTCTGCAGCGTCGTACTCGTGTGCACCGCAGTCGACGACCTCATGGCCGGCAGCCTTGAGGTGCTCGGCGATCTCGTTCTTGCGCTCGAATCCGGCGTGGTCTGCTCCAAGGTAAATACGCATGGTTCCCAGCGTAACCAAAAGCGACCGCGCCCGGCGCACCCCGCACGCCTTAGACCTGCGGCGCCTCGGTACGGGAGCGCTTGAGCTCGAAGAAGTAGGGGTACTGGGCCAGGCCCAGTGCGTGGTCGAAGAGCGCACCTGCTTCCTCGCCGGTAGGAACGCGGGTGATCACCGGGCCGAAGAAGGCAGTCTCACCGAGCTGGATGACCGGGGTGCCCACCTCATCGCCGACGGCGTCCATTGCGCCCTGGTGGTAGCTGCGGAGCACGTCGTCGTAGGACGCTTCGTTCGCCACCGATGCGAAGGACTCGTCTAGACCGACTTCCTCCAGCGCCTTCTTGATCACGTCGTCGTAGGCGCCGTAACCCTTCTGGCCTCCCTGGCCGCCGGGGTGGATGAGGGTGCCCATGGCGGTGTACAGGTCGTCGATAAGCTCGGGGCGCTCCTGCTTGACCTTGGCGAACACGCGCGCCGGGCCCCAGTTAGCTTCCATCATGGCCATGTAGTCCTCGGGGAGGTCGCGGCCGTCGTTCAGCACGGACAGCGACATGGGGATCCAGTCGATCTCGATGTCGCGGACTTTTTCAACTTCCTTGATCCAGCGGGAAGTCTGCCAGCAGAACGGGCAAGATGCGTCGAACCAGAACGTCACGTTTTCCATTATGACCCTTTCGTTGATGGGGGCTTGCCCCCTCAACGGTACGTTGGTTTGCATGAAGACGAATTTGCTCAGGACCGATGCTCACGCCCGCGCTGCTCTGATCAGCGACATTCACTACGACGTGGCTCTCGACATTACCGGCGCGGACACATTCACCACCCGCACCACGATCACATTCAACTCCGGCGAGGGCGAGACATTCTTCGACCTTCTTGCGGACAGCTTTGAGGCGACGCTCGACGGCACGCTTATCGACGATCGCACGCTGCAGCTTTCTACCGGACAGCACGAACTGACCGTGACCTCCACGCACTCCTACTCCCACACCGGCGAAGGCCTGCACAAGTTCACCGATCCGGCTGACGGCAGGGAGTACCTCTACACCCAGTTCGAGCCGGCGTACGCGCAGCTGGTTTTTGCCTGCTTCGACCAGCCGGACCTGAAGGCCACCTACGATATTTCGGTCACTGCGCCGTCGAAGTACGTGGTGGTGCTCAACGAGGAGACCACCCGCGCCGAGAACAACAGCGGCACCGCTACGACGTCGACGAACATCTCCTACCCGCTGTCGACCTACCTCATCGCGGTGTGTGCTGGCGAGTACGAGTCTGTCAACGACACCTACTCCGACGAGCAGAAGACGATCCCGCTGGGCCTGTACGCCCGCGCGTCGCTGATGGAGCACCTCGACGCCGACCGCCTGTTCCGCGAAACCAAGGAAGGCTTTGCGTACTTCCACGAGAACTTCGGCCGGCCCTACCCCTTTGGCAAGTACGACCAGATCTTCTGCCCCGAATACAACATGGGCGCGATGGAGAACGTCGGTGCCGTGACGCTGCGCGACGAGTACGTGTTCACCTCCGAACCCACCCCTTACCGCATTGAGCGCCGCAACGACACCATCCTCCACGAGATGGCGCACATGTGGTTCGGTGATTTGGTGACCATGAAGTGGTGGGACGACCTGTGGCTCAACGAGTCGTTTGCCACCTGGTCCGCCGCTATCGCTCAGGCTGAGGCGACGGAGTTCACGAATGCGTGGGTGACGTTCGCCAGCGTCGAAAAGGCGTGGGCCTACGCGGCCGACCAGCTCCCGTCGACGCACCCCGTTGGTGCCGACGCCCCCGACATCGAGACCGCCGAGCAGAACTTCGACGGCATCACCTACGCCAAGGGCGCGTCCGTACTCAAGCAGCTGCAGGCCTACGTCGGCCGGGACGAGTTCTTCGCCGGGGTGCGCAAGCACTTCGACAATCACGCGTTCGGCAACGCCGAGTTCGCCGATTTGCTCGGCGCGCTTGAGGAGACCTCCGGCCGCGACCTGTCCGACTGGTCCCAGCAGTGGCTGCGCACCACCGGCGTCTCGCGCCTCTACCCCGAGATCACCGCGGACAGCTTCACGGTGGTTCAGGAGTCCGAGGTGCAGCGCACGCACCGCGTGGGCGTCGGCCTTTATTCGCTTATCGACGGTGCGGTCCGCAGGACCCACCACACCGAGATCGACATCACCGGTGAGCGCACCGAGGTCCCCGAGTTCGCCGGCGTGGCCCACGACCTCGCGCTGGTCAACGACGAGGACCTCACCTACTGCCTAATGGGCCTGACCGAGGAGCACATGGACTTCGTTCTGGAGCACCTCGGCCGGATTGAGGACCCGATGGCCCGCACGCTGTGCTGGTCTGCCGTGTGGGAGGCGGCCCGCGACGGGCGGTTGCCGGCACGCGAGTTCGTGAAGCTCGTCGCCCGCTTCGGCGCGAACGAGGACCAGCCGGCGGTGCAGGAGCGCATCGTCGCGCAGGCCACCACGGCCGTGAAGAACTACGTCGATCCGGACTGGCAGGCGCAGGGGTTCGACCTGCTCAACCATGCCTTCCGCGGTGCCCAGCCAGCGGCGATTTACGACCGCGCGTTGTCTCGGCTGCGCCTCGACAACGATTCGATTCGATACTTCCGCGAGCTCCTCGAGAACGAGACCAACCAGGAAGTGCGCTGGCTGGTTCTCACGGCTCTCATTGCCGCAGGCGAGCTCGACCTCGACGCTGCCGAGCAGGAGAAGGATCCGTCCTCGGAGGGTAAGGTGTCGAGGTTGCGGGCGCGGGCGGTCGTCGATAAGCGATGGGCGTGGGATGAAATCATCGCTGGCGAACGCTCGAACCTGGCGCTGCGCTTCCTCATGGATGGCCTGACGTTCAACGACCGTGGGCTTGAGGGTTTGACCGATGAGTACTTCCGTGTCGCGCCTGAGCTGTGGGAGCGGCTGTCGAACGAGATGGCGCAGCGCACGCTCGAGGGCATCTACCCGTTGTGGGATGTGTCGGAGGAAGCTGTCACGAAGGCCGACGAGTTCCTCGCCGGCGACATCCCGGCAGGTCTGCGCCGCATCATCTCTGAGGGGCAGGACCGGGTAGCGCGCTCGCTGCGGAACCGGATCGTGGACGCTGCGGCAGCGGAGAGTGCAACGGGTGACGGCGCGTAGGGGCTCTCCCCCTACCCCTCGGGCCCCGTCCAGATATAGTTCGCACCGTTCCCGCTGCAACGAAATCTGACCTGGGGTTTTGATGCCCCTGGCGGTCGCGGGTGTCAACTATATCTTGGGGGCCACCCGCGGAGGGTCGGATCTGCGCTAGATCTGCGCGATGGCCTGCTCGAGGTCGGCGATGAGGTCCTCGGTGTCCTCAATGCCGACGGAGATGCGCACCAGCTCCGGCGGGACCTCAAGCGCTGAGCCCGCGACGGAGACGTGGGTCATGGTGGCGGGGTGTTCGACGAGGGACTCGACGCCGCCGAGGGATTCGGCCAGGCAGAACAGCTTCGTCGAGCGGCAGAACGTCATGGCCTGCTCAGCGGTCTGGAACGCCACTGAGACCATGCCGCCGAAGCGGCGCATTTGCTTGACGGCGATGTCGTGCCCCGGGTGGTCTTCCAGGCCCGGGTAGTAGACGCGGGCGACCTTGTCCTGCTTGGACAAGTAGTCAGCGACAGCCTCTGCGTTGTCGCAGTGCTTGTCCATCCGTACTGCCAGGGTCTTCGCGCCGCGGGCGGTGAGGTAGGTGTCAAACGGCGAGGGGATCGCACCGATCCAGCCGAAGAAGAAGCGCAACTGCTCCTCCAGGTTGTTCAGCGCGTCGAAGCTACCTGCGGTGATCGCGGAAACGCCCTCGTGCCCTTCCACGGCGTTGCGGCCGACAACGACACCGCCGACCACGTCAGAGTGGCCGCCGATGTACTTCGTGGTCGAGTGCAGCACCACGTCCGCGCCGAGATCCAGCGGCTGTTGCAGGTACGGGGATGCAAAGGTGTTGTCGACGACGAGCGTGGCGTCACCCTTGACTGCCGAAAGCCCCTCGATATCAGCAATAGACAGCAGCGGGTTCGTCGGCGACTCAACCCACACCACCTTGGTGTTCGGCTGGATCGCAGCGGCGACCTCGTCGACGTTGGTGATGTCCACCGGGGTGTTCTCCACGCCCCACTGGGTGAAGATCTGCTGGATCAAGCGGTAGGTGCCGCCGTAGGCATCGTTACCGATGACGATGTGGTCGCCAGGCTTGAGCAGGATGCGCAGCAGCGCATCGACAGCGGCCATACCGGAACCGAAAGCCACGCCGTAGTCAGCTTTCTCCAGCGCCGCGACGGTCTTCTCCAGCGCGTCGATGGTCGGGTTGCCCACGCGGGTGTACTCGAAACCGTTGCGGGTCACTGCCAGATCGTCCTGCGCGAAGGTCGTGGACGCGTAGATCGGCGTGTTGATCGACCCGTACAGGGAGTCGGGCTCGTAACCGGCGTGGATGGAGTCGGTGGAGAAGCCGGGCATCGGCGGGGTCCTTTCGTCGATAAGCGGGGCGTCGATAAGCGTGCTCTGCCCCAGAGTAGACCAAGCGGTTCATTTGCTCTGATTCGCCCCCTGGTTAACATTCAATGCATGGATTCGCTTTATAGCGCACTTGGCGGCGAGGACTTTTTCCGCCGCCTCGTCAGCGGCTTTTATACGCAGGTCAAGACCGATGACCTCATCGGCCCGATGTACCCGGACGACGACTGGGACGGTGCTGAGGACCGCCTTCGCTGGTTCCTCGCACAGTATTGGGGTGGACCGCCGACGTTCAACGAGCAGCGCGGTGCTCCGATGCTGCGGCGGCGCCACTTCCCCTTCCGCATCGGCATGGCGGAGGCTGAGCGCTGGCTCGAGCTGATGAGCAACTCCCTCGACCAATTCAGCGAGGATGAACTCAACCCTGCCCAGCGCGAGGCGTTGTGGAACCACATGCAGCGTGTGGCGTACATGATGATCAATCAGCCTGGTGAACATCCCGGCATGCGATAAATATTCAAAACGGCCAACGGGTTAGTTTTGCCCAGCTACGATTACCCGTATGCCGTCTACTGTGACTCGCCCGTCCCAGACGCTGTTGAGCATCGTGCCGTCGCTGATCAGCGCTGGCCGCGCCGTCGCCCTTTGCGCCGCCGTCGACATCGCGGCGTTCGACTACAACGCGTCCCAAATGACGTCGCGGGCGCGGGGGTTGCCGATTCGTGTGGCGTCGAAAAGCTTGCGCAGTGTCGCTGCTTTACGACGCGCACTCTCCCACGACGGGTACCGCGGCATCCTCGCCTACAGTGTGCCGGAGGCGATCAACCTGGCACGCGAGGGTTTCGACGACATCGTGGTGGCCTACCCGTCGGTGGACAAAGTCGCGCTGGCTGAGCTAGCTGCAGATGC
The DNA here is from genome assembly GCF_024454055.1 of Corynebacterium sp. CCUG 70398. Taxonomy (NCBI): domain Bacteria; kingdom Bacillati; phylum Actinomycetota; class Actinomycetes; order Mycobacteriales; family Corynebacteriaceae; genus Corynebacterium; species Corynebacterium sp. CCUG 70398. Next base: position 162,958 of record NZ_JAGPYZ010000005.1, read on the forward strand.
GTCGCTGCGCGAGAAGATCACCGTCATGGTCGATTGCGTAGCGCACCTCGACCTCATCCGTGCTGCCCCGTTCCTCAACGGTGTCGCCGCCGACGCCATGGCCGCCAACCGCTACCGTTCCCGCGCCCACGAGGTCTTCGCCACCCCGCGCCGGGTGAAGTTCCACGAGATGGAGTTCGCCGTGCCGCTCGAAGCCGGCCCGGAGACAGTACGCGAGATCCGCCGCGAACTGGACAGGCGCGGCTGGCTTATTCCCTTCCCGCTCGAACTGCGCTCCACCGCCGCCGACGACGTGGCCCTGTCCACCTCCACCGGCCGCGAATCGATGTACATCGCTTTCCACATGCCCAAGGCGATGAACCCGCACGACTACTTCCCCCACCTCGAGCCGATCCTCAAAGCCGCCGACGGCCGCCCCCACTGGGGCAAGATGCACACCATGGGACGGGAAGACTTCGCCGAAACCTACCCGCGTTTCGACGAGTTTTGCTCCCTCCGCGAGCAGATGGATCCGGACCGCACCTTCGGCTCGGAGCACCTCACCCGCTTGTTCGGGTAGTCGGCCCCAGCCAGTCTCGAGCTGGGTTCATATCGGACGGAGGACTGGTTCGCATGCCATAGGTACACCCATCGCAGTTCGCCTTTGACGGTTCGCCTTTGACGGTTCGACGACGGGGAAAACTGCAGGTCGCGTCTAGAACCGCAGCATGAAAGTCGAACGACGAAAGGCGAACGGAGCTAGAACAGCAAGTTGAGCCCAGCCGAGTGGTACACGCTACCGAAGGGCGCATCCATTCGGATCCAGCGGCCAGCCGTAGAGATGCGCAAGTGCCGGGGAATCTCCGGCGGCGCCGAGGGACCAGGTATCAGGCCGAGGGATGTGCAGGTGAAGATCATGCGCATCGGGATCTCTACTGCGTCCGTCGGCGTCGAACTCTCGGCCGGTGTGGTGGGGGACTGCACCGTCAGAACGATCTGCTCCAGCAAGGACCGCGGCGGGCCCAGGGGACCGGAGAACTGGCGGGCTAGCCTGCGCCCCTGATCGGCGAGGTCGCGGACCACGGCGACGGGCACGATCTCCCGTTCGACGAAACCGGTCTTCGGCGGCAGAGCGCCGATCCAGTCGTGGTCGCGGGCGGGGCCGAGCTCGGATCGCCCCTCGGCAAGGGCTGCGTCCAAGTCGCGGGCCGACACGACCGCTCCGTCGCGCGAGACCGACCCGGTCACCCGGCGCGAAGCCACGCAATCGAACGGGGTGGTCACGAACACATCGATCGGGGTGCTGCTGCCGGGGGCGGATGGGGCGTCGCTAAGCACGGCGAAACGCGCGGACGCCTGCGCATCAAGATGAAGCGCGCGGGAGGTCAGGGCTTTCAGCCCCGCCGCTCCCGCGCTGACATGTAGTGCTTCCAGGGCGCTACTCCCCAGCCTTGGCGGTGAGGATGCCGCGCTCCTGCTGGGTGATCTCGCGCGGAGACGCTGTAGACAGGTCAACGGCGACGAGCACGCAGGTCACAATGCCGCACACCCGGCCCTGACGGTCCTTGATTTCCTGGACCGTCTTGAAGGATGTGTTGCCGATCTCGACGACAGTAGAGACCACCTCCACCTCGAGAGAGTCCGGCATGACGGGACGCAGGAAGTCGACCTCAGCGCGGCGGACGAAGACACCGAACTCCTGGCCGTTGTTCTCGAACTGCTCCTTGGTGAACCTGATGCGGGCCTCTTGAGCGATATCAAGGTAAGCGCAGTTGTTCAGGTGGCCGTAGCGGTCGAAGTCGTTCCAGCGCAGCGCGATGATGTGCGTGTTCGCCGGGTTGTTGTCTGCCATGTGGTTCCTTTCGAAGAGCAGCTCGAAAAAACAGCGTTAGCGGGTGAGCTTGCGGTGGGTGACACGCGACGGTTTCGCCGCTTCCTCACCGAGGCGGTCTACCTTGTTGGCCTCGTAGTCGCCGAAGTTTCCTTCGAACCAGAACCACTTGCCCTCCTCGATGTTACCTTCCCAGGCGAGGATGTGGGTGCAGGTGCGGTCGAGGAACCAGCGGTCGTGGGAGATCACCACAGCACAACCCGGGAAGTTCTGCAGGGCGTTTTCCAGGGAGCCGAGGGTTTCCACATCGAGGTCGTTTGTCGGCTCATCGAGCAGGATCAGGTTTCCGCCCTGCTTCAGCGTCAACGCCAGGTTGAGACGGTTACGCTCACCACCGGAGAGCACCTTCGACGGCTTCTGCTGGTCCGGGCCCTTGAAACCGAACGCGGACAAGTACGCGCGCGACGGCATCTCGTTCTGGCCGACGTGGATGTAGTCGAGGCCGTCGGAGACGACCTCCCACACGGTCTGCTCCGGGTCAATATTGGCGCGGTTCTGGTCCACGTAGGACAACTGCACGGTATCGCCGACCTCGACAGAACCGGCGTCCGGGTCCTCCAAGCCGACGATCGTCTTGAACAAGGTGGTCTTACCCACACCGTTCGGGCCGATGACACCGACGATGCCGTTACGCGGCAAGGTGAACGACAGGTCCTTGATCAGGGTGCGGCCATCGAAACCCTTGTCCAGGTTCTTGACCTCGACGACCTTGTTGCCCAGACGCGGCGGCGTAGGGATCTGGATCTCTTCAAAGTCGAGCTTCTTGTACTGCTCCGCCTCGGCCGCCATCTCCTCGTAACGCTCCAGACGAGCCTTGTTCTTCGCCTGGCGTGCCTTCGGGGAAGAACGGACCCACTCCAGCTCGCCCTTGAGGCGCTTCTGCAGCTTCTGGTCCTTCTTGCCGGCAATCTCCAGACGCTCGGCCTTCTTCTCCAGGTAGGTGGAGTAGTTGCCCTCGTAGGGGTAGAGCTTGCCGCGGTCGACCTCACAGATCCACTCCGCGACGTGGTCGAGGAAGTAGCGGTCGTGGGTGACGGCCAGGACAGCGCCCGGGTAGTCCTGCAGGTGCTTCTCCAGCCAGAGGACGGACTCGGCATCGAGGTGGTTCGTAGGCTCGTCGAGAAGCAGCAGGTCCGGCTGGCTGAGCAGCAGCTTGGCCAGTGCGACACGACGGCGCTCACCACCGGAGAGGTTGGTCACCGGGGAATCTGACGGCGGGCAGCGCAGCGCCTCCATGGCCTGCTCGATCTTGGAGTCGACCTCCCACGCGTCAGCGGCGTCGAGCTCCTCCTGGAGCTTGCCCATTTCCTCCATGAGCTCGTCGGAGTAGTTGGTGGCCATCTCGGTGGCGATCTCCTCGAAGCGCTGCTTCTTCTCAAAGATGTCGCCCAGGCCCTCTTCGACGTTCTCGCGGACCGTCTTGTCCTCGTTCAGCGGCGGCTCCTGCAGCAGGATGCCCACGGAGGCACCCGGGTCGAGGAAGGCCTCGCCGTTGTTCGGCTGGTCGATGCCGGCCATGATCTTCAGCAGCGAGGACTTACCCGCTCCGTTCGGGCCCACGACACCGATCTTGGCGCCGGGGTAGAAAGCCATGGTGACATTGTCCAGGATGACCTTGTCACCGACGGCCCTGCGAACGTTCTTCATCGTGTAGATGAACTCAGCCACTAGGGGCCCCCTTTACATGCGTGTTGGCGGCTATTTGCGTAAACCACCACAAAGGGTACATCACGCACTCACCGCCTGATCCGCAAGCAGAGAAACCGTTCCTGTGCGCTCTACGCCGCCCCCACCGTTTCCTCTTCCGGGGCGTGCTCCCCCATGTCAGACGGGCCGCGGTTCATCAGGGACTCGAGTGCTTCGTCGTCATAGCTCGGTGGCTCTGGCTGGGCCGTCGGCTGGTTGGTGGGCTGGCTGGTGGGCTGGTTAGTTGGTGTCTCGCCGATCTCCCCGGCAGTGTCCTCGCGCGTGCGCAGATTGACCGACGGGATGTCGCCCGCGGTGTGCTCCTTGGCGGTCGTGCATTTCGACGACGCCTGGTACCTGTTGAGCTCCAGCGCCACCTGAGCCGCCTTGATCAGCTGCTTGGAACGCTTTGTGCCGCCCTCATCCACCCAAGTCTCAGTAACGAGACGGCCGACTACGACGGCGGGTAAGCCCTTCCGCAGCGATGCCTCGACATTGACGGCCAGTTGGCCCCAGCATTCGACGTCGATGAACAGGCTGTCAGCGTCCGCCCACACGGGCCGGCCGTCAGCGGTGGTGCTGTCTGTGCGCACGCGGCGACTCGATGCGAGACGGAACTTGGTCAGGGTCGAGCCGGTTTTGAAGATCTTGCAGACGGGATCGTCGGTGAGGTTTCCAGAAAGCGTGATGGGTGATTGCATGGTCGGAGTTTCCTTTCGCGGTTTGCTGGTGGGTGGGGTGCCCTTCCAGGGTCGACCACGCAATCAACCTGCGCAAAGAGGCCCAAAAAAGGCTGTGGATAACGGTGAGTTATCCACAGGCGGGTGGGGGCGGGAGGCGTCGATAAGCGTGCTACTTCTCGCTGCGACGGCCGGTCTGCGAGTACTGCGCGAGCATTTCGTTGTAGGCGCGCCACTCCGCATCGTCCGTCTCGTCCTCGCTGCGGTCTGTAGCCCTCGCATCAGCACGATCTTCCCGCAGCCACCCCAGAAGAAGGATGATGAAGACCACGGCCATCGGGAAGCTTCCCGACGCCCAACCAATGCCCCCGCCGACCTTCTGATCGCGGAGCAGATCCGGGTTCCATGGGAGCCCAAGATTTTCGTAGAAGCTTTCCGCCAGAACAATATTGAGCTGCATCAGGTACACGCCCATGAAAAGGTGCAGCGGCATGGAGACAACAAACCAACCGAAGCGGGCCACGGTCGGGCGTCGTCCCGGGATGTGGTCGGGGCCAATGAGATCCCAGAAGTAGAAGTACCCGGAGACTAAGAAAACCGCGTTCATGATCACGTGCCCCGCGTGCTCTGACACCGCGACTTCGTAGAGCGATGGGAAGACATAGAGGATGTAGAACACGACCAGGAACTGGATCGTCGACACCGGCGGGTAGGTGATCACGCGCAGGAACGTCGACTCCTCGAAGGCCTCCACCCACGCGCGGATGTTGAACTCCCCTGCCGGGTAGGCCTGTTTGATCAGCGTCAGCGGCGCACCCATCACCAGTAGGACGGGCGCACCCATGGACAGGATCATGTGCACGATCATGTGGATGGAGAAGCTCGCCGGCATGTACATGCCCAGGCCAGAGGACATGGTCACAACAATGGTCGCGCATCCGGCGATCCACCAGGCGGTGCGCCCGCGGTCCCAGCCTTCAACCCGACGGGTGAGATGCAGGTAGTAGATGGCCAGCAAGATGGCGATGACGCTGAAGAGCACCTCGAAGCGCCACATGGTGAAGATGTTTGCCACTGTCGGTTCGACCTCAAGGTTGTAGCCCATCTGGACCTGCATGTTGGTGATCGCCGGGTCGAGCGGCGCAGGCGGCGGAGTGCGCCCCATGGACACAGCCACACCCGTCACCGCAGCCATGACGAGCGCCTCCACGACCGCAATGCGGGTGAACAGCGGCGGTTTCCGGTCCAGCTGCGGGATTGTGATCTGCCGGTGGGCGAAGCCGAGCAATCCCAGCACGACCAAACCGATTGTTTTGAACAAAACGGTCCAGCCGTAGGCGGTGGAGAGAAGATCGTCGAAACGCACGCGGATGAGCGCGTTAATCACGCCAGAGATGGTCATGGCGAAGAACGCGAACAGGGCGATGAGCGAGTAGCGGTGCACCGCCTGCTGCATGTGCGGGCCGAGCCTGCGCCCGTGCGCGATGAGTGCGAGCAGCCCGCCAACCCAGATCATCATGAACACCAGGTGCCACAGGTACGAGTTGGTGCCGTAGTCGTGGTTGCCTCCGGTCGCGGAGTGGCCGGACATGCCCAGCGGCATTACGGCGGCGATCGCGCCAAGAAACAGCGGCGTTTGCGCCATCCATGACCCCGCTGCGAAACCGACACCGGCGACGATCGCTGCAATGGCTGCCACGAGCAGCCAGATCTTCGCGTCCGCCACGCGGTCGAGCGCGGTGCCCCACATCTCGGCGGAGAAGAGAATCTGGGATAACGGTGTGCCGGAGACGTCGGAAAGCACGAGCGGAACCATGAGCACACCGATTACGGCCAGCCCGGCGCTCGCCCATGCCCCCGTGCGCGCGGCCAAGTGCCCGTCGACGGTGAGACGCGCGGTGTTCAGGGGCCCGTCCGGCGGGATCAGGTAGGCGGAAAATAGGAAGGAGCCCGTGGCCAAAGCAGCAAGGAGCCATGCAATTGCGCGTATCGACGGCAACCCCACCGTGGTCACCACCCCCGGGTCCGGAATACCCAACGACGCCAACGAGCCGCCCAGGAACGCCTGCGCAAGGGCCCCAGCGACCACCGCGGCGACTGCGAACGCAGCCAGATAGATCGGCCAGGCCGCACGCACATGCCCACGCGACCGCTCGCGGGCCACCGAGTCCTGCTTGCGTTCCGCCTGCTCCACCGCCTGGTCTGCTGACATGGCCTTTACCCTACTTTCGGTGCAGTGGGATACGATAATTCCCGCCCCAGTGGGGCACTGCCTCCGTAGCTCAGTGGATTAGAGCATCCGGTTTCTACCCGGCTGGTCGCGGGTTCGAATCCTGCCGGGGGCGCTTTTGTCATCAGTCGCGACATTGTTGACAGATGAGTCGCGACATGGTGGACAAACCGGCGTCTTGGTGTTTATTTTTT
>NZ_JAGPYZ010000006.1:0-152137 GCF_024454055.1 Corynebacterium sp. CCUG 70398
GCTCGGTCGGCTCGGTCGGCTCGGTCGGCTCGGTCGGCTCGGTCGGCTCGGTCGGCTCGGTCGGCTCGGTCGGCTCGGTCGGCTCGTCCTTGATGTAGGAGTTGGTGACCGTCACCTCGACGTTGGACTCTTCGCCATCAGCGATGGTGAACTCGTTGACTTCCTCGCCGCCAATAGTGATAGTGGCGCCATCGAAGGTGTAACCCTCCGGCAGTTCACCTTCCGGGCCACCCTCGGTGATGACGACAGTTGCACCAACCGGTGCTTCACCGGTGAGAGTCTCGCCGTTTACAGAGATGGTGCCCTCAACCGGGTCGAGCTCTTCACCCTCAGCAGAGGTGATGTTAGCGGTGATCGGGAACTGGATGTTGTTAAAGGCCTCAGCATCCGCTTCGTCAACACCCTCGACGACCTTGTTCACCGTGAAGCCGCCGGTGGCGGGGGCTTCAGGAGTGCACTGCGCGGGGTTGGTCAGCGAGACGGCAACGTTGGAGGAGTTCTCATCCTCGATGGTGATGCTCTGCTGGGAGAATACGGGCTCCTGGAAGGTCACGCCCTCGATCTCCGGCTGTGTTTCGCTGAATGCGACAGTGGTGCCAGCCGGCAACCTGTCGTAGCCGCGGATGGTGGCACCGTCCTGCACGTAGTCGGTGTAAGTGATCACGTTGCCTTCACGGTTACCGCGGCCCTCACTGTTCGGGTAGTCGTTTTCCTCGAAGCCTGCCGGCAGGGTGATGGTGACGTTGACCGGGTAGCTAGCGTCCTCGAGAGCCTCGCAGTGCTCCCCGCCCTCGACCTCGACGGTCTTCGTCAGTGAGAAGGAGCCAGTGTTGACACCTTCAATGGTGCCAAAGCCGTCGGTGTTCCAGAACATGCTGGCGGAGGCTTCAGTGACGTTGCCGTCAGCGTTGACCGAGATGTTGTTGGAGTAGGTGTCACCTTCTTTGGTGACCTCGTTCAGGCGCTGGGTCCAGTAGGTCAGGTAAATGTCCTGGCCTTCTTGCCAGTTGCCATCGTATTCTTTTCCATCACCGTCCACGGTGCCTGCGTCGAACGGAGAAAGGGTGATTCGCAGCTCTTGGTCACTGACGATCTCGAAGTTCTCGTTCATGTACGACTGCTGGTTCTGAGCATCACGCTGGGTCGCACCCGCACGCTGTGTGCCGTCCGGCGCCTGGGCATCCACGTGTTTGTGGTTGGTGCCCTGAATCGTGTCCGTGATCACGATCTGGTCAGCGTCCTTGAAGGACTCATAAGGGATCAGAATGTCCCAGATCAGGTATTCGTCGCTCAGGGAGGCGATATGGGCGCTCTTCTCCAGGTTCTCCACACCGGTGAAGTCGGTGATCTCACCCTTCTCCTTCACGCCGCCAGGCACGTTCGCGACAGGGGTGCTCTCTTGCTTGCCCCTGACGGTGAACGGGAAGTCCTCGTCTTCAGAGGCAGCCTCGGCCTGTGCGCGCAGGCCAATGAGGCCGTTGACGTTCTGCTTACCAACGAACTCTTCGTTCAGCGTGCAAACCAGGGTCTGGGCGCCAGATGCCACAGAGCATGTACCGCCGACCGCGTCGTTTTCATCCGTGAGATCGAACGAGTCGATCGACTGCGGCTTGAAGGTCTCCGGGAAGTCCACCTCGAAGGTGTCGCCTGCAGTGAAGGGGCCGTTGGCTTCCCAGTTCATGCGAACGTCGACGACGTTGCCCTCGACGAGCTCGGAACCGTCGCCTTGCTTGGCGATAGTCACGTCCGAGATGGTGACGTCTACCGGATCAGCCTTAGCCATCGGTAGTTGTTTCAGCCCGAACGCTGCTGCCATCACCACGGCGATAATTGTCACCAAAGCGATGAACGTTCGGCGCAGACCGGCTGGAATGCCGGCTGCTTGATGATCGTTCATGATCACTCCTTCTTCCTATGTCTAGGCTTTCGGCTCAATACCGAAAAGGAGTGCTCGGTATCGCCGTAAACTCGTATCCTCTGCCTCTTATGACGTTGCTTTAAGCGTGTTGACAGAGACAATTGAGATCGTAGCACCGTTGGTTAATAGGTCAAGTTTTTGGCTACATTTTTTAGTGCACCCGCTCTCCCAGCTCGATGACCGGCGGTTACACATAACCGAGCGCCAAAGTTTCCCAAATGAGTCGCAAGTTTTCCGCGCTACGGGTCTCCACTTCTGCAACTTGTGTCAGGTTCCGTCCAGGGTCACACCACGAAAACTCCGGGATTTTCACAATCAAGAGTTGCAAGCACGATCGGCCCCTATATGATTGACGCGGTAACTACATGCTATCGGTGCTTGCTACGTACCGCCTCGAGCGAGCCTAAGTCGCTAAACCCGTCGATTGTCCCGCTCGAATATACGGGGACCAACGCAACCCACACGATGCTCACGCTCGAAGAGAAGAAAGCCGGGTAATGAAGAAACGTGCTGTCCACCGTGCCTTCGCTGTCGCGCTCGCGGCAGCGATCGCCCTTCCGCCTATAAGCTTCGCTGAACCTGACGATCCAGCGCAGAACGTTTCCCAGGAGTGCGCTCGGTTCCGCACCGACTACGACTTCACTACGTTCAACTGGGCCGGTTTCGAATGGGGCGTTCGCGAACGAAACCACTACATGCCATGGGGCGGACCGCAGGCACCCGCTCCCGGTGAAGCAGTCGGCAACTGGGTTAACGGTGCCTCAGTGAATGATGCGGGGGACCTCGCCGTGCGCAACGAAGGAATCCGCGGCGGTGTGGAGCTGATGACCACCGAATCGGTGGGATATGGAACCTATACTCTCGAATACTCTGCTGACTTCGGCCACATGGACCCCAGTAGCGTGTTGGGAATATTCCTTTACGATCTCGCAGCACAAGTCGACGACAATCACACAACCCAAGGCGGGTTCACTGAAATCGATTTCATTGAGATCAGCCGCTGGGGCGAAGAAGACTGGCCACTGCCGCATGCTGGCGTCACCTACTATCCCGACGATCTGACCAAGGCCCCGGAACCCGGTGACGGCATGTTCATCAGTGGATTCGATATCCCCGAGGGGCCGCAGAGGTTGACCACGGTCGCCGAGTGGCGCGAAGGTTTTCTCCGCGTGACGACGACAACCTCCGACGGCACTATATTGAGCGATGTCACAGCGACGGAACGGGTGCCGATCGACAACGGCACGCAACAGCTACACATCAATCTGTGGACTTCCGCAGCCAATGAGGAACTCTATCCTCAGGCTCAACCGGATGAGGTCGTCTTCCATTCGTTTACATTCAATCCCGATGCGTCCTGCCCAGAACCATCCCCGGAATCCACCGAAGAAAGCACACCGGCAAGCCCCACTGCCACCGAGGAGAGCGCTGAGCCAACCACCAGCTCCACCGATGCTCCGACAACAGCTCCGACGCCACCCGATTCGTCGACACCATCGGAGCCCTCGACAGCTCCACCACCTTCCAGCGCAGCCACGCCAACAACGACGGATAGCTCTGGAAAGGTTGAGACGGATACCGCACCGTCAAAGCTTCCGTTGCCGGCTACTTATCCAAGTGAGTCCCCGTCCGCTCCCGCGTCTGGCCGGCCTGACTCTGAAGGTGTTCAGCCTTCTGGTCCCCCCACTGTCCCATCCGCAGAGGGACGGCGACCGATTCAATCCGTGCCGTCCGGCGCGACGGCGTTGACGGATCGAACGGCGCGCTTCATCGGATAAGAACAATCAAGCGGGTCGACTACTGAACGCAGTCCACCCGCTTCCTTACATCCAGCTCCATGTTCATTGATTCAGTAACCAAGCCTTGAAAGAGTCGAGATCAGCCCTGAATATCCAAGCAATCCTCACCCACTTGACGGGAGATAGAAGACGAGCCGAGGGAACGCTCCCTCAGCTCGCCTTTTCTAGGTAGTGGTTAGCTCCTAGCCGATGAAATCAGCAACTCCATCGCCCTTCTCAGTCGCACCAGACGGCACCGACTGAATCGGCTGACGCCCATCGCTGGGCGCACCAGGCTTCACCGGTTGTTCGGGAGTACCAGGCTGCGCCTGCTGGGGCTTGTCACCCTCGCGCGGCGTTTCGGGCTTCGGGTTGTCACCCGGCTTGCCTGGCTGCGGGGTGTCACCCGGCTTACCCGGTTGCGGGTTGTCATCCGGCTTACCCGGCGTCGGGGTGGAAGACGTACCCGGACCCTGGTTGAACAGCCAGATCAGACCCGGAATGACCGGAGCCAAAAGCAGGAGCCACCACAGGTTCTTCTTGTCATCGGAGCTTCCCGGCTCCTCCGGGGTGTCCGTGCCCGGCGTATCGGTGCCAGGAGTGTCCGTGCCCGGCGTATCGGTGCCCGGGGTATCGGTGCCCGGGGTATCGGTGCCCGGGGTATCGGTGCCCGGGGTATCGGTGCCCGGAGTGGCTCCAGACGTGATCGGGTTCGAAAGGGCGATCTCGAAGCAGTCATTGCCCTTGATCTGGATCGTGACCGTCTTACCCTTATCCTTCACAGGCTTGTCTTTGATGTGGGGGTGGCCTTCCTTCACGATGAAGACCTCCTCGCCGTAACCGAAGCCCCCGAGGTTAGGCTTCTCGCCCTCAGAGAAAGTCACCTTGGTGCCGATCGGGAGGTGCGAGAATGCGATACCCCTCTCGTCGCCGCCGACAGCTGCGTAGGATTCGAGGTCTGCGTCGACGTTGAGCTTCACCTGCGCCTTGTTCTCTCCAACGAGCTCGAACTCTTTACCCTCAAGCACAGCCTCACGGTTGGTGCCCTCCGGGAACTCGAAGGTCATGTTGACCGGGAACTGCTTCCCCTTCGCCAGTTCCTTAGCCTTAGCCGCGTCTTCGTCGGTCAGCTTCGAGTAGTCGATCTGCTTTTTGATGTGGAACTCGCCCGGCACCGTCTTCCTGATCGGGTTCGTCAGCGTGACTTCGAAGCAATCGTCGCCTTCGAACTCGATGGTGACGGTCTTGCCCTCATCTTTCAGAACTCTTTTATCGCCAGGGGAGACCTGCTCAGCGATGAACTTCTCCTCGTCAAAGTGGAAGCCATCGAGCTCCGGCTTGCCGGTCTGCGAGAGGGTCACCTTCGTGCCTGCCGGGATGTCCGAGAACGCAAGCCCCCTTTCATCAGGGTAGCTGTCAGTACCAACGGAGAGATCGACGGTCTTGGTGTTGTTACCATCCAGCCCAAGCTTCGCCGGAGCGGTTTGACCCTCCGGGAACTCGAACTCCAGGGTTACCTCGAAGGTGGCGTCCTTCAGCTGCGTCTCTGCGTCAGGCTTATCCTCGTGAGCCAGGTTCGAGTCTTCGATTTCCTTCTTAATGTGGAACTCGCCCGGTTCCCCATCAGTGTGCGCCCGCTCAGACTCGTGCTGCTCGGCACGCTCTTCAGCCTCGGATTCGGCAGTCTTGGCCTGTTCCGACTCGCCGTGAACGTGCCCATCTTCAGTCGCGTTAGCTGTGGGAACAACATTGCCCCCGAAAGCTGCAGCGACGAAGACGGCGAAAACCGTCACCAACGCGATGAGGGTTGCACGCAGGCCTTTACGGCCCACGAGACTACGCTGCGCGTCCATGAATCACTCCTTGATTAGTCGATATCTGTTTCGTCCTGATGGCGATACCGACAAGAGTGATCGGCACGTCTCGAACGTCGCTCACAGTTTTAGTTTAAATTCTTAGGTAACTGTCAGAGCACGTTGAGCATCGTACCCAGTTTTCAATTATATGTAAAGGCTGACGGAGAACTTTCTACGAAATTCCTGAGCAAGGCTTAAATTGGTTCTGCAATAACGAATACGTTGTCTGCATAACCGAGCGTTCCACCGACGAACTCACCACCGCATGTGATCAACACGAGCTTGTTCTCACCAGTCGAATCATTCACCTCTTCAGGCAGAGCCCCCTCCTTGGAGGCGCGGAAGGGGGGTTTGGTGACGCGGTAGGTGTGGGTGGTGCCGTCGATAAGCACGGAGACCTCATCGCCCGCCGCAAGCTGCGTGAAGTTGTACGCGAAGCCCTGGCCCTGCGTTTGGTGGTTCACGTGGCCGGTGATCACCGTCGAACCCTTGGAGTTCGGGTCGCCCGGAATCGCGGACGACGCGTACCACCCGAGACGACTGACGTCCTCCGGCGGAATGAGCGCACCCTCAGCCGTCAGGCCCACCATCTCGACCGGCGCGGTGCCGATGCTCATCTGCAACGCCATCTCATTGATGTCCTCATGGCCTTGAGGGACCGGTTTGAGCTCCTCTTCTTGCTGACCGGAATCGTCGACATAGCCGTCCTCGATAATTTCGGGCGCCGCGCTCGTCTGAGGCTGCGGTGCCTCCGACGCCTCCTCTGTGTCGTCGCTTCCTCCCCACGGGATGAAAACAATGGCGCAGATCAGGGCGACTGCGCCGATGAGCGCAGCGAGGATCAGGGGCAGCTTCTTATTCGAGCTTTCGGTCGTTTCGCTTTCCTGGGTGTCATCCGGGTACTTCCCGTAGGAAGTATCTTCCGGGTCCGGCAGGTTCTTGGGGTTTGGTGTCGCAGTACTCATCGCGAAATATCCTAAATCATACTTGGGCTGGAAAGCGACATCGATACCCAAGCAATTGTCATTGTCTTGGGAGGAAACTAAAAGACGGGCTAAAGGATTTCTCCCTTCAGCCCGTCTTGCACGGTGAGCGGTTAATTTTTAGCCGATGAAGTCCGGGACGTTACCGCTCTTCGCAGTCGCGCCGGACGGCACAGACTGGATGGACTGGCGGCCGCCACCCGGCTTACCGGGCTGTGCGGGTTGCCCACCAGGGGCTCGTCCAGGCTGGCCGGACTCAGCCTGCTGGGGTTTGTCGCCGTTTCCACCCTTGGGTTCATCGCCTTGCTTGCCCTTGGGTTTGTCACCCTGGCCTTCCGAACCACCCGGCTCGTCCGTAGCGGTCTTATCTCCCTGGCCCGGCGCCGGCTCACCCGGGGATGGCTTGCCCGGTGCCGGGTTCGAGGAACCGCCCGGGAAGTTGTCGATCAACCACTTACCGATCGGAATGACCGGGACAAGGAGCAGCAGCCACCACGGGAGGGCAGAAGAACCTTCCTTGTTGGTCCCGTCACCGTTGCCGTTGGTTCCGCCGTCGTCTTCACCGTCGGTCCCGTCGTTGTTGCCGCCGGTCTCACCGTCGCCGTCACCGTCGGTCTCTCCGTTGTTGCCGTCGCCGTCGGTTTCTCCGTCGTTGCCGTCGGTCTCACCGTTGTCGTCACCGCCGGTCTCACCGTCGTTGGTTCCGTCACCGTTGCCGTCGGTCTCGCCGCCATCGCCACCGGGGACGGTCTGGTCTCCGGTGGTGGTTGTGGTCGGGGACTCTTCCGCCGTCGTGGTCGGCTCCGGCTGCTCATCCGTGGTGGTCGGTTCCGGCTGCTCCTCCGTCGTCGTCGGTTCCGGCTGCTCATCCGTGGTGGTCGGTTCCGGCTGCTCCTCCGTGGTGGTCGGTTCCGGCTGCTCGTCCGTCGTCGTCGGCTCCGGCGCCTCATCAGTCGTGGTCGGTTCCGGCTGCTCGTCCGTCGTGGTCGGCTCCGGCTGCTCGTCCGTGGTGGTCGGTTCCGGCTCCTCGTCCGTCGTGGTCGGCTCCGGCTCCTCGTCCGTGGTGGTCGGCTCCGGCTCCTCATCCGTCGTGGTCGGCTCCGGCTGCTCCTCCGTTGTCGTCGGCTCCGGCTGCTCCTCCGTCGTGGTCGGCTCCGGCTCCTCATCCGTCGTGGTCGGCTCCGGCTCCTCGTCCGTCGTGGTCGGCTCCGGCTGCTCATCCGTCGTGGTCGGCTCCGGCTCCTCGTCCGTCGTGGTCGGCTCCGGCTCCTCGTCCGTCGTGGTCGGCTCCGGCTCCTCATCCGTTGTGGTCGGCTCCGGCTCCTCGTCCGTCGTGGTCGGCTCCGGCTGCTCCTCCGTCGTGGTCGGCTCCGGTTCCTCGTCCGTCGTGGTCGGCTCCGGCTGCTCCTCCGTGGTGGTCGGCTCCGGCTGCTCCTCCGTGGTGGTCGGCTCCGGCTGCTCCTCCGTGGTGGTCGGCTCCGGCTGTTCCGTTGTAGGCTGCGGACAAGACTCGATCCTATTGGTCAGCTCGATAGTCGCATTCTCTGCGGCGTTCTCGATCGTCACGGTCTGGCCCGGGCTGTAATCCGGATCAGCGAATTCAACACCTGCGATGTCCGGCTTCACCTCAGTAATGGTAACTTTCGAACCCTGCGGCAGAGAGTCGTAACCGGTGAGCGTCGTACCGGGCCGAAGGGCCGCGGTATAAGAAATCTTGCCGTCGGCGGGCTGCGCCTCAGTCTGCTTGACCGTTCCCGGGAACTGGAAGTTCGGCCCGACCGAGTCCCTCACGTCGATGTCGACCTGGACCGTAAAGGGCTCCTCGATTCGTGCAATGCACTCCTGCTCACCGATCACGGTCTTCGTCAGTGCGAATGAACCGCGCTCAACACCCGCACCCGCTGCAGCAGCAGCGGCGTCGTAGGTGTGCTCCCCAGCGTTGCGCTCCTCAGCCGCAGTCGTCGTCTCAATTCCCTGCGAGTCAGTAACAACGACGTTCGCCGAGTTATCGAACTTCTCGCGGTCCTGCGGGTCACCGACGAATTCCGTCTGGTAGGTGATCTTCAGGTCCCACTCTGGGTTCCAGCCACCCCTCTGAGGGGCGATGTCCGCAGCGAAACCGCGACCCCCATCCTGGGCGGTGACGTTGCTGTTCGGCCACGCCTGATTCTCGCGGCTCAGATCCTCCTGGTAGACGTAGACAACCCTGTTGGGGTCATCAAACCCGACGTAGGCGTGGTTTCGGCTTTGCAGCTGGTCAGTGATGCGGACAGACCTGGCCTGACCGTTCTCATCAGTGAGGTTCTCAGCGGGGATGATGATCGTCCAGTCGATGACATTGTTTACGTAATCGATGGTTCCGTACTTCGAAACGCGGTCTTCTTTGCCTTCCGGCAGCACGTACGGCACCACGCTGCCGCCAGGGATAGCAACGGAGAGCGGTTCACCGCCCGGTACGGTGTTGAACTTCCAATCCGGGCCCGGGGTCTCACCGAGCCCCACATTCAGGCCGATCGAGCCAGTCACACTATCCTGATTGATGTCCCGGTTGAAGGTGCAAACCAGGGTTCGTTCCTGCACTTCGCACGACCCAGCCTCTTGACCCGAAACGCTAAACGGCAGCTTGTTAGCAGGCGGCAGGATCTCTGTCGGGAAGTCGATGGACATTGTCTGGCCCTGCTCAATGGTGCCGTTTGCCGTCCACGGGAAGCTGAGGCTCACACGGTCACGCGTGTCGAGCTGCTTGTCAATCGGCTGACCGTTCTGCGTCACTGTCGGCTGCCCGAAGGTCACAGGCGCCGGGTTAGCATCCTGCGCCTCCGAGCTCGGCACAAGATCGAACATGGCTCCTGTAATGAACAGAGCAAATGCCGTCACTACGGCAATCAAAGTCCTTCGCGGGCCAGCAATTTGCACGCCGCGTTGTTGATCTTTCAAGGGTCGCTCCCAATCGTGATTTGCAATTTGGCCCGAGACCCGGGCATCTTCCGTGAGAATCGTTTTACTTCCTCCGGAACTCGCACCGAGCCCACATGGCCGCCTCCGCCTGTTCCAAGGCGGTATACAGCTTAGAAGTTATCACGTACAGGACATTGCCGGATAGTCCCCATGGCAATAAATTCCTTGATGGAGCAAGAAAGTCGACTGGGAAGGCTCCGTCGAAAAGCGAAAAGCTTTCACCGCTCCATGATGTCGTTGCGCACGATCGTCTGGTCGCGCCCCGGCCCCACACCGATGTAGGACATGGGTGCACCGGAGAGCTCCTCGAGACGCAGAACATAATCCTGGGCGCGCCGCTGCAGCATCGTCGCGCCATCTCGCCCGCAACTTCGTTTACGCAGCTGTAGCTCGATCCCTAGTAGATTCCTGTCCGTACCGTCGGACAACAAGCTAATCGCACGCTCGACAAAACTCAGGCAGAAGGCAGTCCGCTAACTAGTTTCGCGATGCTAATGGCCTTTAGTGCCTCAGGGGATTCCGCAATTTTTCTAGCCTTATCGATCATCTTTTTGTAGGCACTACGGTCAGGGCCGTACTTTTCAGACCACTCTTCAAGTTGCCAGCTTTGGGAGTCCGCAAACAGATACCAGAAGTAGTTTTCTAATGATTCGGTGCTCACCACAACGCGTTCGCGATTGAACGATGTGTCGGTAAAGACACCGAACTCGTAAGCCTTATCCCTAAAGAGATCTCGCCAGTACTTCTCCCGAATATAAAGCGTCGTATTCTCATCATTCGTGTGACTGGGCCGCAGATCAACCTTGACATGCCTACCAAGTTCGTTGACGACGCCATTGCGAGAATCTACATTCCCTGTCAGTCGTGTTAACTGCTGAAAATGGCTATACCGCAAGCCGGAGATCTTAGATGGAGTGCACCCAAGGTCTTGTGCAATTGCAAAATCGCTTCGCTCAAGATCGATAGCGCCGTTCTGGGCGAAAAGATGGAATACCAGCTGCTCATATTGAGACTTAGTAGCCGTACCGAAATTTTCATTCAGCATTGTGGCAACCATTTCCGCTCCGATGTTCGTGTGATCGACCTCTCCGCCACTCGGCAACGCTCGATCGTCCGTGGTCTGCTTTGACACGCCACTTACCCTTTGCTTTCGTTCACGTTTTAAATGCTCGAAAGCAAGACTAAAACTTTCCAGCCGTCATTTCATTGTTTTAGAAAGTATTTTTTCGACCGCAGGTGCCCTGGTGATCCGCTACGTCACTGATTGTCGCTAACCGACCGGCCGACACTTAGCAAAAAGCTCTTACCGCTCCATGATGTCGTTGCGCACGATCGTCTGGTCGCGCCCCGGCCCCACACCGATGTAGGACATGGGTGCACCGGAGAGCTCCTCGAGACGCAGAACATAATCCTGGGCGCGCTGCGGCAGCTCCTCGAAGGTGCGGCAGCCGGTGATGTCCTCGTCCCAGGCGGGCATGGTCTCAAAGATCGGCTCGGCGTGGTGGAACTCGGACTGGGTCAGCGGCATCTCGTCGTGGCGGACACCGTCGACGTCGTAGGCCACGCAGATCGGAATCTCGCCGATGCCGGTGAGCACGTCCAGCTTGGTCAGGAAGTAATCGGTGAAGCCGTTGACGCGCGCGGCGTAGCGGGCGATGACGGCGTCGTACCAGCCGCAGCGGCGCTTCCGCCCTGTGTTCACGCCGACCTCGCCGCCGACTTCCTGCAGGTAGTCGCCCCACTTGTCAAAGAGCTCCGTCGGGAACGGGCCCGCACCCACACGCGTGGTGTAGGCCTTGACAATGCCCAGCACGCCCGTGATCTGCGTCGGACCGATGCCGGAGCCGACGCACGCGCCGCCCGCCGTCGGGTTCGAGCTGGTCACAAACGGGTAGGTGCCGCCAAGCTCGAGCGTCACCGGGATGATCCTCTCCGCGACCGACTTGTTGATCAGCTTGCCGACGTCCGTCGAACCAGTGAACGCGATCTTTGCGATCCGGTCAGAACCGGTCAGCGCGACGCCGGCCTCATCGCCGAAGCCGTTAACAATGTTGACCACGCCGTCTGGAATGAGATCACCGATGATGTTCATCAGGTAAAGAATCGATGCTGGGGTCTGTTCCGCCGGCTTCATCACCACGGCATTGCCCGCCGCCAGCGCTGGGGCGAGCTTCCACACGGCCATGAGGATCGGAAAGTTCCACGGAATGATCTGACCGACAACGCCCAGCGGCTCGTGGAAGTGGTAGGCCACAGAGTCGTCGTCAAGCTGCGAAAGGCGACCCTCCTGCGCGCGGATGGCACCCGCAAAGTAGCGGAAGTGATCGATGGCCAGCGGAATGTCAGCGGCAAGAGTCTCGCGCACAGCCTTGCCATTTTCCCACGTCTCGGCGACCGCGATTTCCTCGAGGTGCTCCTCCATGCGGTCCGCGATGCGGTTGAGGATCAATGCGCGCTCCGCCGCAGAAGTTTTGCCCCATTCCGGCGCAGCCTTGTGCGCCGCATCAAGCGCTCGGTCAATGTCTGCCTGCGTGCCTCGTGCGACTTGGCAGAACACCTCACCCGTGACCGGAGTGGAGTTGTCGAAGTACTCACCGTCCGCCGGAGCAACCCACTGACCGCCGATGTAGTGGTCATAGCGCTTCTCGAAGTTAACGATCGAGCCCTCAGAACCCGGGTTAGCGTACACAGTCATGGTCTAGTCCTTTCTAAAACGAGCTGAATATTTTGTGCTCCAAAATACACGAAAGAGTTTAACGGTTGAACGCCTCGTCCACCACCGGACGCAGAGCGAAACCAATCAGGCCTGTGATCAGGAACAGCAGGGCAACGCCAGCTGCCAGCAGGCCGCCGACTCCGGCAACGGAGAGGGAGGAGCCTGCGGGGACGGAGCTGGACTCGCTTTCCTTACCGGCGCAGGCGCCCATGGACTTGGTGTAGGTGACGATGGGAGCGGCCACCTCCGGTCCATTTTCAAGAAGCTTCGTCTTGGCAATGTCGACGAATGCGTCAAGACCGCCGCCTCCGATCACTGAACCAGCAACAGCGCCAATCACACCCTTCAGATCCAAGCCGAGCAGCTTTCCGTTTTCCTCTGCCTGAGCCGGCGTCAGTTCGAAGGTGCCCCCTTCCCTCTTATCAGCCTTGATCTGATCCATCTTCGGGGTCTTGGAGGCATTCATGAATGCGATGTAACGGTAATAATCCGACTGCTCAAAGCGGAAAAGACACCAGGCCAACCGCCCGGCCAGCCCAAGACAGCCCGGCAAGCGAACCGGCCCCATGTGGATAACCCGCCGAATTCCACAGCCAAACGGGCCCGTAGGTGCGCCGCCCGGTGCGATAAGTCAGGCTGGGTGCATGAATTCGGGGGATGAACTGGTCAATCTGCGGTGCCACAAAGCGGGCAGCCCGGTGTGGGCAGAAATCGAAACCGGCCGCATGGTCAAACTGGCACCGACACAAGCTGTCCGGAGCGACTACTTCCGGTCGCTTGCTCCGCATGAGAGGGCTCGACTGGTTGCCATCGCCACTGGTCGCGGTGTTCCGAAATCCATTGCAATCGGCCGCACCGCTGCACGGATTCATGGCATGTGGGTGGTTACGCGATCGAAAGAAACCGCCGAACTGACCCGCGGCGCTCACCCCTGCACGACCATGCCAGAGGGTCAACGTTGTCGGCGCATGAAGCTGCGCCCTGAAGAGATCACGCTTATCGACGGCGCCCGCACCCTCACCCCATTCCGCACCGCCGCCGACATTGCCGCTACGTATGGGCTGGTGGAAGGCCTGGTGGCTATGTCTTGGTTGAAGTACAGGGGGTGGGGGGTTGGGAAGATGCGTCGAGAAGCGGAAAGGCTTGGGCCGGTTAAAGGGATCGCGACAATTCGACAGTGCATCGAGCTGAGCAGTCCGCGCGCGCTGTCTCCGTTTGAGCCGTATGCGCAGGGGCTGTTCGTCGAAGCCGGAATTGAAGGCATCCGGATGCACCCGCGGCTGCCTCTTCCCGGTGGGCGGTACATCGAGCCCGACCTGATGATCGGTGACCACGTGGCCGTGGAAATCGACGGGGATGCGAAGTACGACGGCGTCACCTACGGATCCCTCGACGACATCAGCCGCGGCGAACTGAAACGGCAGAAACTGCTGATCAACATGGGCCTGGAAGTTGTGCGGTTTTCGCCGCGGGAGCTGTTAACGAACCCCGAGTACTGCATCGAGACCTTGCGCGGCGCGATCGAGCGGGCCAGCCGCCGCCCAAGCCAACCCGGCAAATAGCTAGAACCAGACAGCTAGATTGCCCGGTTCTCGGCCCGAAACGGAGCTTTCTAGTCGTCTGGTTCTAGTCAATCGGAATGGTGGGGGGCGCGGTGGGGTCGAGGTGGGGACTGTCGGGCCTGCCGCAGCGCTAGTTGGCGTCTGCGGCGTCGGTGTCGGCTCCGGCGTGCGCGGCTCCGTCGCCAGCACCCTCACCAGCGTCAGCGGCCTCGCCGGCACCGCCAGCACCAGCACCGCGGGTGACGGTCAGCGTGTCCGCGTCCGGGCCGACCTCAACGAGCACGGCGTCGCCGTCGCGGATTTCACCGGCCAGCACCTCGCGGGCCAGCTTGTCGCCAATTTCCTTCTGGATCAGGCGGCGTAGTGGGCGGGCACCGTAGGCGGGGTCGTAGCCGCGGTCGGCAAGCCAGCGCTTCGCGGCATCCGTGACGTCCAAGGCCAGGCGACGTTCAGCCAGCCGGTCAGCCAACCCGCGCAGCTGGATGTCCACAATGCCGACCAGCTGGTCCTGCGTCAGCGGATCGAACACGACCACGTCGTCGAGGCGGTTGATGAATTCCGGCTTGAACGCCCTCTTCACAGCCTCCATGATCTCGTCGCGCGAACCACCGGCACCCAGGTTGGAGGTGAGGATGATGACGGTGTTGCGGAAGTCGACGGTGCGGCCTTGGCCGTCGGTAAGCCTGCCTTCGTCGAGGACCTGCAGGAGGACGTCGAAGACGTCCGGGTGGGCTTTCTCGACTTCGTCGAAAAGCACGAGCGAGTACGGGCGACGGCGCACGGCTTCGGTGAGCTGGCCGCCGGCGTCGAAGCCGACGTATCCCGGAGGCGCACCGACGAGGCGCGCGACGGAGTGCTTCTCGCCGTATTCGGACATGTCGATGCGGATCATGGCGGATTCGTCGTCGAAGAGGAACTCCGCGAGCGACTTGGCCAGCTCCGTCTTACCCACACCCGTCGGGCCGAGGAAGAGGAAGGAACCGATTGGGCGGTTCGGGTCGGCGATCCCGGCGCGCGAACGGCGAACAGCATCCGAGACCGCATTCACGGCCTCGTGCTGCCCGACGACGCGCCCGCCGAGCACGCTCTCCATGTTCAACAGCTTCTCGGTCTCGCCTTCCATCATCTTGCCGGCGGGAATGCCCGTCCAGCTGGACACAACGTCCGCGATGACATCCGGCGTGACTTCTTCCGTCAGCATGGTCTTCACGCTTGCCGACGCCTCCGCCGCCTCAACCTGCGCCTCCAACTCCGGGATGCGACCGTAACGCAGCTCCGACACCTTGGCGAAGTCACCGTCACGCTCCGCGATTTCGGACTGGTTGCGCAGATCTTCCAGCTCTTCCTTGGCGTGCTGGACCTTGTCGATTTCGGACTTCTCGTTCTCCCAGCGGGCTTTCATCTCGCCGAGTTTCTCGCGCTGGTCGGCGAGTTCCTGACGCAGGGCGTCGAGACGCTCGCGCGAAGCTGCGTCGGACTCCTTTTCCAGTGCGATCTCCTCAATCTCGAGACGGCGGACGACGCGCTCAAGCTCATCGATCTCCTGCGGGGAGGAGTCGATCTCCATGCGCAGGCGGGAGCCGGCCTCGTCGACCAGGTCGATAGCCTTGTCCGGAAGGAAGCGGTTGGTGATGTATCGGTCCGACAGCGACGCCGCCGCGACCAGTGCCGAGTCCTGGATGCGGACACCGTGATGCACCTCGTAGCGGTCCTTCAGGCCGCGGAGGATACCGATGGTGTCTTCCACACTCGGCTCGCCGACGTACACCTGCTGGAAGCGGCGCTCCAGGGCGGCGTCTTTTTCGATGTACTTGCGGTACTCGTCAAGGGTGGTCGCACCGACCAGGCGCAGCTCGCCGCGGGCCAGCATCGGCTTGATCATGTTGCCGGCATCCATCGAGCCCTCACCGGTCGCGCCAGCGCCGACGATGGTGTGCAGCTCGTCGATGAAGGTGATGATCTCCCCGTCGGAGGACTTGATCTCATCCAGCACAGCCTTCAGGCGCTCCTCGAACTCGCCGCGGAACTTCGCGCCGGCCACCATCGAGCCCAAGTCCAAGCTGATCAGCGTCTTGCCCTTCAGGGATTCCGGCACGTCGCCCGCGACGATGCGGCGGGCGAGGCCCTCCACGATCGCGGTCTTACCCACGCCCGGCTCACCAATCAGCACCGGGTTGTTCTTCGTCCGGCGGCTTAGCACCTGGACGACGCGGCGGATCTCGCTATCGCGCCCGATGACCGGGTCGATCTTGCCCTCGCGGGCGCGCGCCGTCAGGTCGGTCGAATACTTTTCCAGCGCCTGGAACTGGCCTTCCGGGTCCTGCGTGGTCACCTTCTGGTGCCCGCGTACCGACGGAAACGCCCCCTTAATGGTCTCGTACGTCGCACCCCGCTTCTTCAGCAGGTCAGCGGCATCGTCCGAACCGCGGGCGATGCCGGCGAGGAGGACTTCTGTGGAGACGTATTCGTCGCCAAGCTCGCTGGCGAGTTCCTGCGCCGTGTTCAGCGCGTTAAGGCCGTCGCGGTTGAAGTTCGGGTTGGCCATGTTCTGGCCTTCCGCCTTCGGGTAGCCATCGACAATGTCGGCGGCTTCCTTCACAACGGTTTGCGGGTCAACGCCGGTCGCCTTCAGCACCGGCGCGGCGATGCCCTCCTCCTGGGAGAGGATGGCCTGCAGCAAGTGCGCCGGGCGAATGTCCGGGTTGCCGTTGGCAGAAGCCGTCTGCAGAGCCTGCTGGAGAGCTTCCTGTGTCTTTGTAGTGGGGTTGAATGAGCTCACGAGGGGCTCCTTTCTGAATGCTTTTGTTCTAAATTCCTAACTCCACGCTAGGTGGTCGCTCACTTCAACGCCCGCAAGGTTGAGTCTGTTCCACTCAAGGCTAGAAAGCTTGACGACACCCCGCCCCCTCTGGCCCTTTCCGTCTACATGCGGACATGTGCGCTCCTGCCGATGCGGTCACCGATGTCCTAGTTGCGACCGTTCATCGGGTTCTAGCAGCAGTTTCATACGAGCGAAAACTAGGGCTTTCATGCCCTGGTTTTAGCAGCACCAAAATCGCTGCTCAAGACATAAAAACGACAACGATGCGGCCAGTCATGCCCACAACCGCTGGCGAGCACATATTCACCAAACTAACCTAACGGCAGATTCATCGCGGCAACCACGGTCGTGGGGCTGTGTGGATCGTGGGGGACAAGCAGAGATCGTGGGAGACAAAAGAGGGGGAAACAGGCCATGACAAACAAGGCCGAAGCGAAGGACGTTGGATCGATCTTTGAAGGTCGCCCCAAGTGCCCACCGTTTCTACGAGGCGCGATGTTGCTCGCGCTTTTGCAAACCAGGCAAACATTCACAGGTAGCGAGCTTGCGGAGCGGATCGGTGTCAACGACCGCACGCTGCGCAGGTACATCGCAGAACTCGGCGCGTTGGGATTCGAGGTCGAGGGCCACCCCGGATTCTACGGCGGGTACCAGCTCAAGAGCGTCGATGCTATCCCTCCCCTCATCTTCAGCGAGGATGAAATGGAAACGATCCTGGCAGGTCTTGCCTACATCAGGTACCCGGAGGACGAATATGCCGAACGGGCTAATGACCTCGAAGAGCGCATCAGGAAGCTTCTCCCCGAAGCGTTCCTCGAGTCGCTGCGGATGCCCCTCCTCAAGAAGTACGGGGAGGGTTATCAGATGAGGGTGGAGGCGAAAGCGTCGAAAAGCGGGGGCTAGATCGCGTTCTTGATCCGTGTGCTTCCTGAACCGCCGGACCCCGCGCCCGATTGACCGTCGGCGTATTTCTTCGCGGGGGCCCATTTGAGAACAAAACTCATGACCAGAATGCCCGCCGCGATCGCGGTGGAAATCCACCCGAATCCGCCGGTGAAGGAGGCGATGACGGCAATCGGCGCGAGAATGGTCATGCCGATCTCGAAGGGGGCGAAGCCGACGTAGGCCACGCCGTATTCGTTCAGGGTGCCGGATTTGAGCTTCGGGTCGGCCATCTTGAGCAGCGCGATACCGGTGGCCACAGCGGCGGTTGCCCAGCCCCAGCCGAAGAGCCCGCGCTCGATCCAGTGTTCACCGAAGTAGAGCGGCGCCATGACCAGCAGGTAGAACAGGCAGAACACCACGCCGAGAACGAACAGCAGCACGAGCGCCTGCCAGTAGTCCGCCAGCGCGGCGGGAACGATGGAGGCGATACCGAACGCGATCATGTAGTCGGTCGCAGCACCGGAGATGGCACTAACGGTGTCTTTGTCCAGGTAGTTCGGGCGGCGCACCAGGCGCAGGCCAAGGCGGCCCAGCAAGCCGATGACGAACGACAGGGCGTACAAGGGAATGGAGACGTTGGGCCATTGGGCCTTGATTGCGTCGTTAAGCACATAGGCAATGAGCACGGTGAAAACGATGAAGCCGGCGTGCAACGCGAGCGGCTCGATCGACGACGGGTTGGTCGTGGCTTTACCGATGGATGGGCGCTCATCTTCGTTCTCGATGTAGCCGGATCGGAGGTCTTCCGGCAGTTCGCCCTGCAGCTCGGTCGTCTTGCTGGCGCGAATGCCCCAGTTGGCCACGATGACACCGCCGACGATGGCGACAAGCGTGCCCACGGTCGCGGCAGTGAAACCGAGCGAGGATGCGCCTTCCACACCGATGTCCTCCAGCGAGGACCCCACGGCCGCGGCGGTACCGAAGCCACCGACGAAACCGACCGGCAGCATCATGCCGAACCAGTCTTCGGTGCCGAACACGGGCTTGAACAGGTAGAGGCCGAGCAGCACGAACAGGCCCCACTGGAACACGAACATCGTGGTGGAAAACGCCCACATGTTGCGCGCACCCTTAGCCACGGACCCGCCGAGGTCCATCGAGTACGCCATCGACGCGAACACGACGGCGATGAGGATAGTGGTGTAGGTGCCGACGTTCTCTGAGAAGTTGATCCACCCGAGCACCTCCGGCCCAAGAACCAGTCCGAGCAAACCGGCCGTGATTGGGGCCGGCAGCAGCAGTTGCTGGAGCATGCGGATTCGCTGGCGCAGGACGTTGCCGACGATGAGAAGGAGGGAAATCCATCCGACGTCAAGCAGCATGTCGTAAGGTGTGAATTCCATGTGCCGGACCTTTCACGAATTGTGCTATACCGGTTAGCTTAGCGTGCAGCCCGGACATACTAGTGTTTGTTGCATGGCCGAGCTTGATCACATGGCACGGGAAGAGCTGGACGCGCAGCTCACGCAGGTGCCTGAAGCACGCACGCTTATCGACGTTCTTTTCACCCCCTCCCCCACACCCTCCGTCGAAGACACTGCCTTGGACCGGCGGCGCCTGGGCGTCACCCCGGAGGATTACGAGGCATTGGCCGACGAGATGGAGCAAGCCCTCTCCCGCGCGCTGGCGCTGGCAGGGCAGCTTCCGGGACGGATGACAGAGGCCGACGAGCGCGAGCTGCTCGACCGCGCCCGCGGCAGGTTGATCGGCATGGCAGCGGTGGCCCGCCGGGCGGATGTGGACGGCATTCCGCCGGCGACGGCCGCGGAGGTCACGGGCGTGTTGCCCCTATTCATCCCGCCGGAGATCAACGGCTCGGGCATGCCGGGCTGCGCTGTCTATCTTGAGGCTCCTGCCCCGGTCGATTACCTTTCCGGCCAGTCGCTACCAGTCCTGCGGCCGAACGCTGGCCCAGCGGTGAGCGGGGCAGCTGATGCTCTTCAGCAGCAGTGGGAGGAACTCGTTCCCGCCGTTCCTCCGAACGATTACGGTCAGCTCGTCTTCTTCCTGCTTCCGAATCTCCGGGACGGCGGCCAAGCTGGCCCGATTCGCGTGCCGGGCATCGGCGAGTACTGGACTTTCGGCGAGCCGCGCGGCGACGCCATAGACCTCACCCTGCCCGCCGGCGCGTTAGGTGTGACCTTCACCGTCGACGGCACGGGCGAGAGGTTGCCGGGGGCGCGTGCGGCGGTGTTTGAGCTGGTGGGGAGGATGGCTGAGGACGTCGAAAAGCAGCAGATGAGTGTCAATCTGCTTGTCGACGCCATCGGTGCCAACGAGCCCGGCATCCGCTCCCTCGCAGAAAAGACGGACTGGCTCAGCCTGACACTGTTTTAAAGGAGCGGCAGCGCTTCCTGCTGCTTGGCGGCCTCGTCGGGGTCGATGTCGACGACGATGACCTCGGGCTCGTATCCGCCCTCCGCAAGGATGCGGCCGTCGGGCGCGACCGCCATCGAGTGCCCCACGCCGGTCGGCCCGGAATTTTTTCCTGCTTCGGCGGAACCACCCGGCCGGGCCTGGTCTGGGGCCATGATGAATACCCCTGCATCCAGTGCACGGGCCCGGGAAAGAATGTTCCACTGCTCGACCTTATTTTCGCCGTCGGCCCAGCTGGTGGGCACGACGATGACCTTGGCGCCTTCGCGGGCGAGCTGCTTGAACTGCTCGGGGTAGCGGATGTCGAAGCAAATGGCCACGCCCACCGTCACGCCCTCATGGGTGAAGGTGTGCAGGTCGGTGCCGGGGCGGACAGTTTTGGACTCTTGGTATTGCGCGGTGTCGAAGGTGTGGATCTTGTCGTACCCCTCATGCAGCCCATTTCCGGTGATCAGCGCGGTGTTGTAGACGCGGTTGATCTCGCCCTGGCTGTCGGCGGGGCGGAACATGCCGGCGACGATGGTGACGCCGAGCTCGCGAGCAAGCTCGCGCAACCCCGTCGCAAACGGCCCGTCAAGCTCCTCGGCCTGCGTGTCCAGGCGACCGGAGTCGAACGCCTGCGAAGTCGCCTCCGGGCAGACGATGAGTGTCGCACCTTTGTCCGCCGCTTCGCGGATCTTTTCGGACGCCAGCCGGAGGTTGTCCGCCTTGTCGTCGGAAGTGGTGATTTGCACGAGTCCGATACGCATGCGCCCCAGCGTATGTGTAATTCTCGCCGAATTCCACAGGCAAAATCGGGCCTTGTTGCACCTAGTTTGCGGATGGTTTTGGCTAGGGCCATGAGCTACATCGAAACGCCACGTAACCTCCCCTACCTGTCCGAATGGTCCGCACCCACGATGGACGGACTGGCCACTCCCAGCCTCACCGCGACCGCACTCGCCCGCGCGCATGACTCCCTCCAGGCCGCGCTGCGCCGCCGCGACGAGGCCCTCCACGCCCACGACGGCGAACTGCACAGCTTCGTCGCCGACGCCGTCCACGTCGACGACACGGTCTTCGGAGGATAAATGCTGGTCACATCAGAACTCACCGCCGCCGCGTCCAGCTTGCGGTCCGCGCGCACCAGCGCCCTTTCGCGTATCGACGACACCGCCCACCACCTCACCTCCCTCTCCTCCACCGGCTTCGCCGGACCGGCCGCCGACGCTGGACTAGGCCGCCTGGTTGATCTCGGGCGCGCCTTCGATGGGCCCGCCGACCAGATGAATACTGTGGCCGGGATCTTGGAGGATGCCGCCACAGCGCAGGCCGCCCTCGACCTCGCAAATGAGGCCCTGCGGACAGCCATCGTTCCCCCGCCCGCCATGGCGGCCCACCGCGCCGCCGTCGTCAGCCTGGCCCTGGCCGCCCGGATGCTCGACCAGGCCTGCGCCTCCGCGATCTCCGGGGCCTGTTTCTTAGAGCACGAAGCTGACCTGGACCGGCTGGCTTTCCATCCCGGGGAGTCGCTGAACGATATCAGCGCGCGGAACATGGGCACCGCACCCGCATCCGTCCGAGACGCGATCGAGGATGCGGATGGCCTTCTCCTCGAGGCCGGCCCCGGCGGGTACACCGTCATGGTCGGGCCGCGGGGCGATGTTGGCGACGGTGGCGCGGGGGACCTCATCGACCCCAGCTCCGTGACCACTATGGTCTCGGGCGTGTCCTCCGGAACCCCGGCCAAACTTCCCCGGGCCATCGAAGAAGCACAGAACGTCGCCGATGCGACCGGCGGCGCCGTCATCGTGTGGCAGGGGTACGCCCCGCCGCCGGATGTCCCCTCGGGCATTGACCCGTCAGCTGCCCGCGCCGGTGCCGACGACCTGGCCATGTTCCAGATGGCTATCGACGAACGCTTCCCCGACGCCCACAAGATCGTCATCGGCCACAGCTACGGATCAGTTGTGGCCACCCGCGCGGCAATGGATCACGGGCTGTTCGCCGATGACCTGGTCCTGGCCGGTTCGCCCGGTGTCCCGGCGCGCAACGCCAACGAACTCACGCTCGTGGGCGATAACCCGCAGGTCACAGTCGTGGACTCCCCCACCGACCCGATCCGGGCTCTCCGCGGGCCGTTCAGCGCCGTGCACGGCTACAACCCCGCGAGCCCCATCTTTGGTGCCGACCAACTGAACGGGGTGCGCGGTTCCCATACCGATTACTTCACGGACGCGGAGATGCTGGAGGGGCTGGGGCGGATGGCGCGTCGATAAGCGAAAAAGCGTACGGTGGTGGTGCTACAAAATGAAAGGAATTTTTTATGGCTAAAGATTTCGCGCACCAGATCGTGGAAACGCTAGAAAAGAACGGCGTTAAGCGCATTTACGGCATTGTCGGCGACTCGCTCAACCCCGTCTCGGACGCGGTCGCGGAGAGCAACATCGAGTGGATTCACGTCCGCAACGAGGAAGCTGCCGCATTCGCAGCCGGCGCTGAGTCCTCCGTGACCGGCGAGCTCGCTGTATGTGCCGCCTCCTGCGGCCCGGGCAACACTCACCTTATCCAGGGCCTTTATGACTCTCACCGCAACGGCAACAAGGTGCTCGCCATTGCGTCCCACATCCCCAGCCAGGAGATCGGCTCCAAATTCTTCCAGGAAACCCACCCGGAGAAGATCTTCCAGGAGTGCTCCGGCTACTGCGAGATGGCTAACTCCGCCGCCCAGGGCGCGCGCATCCTGCACCACGCGATCCAGTCCACGATGGCGGGCAACGGCGTATCCGTCTTCGTCATGCCCGGCGACATCGCTAGCCAGGACGCAGCCGACGTGCCGCTGCTCGAATCCACCATCGCACGCGGCACCGACAAGCGCGTTTTCCCGGACTCCGGCGAAGCTGCAGCGCTGGTCCAAGCTATTAACGACGCAGACACCGTGACCCTCTTCTGCGGCGTCGGCGTCAAAAACGCCCGCGAAG
Source organism: Corynebacterium sp. CCUG 70398 (assembly GCF_024454055.1). Lineage (NCBI taxonomy): Bacteria > Bacillati > Actinomycetota > Actinomycetes > Mycobacteriales > Corynebacteriaceae > Corynebacterium > Corynebacterium sp. CCUG 70398. Next base: position 22,874 of record NZ_JAGPYZ010000006.1, read on the forward strand.
AAGTCCTCCAGCTCGCCGAGAAGGTCAAGGCTCCCATCGGCCACTCCTTCGGCGGCAAGATGCACATCCAGTACGACAACCCGTTCGACGTAGGCATGAACGGCCTGCTCGGCTACGGCGCGTGCTACGACGCATCCCACGAAGCCGACCTGCTCATCCTGGTGGGCACCGACTTCCCCTACAACGACTGGCTACCCACCGGCAACGTGGCCCAGATCGACATCAAGGCCGAGAACATGGGCCGCCGCACCAAGGTGCAGTACCCCGTTGTCGGCGACGTCAAGAGCGTCATCGAGAACATCCTCCCCCACATCGAGGAGAAGAAGGACCGCACGTTCCTGGACAAGATGCTCAAGGAGCACGCGCGCCTGCTCGAGAACGTGATCGACAACTACGGCCCGAACGACAAGGCCACCCCGATCCACCCCGAGTACGCCGCCAACCTCATCGACGAACTTGCCGACGAAGACGCCCTCTTCACCGTCGACACCGGCATGTGCAACGTCTGGGCCGCCCGCTACATCACCCCGAACGGCAAGAAGGATGAGCTCGCATCCTTCCGCCACGGCACCATGGCCAATGCTGTGCCGCAAGCCATCGGCGCTCAGGCCGCCGACCGTGACCGCCAGGTGATCACCTTCTCCGGTGACGGCGGCGTCTCGATGCTGCTGTCCGAGCTCATCACCGTCAAACAGCACGAGCTGCCGGTCAAGATGATGGTGTTCAACAACTCGTCCCTGGGCATGGTCAAGCTCGAGATGATGGTCGCCGGCCTGAAGGAATTCCAGACCGACCACGACGGCGTCAACTACGCCGACATCGCCTCCGCCGTGGGCATCACCTCCTTCCGCGTAGAAAAGCCGCAGGACCTGGAGAAGACCCTGAAGAAGGCCCTCGCCCACGACGGCCCGGTGCTGGTCGACATCGTCACCGACCCCGACGCCCTGTCCCTGCCGCCCAACTTCGACTGGGCCATGATCAAGGGCTTCACCGAGTCCGCAGTCAAGACCGTTCTCGACGGTGGCATCGGCAACATGGTCGAGCTCGCACGCTCTAACCTCCGCAACATCAAGGGTGCGGCAGCGATCGAGTTCTAGCTTGGTGAGCTAGTTCTCGGAGAGGGTCAGCCTTGTGGCTGGCCCTCTTTTTGGGTTCTGAGGCGGCCCCGCGCGAGTGCCTAGGGTGCGCGTGCGGCGTGCGCCAATTGCGGTGCGCGTGTGGGTTTAGTGCGCCCCTTGGGGTTCACGTGCGGAAAAGTTGACAAACTCGATTTCGATTTACAGACCTCTGGCTCGCCCACCTGCACAAACACAATTTTAGTGAACCCGGCACGTAAACTATTGCGCACGCCGGGCAGCGTGGCCCGGGCTAGGTCCGAGCTAGGTCCAAGTTGGGCACGGGCTAGGCCCGATCGAGCGATCGCACGGGGCCTTGTGCAAAAGATGACAAACTCGAATTCGATTTACCCCCCGAAAAGCTCTCTAACTGCACAGACAGCTCTAGACAGGAATCGGGTTTGTTATCTTTTGCACAACCGCGACCCAAGCGGCCCTCAATCGAACCCAAGACGAACCCGAGACAAGACCGCAAAAGGCCCCCGCATCCCACAATTGCGGGCACAGGGGCCAATGGGGACCGCTGGGACTGCTGAGGGGGCAAAGTCCCCCAGCCGCAACCCCAGCGCCAGCCCCAGTCCCGACCGCTATTGCTGCTGCTGGGTGGACGAGGTCCGACTCCGGCGAGTGTTTCGCGACCACGCCACCACCGCCGTGGAGCGGGGCACGTGGACGAGTTCGCCGCCGCGCCGCTTTTCGCGCTTCTCCTGTGCGAGGAGCTGTTTGAGTTCGGTGTTTTCGTCCTCGAGCTCGTCGATACGCTCGCTGAGGCTGATGATGGTCTTGATGCCTGCGAGGTTCACCCCCTCTTCCTGCGACAGGCGCTGGATGGTCCGTAGCCGGTTGATGTCGCGTTCGGAGTAGCGGCGCCCGCCGCCGGAGGTGCGCATCGGGGTGACCAGGCCCATCCTGTCGTAGGTGCGCAGGGTTTGGGCGTGCATTCCGGTCAGTTCGGCGGCGACGGAGATGACGTAGTATTCCTCATCCATTGGCACTGTGCGTCACCTCCTTTCCTAAACGGCTCCGGCCCAGCCCGCGCGGGGGTTGAAGCCGGAGTCCTTTTCGGCCTGGGCGTAGGCGCGCAGGGCGCTGGAGGCGGTGGCGTCGAGGTTCTTCGGCACGGTGACTTCGACGGTGACCATGAGGTCGCCAGCGTTGCCAGATTTCTTGGGCACGCCGCGGCCTTTCACACGCAGCGTGCGGCCGTTGGGTGTGCCGGCCGGCACTTTGACCTTGACGGGGTTGTCCAGGGTGGGCACGGTGACGGTGCCGCCGAGGGCTAGCTCGCAGAAGCTGACGGGCACGGTGACTGCGAGGTCGTCGCCGTTGCGGGTGAACACCTTGTCGGGGTGGACGGTGACGTAGACGAAAAGGTCGCCGGCCGGGGTTCCGTTCGGTCCTGCCTCGCCTTGGCCGGCCAGGCGGACCTTTTGGCCGTCGATCACGCCGGCGGGAATCCGCACGGTGATTGACCTAGTCCGGTGGGTGGTGCCGGTGCCGCCGCATGTCGGGCACGGGTCCTCAACGACCTGGCCGGTGCCGCCGCAACGGGTGCACGGCCGGGACATCCCGAACGCGCCCTTCTGCTCGCTGACAAACCCGGTGCCAGAGCAGTCCGGGCACGTTGAGGTCTTGCCGGTCTTCGACCCGGAGCCGTGGCAGTCGGTGCACGGCGCTTCACCAGTCAGCTCGACGGGGATGGTGGTGCCTTTGACGGCTTCGCGGAAGTCGAGTTCTATTTGCGTTTCGACATCGGCCCCCCGCGTCGGCCGAGCACCCCTGCCAGTGCCGCCGCCGCGGTTAAAGAGGCCACCGAAGAGGTCACCAAGACCGCCTTCCGCAGAAAATCCTCCGCCCTGTCCAAACGCTTCTCCGAATCCGAAGTCTGATGTGGTGAAGTCTTGTTCCGTGCTGCGAAACCCGCCCGGGAAACCCGAGCCTCCTTTCCCCCCGAAGCGCATGAAGCCTCCGGAGTCCATCATCTTCTTGAATTCGTCGTATTCTTTGCGCTTCGCTTCGTCGCCGATGACGTCGTAGGCTTCGGCGACCCGCTTGAACTTGTCCTCGGCCGCCTTGTTGCCGGGGTTGGAGTCCGGGTGGTACTCCCGGGCGAGTTTGCGGTAGGCCTTTTTAATATCGGCCGCGGAGGCAGACTTGCTCAGCCCCAGGTCGCCGTAATAGTCCTTGTTGGCCCATTCTTGCTGCATAGCCATGTGCACCCCCTCCTTTCGTCTCAGAGGTTTACTTTCTAAGTGTAGTTTCGCTCAATAAATTCGTTACTAAATAAAGAAGCGGCCAGGGGGAAAGCTTTCTGCTTATCGACGCTTCCCCTCCGGCCGCATCACCCAGCTACTCCGTCGGGGCGTCCGTGCCAGGCGAGCCAGCCAGACCAGCCTCATCGGCGGAGCCAGCCGAATTAGGGCCAGCCCCCTCAGCCGGGTCGGCGATGATGACCATCGCGTTGCGGATCAGCTTGTCGCCGATCTTGTAGCCCTTGCGCAGCACCGTCCCGATGACCTTCGTGTCGCCGGTGGACAGGTCCTGCACAGCTTCGTGGATCTCCGGGTCGAAGGCGTCGCCCTCGGCACCGAAACCCTGCACGTTCTGGCTGTCCAGCACGCCGCGGAGGTTGTCGCTGAACGCCTTCAGGGGTCCTTCGGCCAGGTCGCCGTGCTGTTTTGCGAGCTCGAGATCGTCGATAAGCGGAAGCAGCTGCGCGACGACCTTGGCTTTGGCGGTGTCAGCGATTTGTGCGCGCTCGCGGTCGGTGCGGCGGCGGTAGTTGGCGTACTCGGCGCTCACGCGCTGGAGGTCCTCCGTGCGCTCGGCGAGCTGGAGCTCCAAGTCGCTGACGGTGCCGTCGCCGTCGACGTCGCGGTTGACCTCACGGTCAATGCCTTCACCTTCGGCGAATGCCTCGTCGATTTCCTTGTCTACCGCCGGGTCGGCGAGGGGGTCCTCGGAATCCAGGGCCTCAGCCTCAGCCGCTTCTTCAGCCAAGGTTTCGGTCTGGTCCGGGGAGATGTACTCCTCGTCGGTCGCTTCGGGCGCACCCGGGTTGTCGGGCATCTGCTCGTGCGGGTTCGTCATGGTTGCTCCTTAGTTGTTCCGGGAGTCGTCAGCGTTGTCGGTGTTGTCAGCGTCGTCCTCTTCGACAACCTCAGCGTCGACAACGTTGTCGTCAGCCTCCGGCGCAGCGCCTGCCTGGGTAGCACCGGCGTTAGCGTCAGCCTCGTAGATGGCCTTGCCCATCTCCTGGGACTCGGTGGACAGCTTCTCCACGGCTGTCTTGATGGCGTCGATGTCCTCGCCCTTGAGCGCTTCGTCGACCTCATCGGCAGCTGCGGTGACCTTGGTGCGGATGTCCTCGGAGATCTTGTCGGAGTTCTCGTCCAGGAACTTGCGGGTCTGGTAGGCCATGGACTCCGCGTTGTTGCGGGTCTCCTGCTCCTCGCGGCGAGCCTTGTCCTCGTCAGCGTGAGCCTCCGCGTCCTTGATCATCCGGTCGATCTCGTCCTGGGACAGGCCGGAGCCTTCCTGGATCTTGATCGTGTTCTCCTTGCCGGTGCCCTTGTCCTTGGCGGACACGGAGACGATGCCGTTGGCGTCGATGTCGAAGGTGACCTCGATCTGCGGAACACCGCGCGGTGCCGGAGCGATGCCGCCGAGCTCGAAGGAGCCGAGCAGCTTGTTGGCCGACGCCATCTCGCGCTCACCCTGGAAGACCTGAATCTGCACCGACGGCTGGTTGTCTTCAGCGGTGGTGAAGGTCTCGGACTTCTTGTGAGGGATGGTGGTGTTGCGCTCGATCAGCTTGGTCATCACGCCGCCCTTGGTCTCAATGCCGAGGGAGAGCGGGGTGACGTCGAGAAGCAGCACGTCCTTGACGTCGCCGCGCAAGACACCAGCCTGCAGGGCAGCGCCGAGGGCCACGACCTCGTCCGGGTTGACGGACTTGTTCGGCACGTTGCCGGTGAGCTCCTCAACCAGGGCGGACACAGCCGGCATACGGGTGGAACCACCGACGAGGACGACCTGGTCGATGTCGCCGACGGACATGGAAGCGTCCTTGATCACCTGGTTGAACGGCTCCTTGGTGCGGTCAAGCAGGTCAGAGGTGATCTTTTGGAACTCGGTGCGGGTGAGATTCTCATCCAGGAACAGCGGGTTCTTGTCAGCGTCAACCGTGATGTACGGCAGGTTGATGGATGCCTGTTGAGCGGACGACAGCTCAATCTTCGCCTTCTCAGCAGCCTCGCGCAGACGCTGCAGAGCCATCTTGTCCTTGGTCAGGTCGATGCTGTGCTGAGCCTTGAACTTCTCCACGAGCCAATCGACGATGCGCTGATCCCAGTCATCACCACCGAGCTCGTTGTCGCCGGCGGTAGCCAGCACCTCGACGACACCGTCGCCGATCTCCAGCAGGGAGACGTCGAAGGTACCGCCACCCAGGTCGAACACGAGGATGGTCTGCTCGGTGTCAGCCTTCTCCAGGCCGTAAGCGAGAGCAGCCGCGGTCGGCTCGTTGACGATGCGCAGCACGTTCAGGCCTGCGATCTGGCCGGCCTCCTTGGTGGCCTGGCGCTGTGCGTCCTCGAAGTAGGCCGGAACGGTAATGACGGCATCAGTGACCTCGTCACCCAGGTATGCCTCCGCATCACGCTTGAGCTTCATCAGCGTGCGGGCGGAGATTTCCTGCGGGGTGTACTTCTTATCGTCGATGTCAACGTTCCAGTCGTTGTCGCCCATGTGGCGCTTCACCGAGCGGATGGTGCGGTCAACGTTGGTCACGGCCTGGTTCTTTGCGGACTGGCCGACGAGAATCTCGCCGTTCTTCGCAAAAGCGACGACCGACGGAGTGGTGCGCGACCCCTCAGCGTTCGCGATAACGACGGGCTCGCCGCCCTCAAGAACGGAAACGACCGAGTTCGTCGTACCGAGGTCAATACCTACTGCGCGTCCCATTGTGTGATGTCCTCCTGTGTCAAGGTGCGTTTATCAGTGTTTCTCTGTGAGTTGATTGCTCGTCGCTCAACTTCTGCGGGCCACTGTACCACTCGAGCGTGACACCGCTGCGAAGAGTTGAGCTTGACTCACTCAATCTCCACAACCTGCAGCCACACAAAGTTGTTCCCGGTTCGCTCAACTTTCTTCGTTCCCGCTGATCACGCGCGCTTGTCGACGCCACCTCCCCCACACCCGGTGAACGCTGGTGCATCATGACTGTCGCCGAACCGTTACGGAATGCGCCCACATTCGATGTGGACAAAATCGCCCACTCTGGCAGAATGCACAGGCGTGAATAATTCGAACAAGGACGGCACCACCGGCAAGAACACCGGTGGGGATTTCGCCGACACCCTCCTCGACTCGCTTGAGGAGCCGAAGACCCTCCCCACTCCCGCCGACGCGGCACTGGAGATGTCCCACGAACCGATCGACCGCGGCCAGGTCATCGCCAGCGACGGCAAGTCGGCGGCGGCGTGGGCGCTGCGTTTCATTGTCGTCGTCATTGCGACGGCATTCCTGTTCAAGATCATCGGCTTCGTGTGGGTCGGCGTACTGCCGCTGTTGCTCGCGCTGATCTTCTGCACGGTGTTGTGGCCGCCTGTCCGCTGGCTGCGCAACCACAAGGTGCCCGGCGCGCTGGCCGTCTTCATCGTTCTGCTCGCTTTCTTCGGCGCGATCGGCGGCCTGTTCGCCGCAATGGCCCCGACGATCAAGACGCAGTCGGTGGAGCTCTACCACCAGGCCGAAGAGGGTGTCCAGCGCATCCTGGACTGGGTGGAAACCTCCGCCCCGTTCGACGTGGACACCAGCCAGATTGAGCAGGCCATCAGCCAGGCGGGCGACTTCGTCCGCGGCCAAGCCTCCAACATCGCGTCCGGGGTGGTCACGGGTGTGGGCGCGGTTGCTTCCATCGGTACGACGTTGGCACTGATGCTGGTGCTCACCTTCTTCTTCCTTAAGGACGGTGACCGCTTCCTGCCGTGGCTGCGCAAGTACACCGGCGTGAAGGCTGGCTGGCACCTGACTGAGGTGCTCATGCGCTCCTGGAACACCCTGTCCGGCTTCATCCGCACCCAGGCAATCGTGTCCCTGGTGGACGCTATTTTCATCGGCCTGGGCCTGGTCCTGCTGGGCGTTCCGCTGGCGCCGGTGCTGGCTGTGATCACCTTCTTCGGTGGCTTCATCCCGATCATCGGTGCGTTCACTGCCGGTGCCCTAGCGGTCGTTGTTGCCCTGGTCTCCGGCGGCGTGACTAAGGCGCTTCTCGTGCTTGCGCTGGTCATCCTGGTCCAGCAGCTGGAGGGCAACGTGCTCCAGCCGGTGCTGCAGTCCCAGGCGATGGGCCTGCACGCGGCGATTGTTCTCTTGGCTGTCGCCGTCGGCGGTACGGTCTTCGGCATCATCGGCGCATTCTTGGCTGTCCCGGTGGCTGCTGTCGTGGCCGTCTGGTTCCGCTACTGGGCTGAGATGGTGTCGCTCCGCAGCGGAGAGATCACAGCCGATGACATACAGATAGCCACCCAGCAATCCCAAACGCTGGATTCCCGCGAAGCCTACCTGGCTGTGCGCGACCGCATGCGCTCCCTCGGTCGCCGCAAGGGCCAGACCCAGCTCGACGAGGAAGCGGGCAAGCTCGGCTCCACCAAGGTCCCGCACGATACGATGAAGACCTACGACGAGGAGACGCCGGGCGAATCCCGCGCCCTGTCCAAGGAAGCCGTCTCGTCCGACAAGGGGCGCAAGCGCGACCTCGATAGCGACGACGTTTAAACTGCTTATCCGCGCTTCCCCTGAAAGGCCAGCCCCCGGGCTGGCCTTTTTCTATACCCTGGATTGGCATGAGCACTCTGGAGAACAAGACCATTGCCATCCTTTCCACCAACAACTTTGAAGACTCTGAGCTGACCAGCCCGCGCGATGCCGTGCACGAGGCAGGCGCGGCCACCGTAGTCGTGTCCACCGAGTCCGGCTCCATCGAGGGCAAGAACGGCACCGAGGTCTCTGTCGACCTGACTACCTCCGAGGCCAACGCAGCCGATTACGACGCACTGCTGCTGCCGGGTGGCACCTCCAACGCTGACCAGATCCGCACGGACGAGGCTGCTGTGAAGCTCGTCCGCGAGTTCACCCAGGCCGGCAAGCCCGTCGGCGTGATCTGCCACGGCGGCTGGATCCTCACCGACGCAGAAGCTGTCTCCGGTGTGCGCATGACCTCTTACCCTTCCCTCAAGACCGACCTGTCGAACGCTGGGGCGACGTGGGTTGATGAAGAGGTAGTCGTCGATAAGCGCATCGTCTCTTCGCGCACCCCCGATGACCTCCCTGCTTTCAACAAGGCCATCATCGAGGAGTTCGCTAAGTGACCTCCCACCACTTTGAGGTGAAGGTCGCCGGAGGCAAGCTCGTCGTCGCGGACGTCCAAGAAGACGGCACGACGATCACGGATGCGCGCATCTCCGGCGATTTCTTCCTCGAGCCGGAGGAGGCGTACGACGCGATCAACCGCGCCCTCGTCGGCGCATCAGTCACCGAGACCGCCGACGATCTGTGCAAACGCCTTGACACAGAGCTTTCTCGCTTCGATGACCTCGCGCTCCACGGTTTTTCCACGAAGGATGTGGCCATCGTCACTCGGCGCGCGGTCCTCGACGCCAAAGACCTCACCGACTACGAGTGGACGGTCATCCACTCCCCCGTTTTGCCCACCCCAATCAACGTGGCGCTGGACCAGTACCTGCTCGAAGAGGTCGCTGCTGGGCGCAAGGGCCCGATCCTGCGTTTTTGGGAATGGGAGGACAAGGCTGTTGTCTTCGGTTCCTACCAGTCCTTCCAGAACGAGTTGGATCCAGAGGGCATTGAGAAGCACGGCATCGTGCCTGTGCGCCGCATCTCCGGCGGCGGGGCGATGTTCATGGAGGGCGGCAACTGCGTCACCTACTCCATGTACCTGCCCGACGACATCGTGCGCGGCCTGTCCTACGTGGACAGCTACCAGTACCTCGATGCATGGGTCCTGGCCGGGCTGCAGTCGCTCGGCGTGAACGCTTGGTACGTGCCGATCAACGACATCACCTCCGACGGCGGCAAGATCGGCGGTGCTGCGCAAAAGCGCATCCCTGGCGCGATCCTGCACCACACGACGATGTCTTACGACATCAACGCCGACAAGATGATGGATGTCCTGCGCGTGGGCAAGGTGAAACTGTCGTCTAAGGGCGTGCAGTCCGCCGCCAAGCGTGTTGACCCGCTGCGCCGCCAGACAGGTGTCCCGCGCCAGGAAGTCATCCAGGCGCTCATGGACACGTTCATAGCGCGCTACCCCGCAGAGGTCGGCGCGCTTAGCGACGATGATTTGGCCGCAGCCCAGCACCTCGTGGACACCAAGTTCAGCACCGAGGAGTGGACGCACCGCGTCCCGTAGCTGGCGCTACTACGGTTAGCTAGATGCCGCCGCTTCTTCCACAGCGGCGGCGCTGGCGACCGATAGCAGCACCGTGTTGATTCCGTCGACATTCTCGAAGGTGCCTGCGTCCAGCACCTGTCGATCGATCTGCTTCACCCGCATACGCAGGTCATTGAATGGAATGCCCTCGATTTCGCCGAGGAACTGGCGGCGCAGCTCGCCGGTGTTCTTCAGCAGAAGAATGACCATTGCTTCCTCCGGGCGCGGCTCCTCCTTGCCCAGGAAGATGTCGCGGTAGCGCTGGCGCATGGCCTTCTCGATGGTCTCATCCTTTTCCGGGAAGCGCTGCCAGTGCAGGCCCAAGAATCCCGCGCGCTCCTCGTCGAGCACACCCTCTTCAATGAGTCGCTGGGCAATGGCTTCCTTCTTGGCGAACTTCCGGGAATTGAGCAGCGAGTACACGCTCGGGTGCCCCTTCTTCTCCACACGGGCCACACCGTGAGCGAGGGCGGGGTGACCTTCGGAGCGGGCAACGGCGCCGTTGACAAGCGAGACGCTCGGGCTCTTACCGGCATGCACATCGACCAGCCCGGTTGCGACCAGATCGCACAGCAACGCGCCGTTCAACGCCACGCGCTGGTGGCTCACCCCCACCTCGACGTGGGCGGATTTGTCCGAGAGCAGCAGGAAGAGGGCTTCGCTGACGAGCATGGTGGAAAGTCCTTCTATGGTCGATATATAACTCGCCCCAGTCTATCCGGCAATCGGTAAACAACAAGCCGCATTCCCTCGCATCACGGGTGATAGAGGTGCGGAAAACGTCGCTGCAGAGCCCCCTTGAGCTCTGGATCCGACACAAGTGCAACAAGTTCCTCGATCACCGATCCCCCGTGAGCCTCTGACACTGCTCGCAGTTCGGCCGCTAACTGGGATTCGAACTCGACTTTCTTCTCTTTGATCTGAGTGAGAAGCTCACGCCCTTTGGGTGAGAGAGCATGAAGCGTCAGACGCTTGTCCTCGGTCGACTGTGCTGAGACAGATATTCCTTTCCTAACAAGCGCGTCGAGCAAACGGCTAGGGCTACCGGATTCACAGACAAGATACTGGCCAACTTCTTTCGTGCTAATTGGGCCATGAACGCCTAGCACTTCCACGACCTCCGCCTGGGAGTGAGTCAAACCCACCTCAGAGAAGAGCCGATTGAGCCGTCGGCTCCCCTGGCGCTGGAGCGCGAGAATGAGATAACGGAATTCCTCAGGATGAGTGAATAGCTCTAACGGCATGTCATTCCTTCCCTCGTGTTGTCAGCTTTCAGTCTCGAGGAAACGCGCCAATCGCGCTAACCGCTTACCGGGCACCAACGCCGCCTCTCGCTGCCCAATCACGGCCGACAGAGTCCCGGCTTGCCTAATCCGATGAGTAACCCGTGTCGTTCCATCCAACTGGGATTCAAGCAGAAAAGACGAATGTTCGCGCAGACCCGGAATATCAATTTCAAAGTCGACAACGTGGCCCGTTGAAGTCTCAGACGCGGCGGCCACGATCGTACCGTTCAATACTTTTTGCACCGTGAGCGCGTGCGAACCGTCGGCACGACGCGGGCTCACGAAGCTGAAAGCAGGATTCCACGAGGGCAGGCGTTCCAAGTCCGTCACGACCCCAAGAATGGCGCGCTCACCGGCATGAATCGTCACGGCGGCACTATTTTCGATTTTAAATGACATGTCACCGACATTATCCAAGACACGTGCTTTGGTCAAGTAAATTTAATTCCCGCTGCCTGGTCGACTTCCACTTCAAGTAAATTCCCAGCTCAGAGAAGTTGATCTACGTTTTCCCGTCTGGTTACATTCCGTGTTGCAACATGCATGTTGCCACATCTAGGACCGGAAAGGAACATGATGCTCCAAACACACGAAGAACAGGCATCCGTCAACAAGACTGACGAGCGCCTTTTCGCAGAAACCGAACTCAGCCCGATTGAGAAAATCGTTTCCGACGTCGCGGCGGGCAAGATGGTGGTCCTTGTCGACGACGAAGACCGCGAGAACGAAGGCGATCTGATCATGGCCGCTGAAGCTGCTACTCCAGAGGCCATCAACTTCATGATTACGCAGGGCAGAGGGTTGCTGTGCGTGCCAATGCCTGCAAACCATGCACAACGGTTGAATCTGCACCCCATGGTGAAAACCAACGAGGACGATTTCGGCACGGCATTCTCTGTCTCTTGCGATGCGACCGGTGACTACGGGGTCACTACAGGTATTTCAGCCTCTGATAGAGCGCGAACGGTCCAGCTCCTAGCTAACGGGGGTAACGAGAATGACTTTCACCGTCCAGGGCACATCTTCCCCCTCATCGCTCGCGAAGGCGGGGTTCTCACCCGAGTCGGCCACACAGAGGCCGGAAGCGATCTGGCCGCAATGGCTGGTTTCTCTCCAGTTGGCGTCATCATCGAAATCATCGGTGATGACGGTGAAATGCTTCGACTCCCTCAACTCGTCCCGTGGTGCAAAGAGCGCGGGATCTCCATCTCGACCATCGAGCGCATGCGCGACTACCGGAACGAACAAGTACGCGCAGGAGTCCGAATTGACCAGAAACCCGACGGAACTCCCATCGCCGAGACGCTGAAAGGCGACGCACAGTGAAGAACTACAATTCAAGCTTTCTTGGTCAAACTGTCCGCCGAGTTTCTACGCCGCGAATCCACGACTTCGTCCTGAACCACGTCGGCTTCATCGAGGGTTTGGAAAATATTCCACGCACCGGACCGGTCATTTTTGTAGCCAATCACTCCAGTTACATGGACCACTTCGTTACGAAGACCCTGGCAAACTCAGTTCGCGGAGGCGAGGAGTGGTTCCCCACCAAAGCCGAGGCATTCGAATCGTTTCTTTCGCGTGTTTGGCACGAGTCGATGAACTGTTATCCAGTCGACCGTGACGCACCAGGAGAAGAAGTATTTCGTCGCGCACAAGACGTTCTCGAGGACGGCGGCACTCTCGTGCTCTATCCAGAAGGCACACGCAACGTGGGCGAAGGACTCCTGCCCTTCAAATCCGGCGCGTTTCGCATGGCATTAGCGAACAACACACCCGTCGTACCCATCGGAATGACCGGACTTGCAGAGGTTCTACCAAAAGGCGCTACTGTACCGCGGCGCCGTCTCTTCTCCGTTTCCATCGGCGAGCCGTTGGTCCAGCCAGAGGTGGGTGATGAGCGAGAAAACGCCCGTCAAATGCGCGACCAAGCGTTTGAAATCGTCGCTGAGCTAAAGGATCGAAGCAAGAATCCGAATGGAGCCGATCGTGGTGCCGCGGTGAGCCGCATGGTGGAACTGGCGCAAACTATAGTGCGGGAGAACCTCACTCCCCAGGGAACCCTTCCTCCGGCGGTAGTTCGGCGGGTCGAATTGCTGTTGCGCATCGCGCGTAAAACATCCCGCCGCGACCTCAGTCTCCCCGTTCAGCAGACCCGGTTATCCGGTTTCAAGGCCCTCAACTCACACACATCGGCAGGCACTGCAGCACGCGCCGCGATCGTTAACCAGCGGGCTCTTCTACTTTCAGACCTAGACGGATCTGATGATTTTTCTGCTTACCTCGCTGGAAGAAGCGCCTTAACACTGCCACGTTGGCTCGGTGGTGGAGCGAATTTAGCGCGCTCTCAGTTCCAACGGGCGGTGTCCCGCGGAGGAAAGATGACCTCTCAATCGTACGTGGGGCTCGCAGAGTCGTTCCTCAAAATTGGAGACATTGACGCCGCAATAGAGGCTTACCGCCAAGCAGAGGACAGCATCCCCGCCGATGATCCGCGTGGCGATCTCCGTCGAGAAAAGATCGCGTCTGCGGTTGCGTCGGCCAAGTCAGCATCGGAAAGAAACTAAATATGCCCATAAGCCTCGTAAAAAAGTACTCAAAGCTCATTCTCGTAGTGTGGTTGCTCCTTTCCGCGCTCGGGGTAGTTGGAGCACTCCAGCTCAACGGCGCCGTGAAAGCCGGAGGCTTCAACGACGAGAACGGGACGTCCTTTGTCGGCCAAGAGGTGAACGAGCATGCCTTCGGCGATCCCGCGAATCAACTCACTGTCGTCCTGAACTCCGACAGCAGCATCTCTTCAGAAGTGCTAGACAACGTCTCGACGGGTATAGAAACTCTGCCGAACATCGACTCAGTCATCGATGGGCGTGCGCTCGCCTCATTGTCTTCTGATTCAGGGAAAACCCAAATCCTCCAAGTCGGCGTAGCGGCTGATAATACGACGACTCAAAACATGATCCCTGACCTCCGTGACAGAGTCGAGACAGCAGTGGAAGGAGAAGATGTCACGAGCCATGTGACTGGAGCCCCCGCTTTGGACTACGACTTGAACATTCAGTCCCAGCAAGATGCCTTGCGAGCGGAGATCATCGCCTTCCCACTTCTCATTTTGGTTCTGCTGCTCATCTACAGAGCTGTCGGTCCTACGCTGGTGACACTCCTGGTTGCAGGCGCTTGCCTTATTGGAACGCAAGGCATCGGAACCCTGCTAGCTTCGTTCCTCGATGTTTCCAACATGTACATCACCGCAGCCTCCCTTATCGGCTTGGCCGTTTCGGTGGACTACTGCTTGTTCTTGATCGCTCGATACAAGGAGTTTCTTATCGCGGGACATCCGCCTGAGGACGCTCTGCGGCGAGCAACCAACACCGCAGGGCATTCCATCCGCTTTGGCGGCTTGAGCGTCATCGCCGCTCTATGTGCTCTGTTCATCGCTCGGAATATGGTTTTCAGCTCGATTGCCATGGCTGGCATCGTGGTCACGTCCATCGCGCTTTTGGCGTTGGCAACTCTTGTGCCAGCTGCAATTATGCTGCTGGGAGACCGATTCTTCTTCGGCAAACTCCCTGGATACGAGAAAACAATGCGAGCTCCGGAAGATAAGGAGAAACGCACTTCGAGCCTCCCGCTCAAATCGCCCTTGCTTGCAGTCGTGTTGATCGCCGTGCCATTGCTCATCGCCGCTACCCCTCTGGCGAGCATCAAACTCCAGGTTCCCGTAGCAAGCTCGTCCATTCTCCCAGCAGGAATGGACTCACGCGAGGGGATCGAAATCATTGAATCTGAGCTCAACGCCCGCGAGCTGTTTCCCACTATGGTTACGTTCGCCGGGACGGAGGGCCAGTCAGCCCAAGAACTCGATGCAGAAGTCGAGGAATTCCTCGCGGACATCGAAGAGGTTCGACACGTCGATCAGGTATTCGCGTCGGGAACACCTGCAGAGCAGTATTCCCCCTACCCATTGAGCGCCGAGAAAGAGGGACGCGCCTATAAGAGGGTCGTCATTACGTCTACGGACTTACCGGATTCCGACGCCGCCCACGAGATGGTTGCGGATATCAAGAAAGCGGCAGACGAGTACCCCGACACCTTCGTCTCAGGCGCCACAGCGCAGGGCGACGACTTTGATCGACTGGTCCAAAAGTCCATTCCCTGGATCGTGGGTTTCGTCCTCTTGATTTCGCTGCTTCTCCTTGGATGGGCTTTCCGGTCGTGGCGACTAGCCACACTCGCGGTCGTGCTCAACGGTCTCGTTGTCTCCGCAGCGATGGGTTGCCTATCCCTGCTGTGGAAAGCCGTAACTGGTGAAGCGATCAACAGTGTGACGCCGATCGTCGTGTTCGCGATCGTATTTGGCCTGAGTATGGATTACATGGTGTTGATGGCTTCACGAATGAAAGAGCAGTTCGCTTCCGGCTCAACCCATCGCGATGCCATTGCGGAGGGAGTTGCGCACACATCCCGTCTCATCATCTCCGCCGCGATCATCATGATTGGAGTTTTCCTCTCATTCATGGTGGCTGAAATCAGCATCATTCAAGAGCTGGGCCTTGGGCTGGCGATGGCCGTCGCTTTGGACGCACTCATCGTTCGACCCATCCTCCTGCCGGCAACGCTCGCTTTGCTAGGTGAGAAGGTATGGGGCAAAACCCAATCAACGAGCTCTAACTAGACGCTTAGTTCGCGCAGTGCAGTGAGTAAGCGATTGGACGCAGACAAGACTCCTGTGCGGACTTGCTGGCGCTGGACCGAACACTCCCTTGGTGTCCGGTCAGCCCCTGCGCTACCTCCTGGCCTGGTTAGCCATCATCACTGTCGTGTTGACCGTGACCGATGTTTCAGCACTGTTCGCTGCCTTGATCACCAGCTCAAGATCCGGGTCCGTCACCAAGGCCGCCACATCTCTGACTGCCTGCTTCACTTCGCCGCGGCCCATTCCGCGTAGCTCTTCCTTGAGGAGGGCGCGGACGGCATCGTAGGCGTCGAGAAGCGCTACGAGCATCGATTCTTGCAATGTCGGGTTTGCTTGGCCGCGGAGAATCTGCTCAAGTCGGCCGCGGAGCTGCAGCTCCACCGACTCATCGCGAGTAGGAAATTGATTTCGGGAGAGGAAACTGAAAACCCCGTCTGTTTCCTCGAGGACACCCTGCGCGACGAGCCCCTGTGCGACATCTTTCCGCTTCGCGAACCAGTCATCCGCGATGATGTCGTAAGTAGACCTGTTGTTTCGCTTCTCAATCATCTCTACGCCGTGTCGCAGCACAGGATGCTCGACCTGCGCCGACGGAACAGCAGCTGTGAGCTTCGGGGCGCGGATTGTTCGGTCAGTGATCGTGACTAGTTTCCAACCAACCAGATCGGCCATGAGTCCGCTGCGGAGGAGCATGTCGTTCCACAGCATTGAGGTTTCGTGTTACCTTTGTCGTTCGTGGAGAGAAGTAGTATTTGCTCCGAAATCAACATGCCCTCAGTATATGGACACTCGGAGCTGGCCCGCCCGGAAAAATGTCCCCTGCATCATCGCAGTTTCCTGCGTATTAGCTCCGAACCCCAGGAGCACCGGCGCATGGCCACAGGCACTGTCCCCTGGGCTCGGCAGGAATAGATTTTCAGTATCGCCTTTCAGTGAACCGATGCGACGTTTTCCCAGGCGGGATTTCACCGGAGGCGTCAGAAGGCGATAGTAAAAATGTATTGAGCGCGGTGCCTTGCCCGAAAAAACACCAACACACCCAGTCCGACTTAGGGGGTGAACACGGTCATTGTCGCCCCAACCGCAGCCATTTCCACGGACTTCTTCGCAGCTTTGAGTGTCTGAGCGATCTCGGGGGATGTGACGGAGGCGGATGCGTTTTCAATCGCTTGCTTGCGTTCTGTGCGCCCCATCCCGCGCAGCTCCTCTTTGAGGAGCGGGCGGATGGCGTCGTAGATATCGAGGAGCATGATGAGCGTCGCATCCTGCTCCGTCGGCTGCGCCTGACCACGAAGGATCTGCTCCAGGCGGCCGCGGAGCTGCAGTTCCGGCATCCCATCGCGGGTCGGGAACTGGTTCCGGGAGAAAAGACGGAAGCCTCCGCCGGACTCCTCCAGAACCCCCTCGGCGACCAGTCGTTGGGCGACATCCTGGCGCTTGCCAAACCATTCGGACCACAGGACGTCCGTAAGTCGTTTTGCCCGACCGTTTCTCCAGGGCTTCAACGGCAGTACGGAGGACAGGATCCTCCACTTGGGCCGCAGGCACGCTCGGAGCGACGATCGGGTCTCGGAGCTTGCGCTCTGTGATGGTTGCAAGGCCGCGGCTCATCAAGTCCGCAAGCAAACCGCTGCGCAGCAGCATGTCGTTCCACAGGAAAGCCGACTCGTGCTTGCCTTCGTCGTTGGTGGAGAGAAGTAGTATTTGCTCCGAAATCAACATGGCCCCAGTCTAGAGAAAAGTTAAAGCTCCGAGCATTGCGCATAGGGCCTGGAACGTGTGCAATGGAACCCAGTGAATTGGCCACCCCTTTGAGCCGCACAAGGGACACGCATGTCATCGATTCCTGATTCCGCTGCCCACGACGCTGCGTTAGCCCAGTTGCAAGACGCTGTCGGCTCGGGCCAGATCGATCTCAACGAATTTGAAGAACGGTCGGCGATGCTTCTCGACGACAATCCCGCGGCAATCTCGCGCGCACTCGAGGGTCTTCCGCAGGCAAAGACCGCAAGCACAGTCACACGTTCGGCAGGTACCGGCCCTTCCCCTACTGGCGCTGCAGCGCCCGCTCGGACGATGCCACGCCCGGTCTCTTCCCGTTCGGTGCGCCAACTCCACAACAAGGAGTTGAAAGTTGAGGTTGCAACGTGGGTAGCGGTGTCGCTGATCGTGCTGACCATTTGGGGCATCATCGCGGTGACGGCGACTCCCACCTATTTCTGGCCTGCGTGGGTGATCGGGCCGTGGGGTGCGCTCCTCGCTGGGCGAACACTCATTGAAAGGGCTACCCGGGAGCGTCCGCAGGATGGGCTTGCCCCGGCCGGTCGACCAGAGCTGTACTAGTGCTTAGCTCCGCGCACTGGCGTTGGAGGTATCCGGCGCGTGTGCCGGAGTCTCTGTCGCCTCGGCCGAACCCGACTCAGCGCCGATGGCTGCTTCCTTCTCGTTAGCGGCACGCCAGTTCGCTCGGTGGCGCCTCCATCCACGGATCGACAGTGCCACGCCGACAACCAGCACGACCACCCGCACCACGATCAGCACGGTCGCCCCGACACCAAGGGCCTTGAGCACGACGGGCAGGTTGAGCATGACGATCAAGGTGCCCACGATGCCGCCGAGCAGGATCGGGTTGAGCCTGGTCACCAGCCATGCGGCCAGCGGCGCGGCAATCACACCGCCGAGTAGCAGCGCACCGACCGCGGAGAGGTGGGTGACCAGGTCGTCCCACATTCCCAGCACGAAGCCGGCGGTCGCAGCCGCGGTGACGAAGAACTCCGCGGTGTTGACGGTACCGACAATGCGGCGCGGCTCGGAGCGGCCAGCCGACAGCAGCGTCGAGGTGGTGACGGGACCCCAGCCGCCGCCACCAGTGGCGTCGACAAATCCGCCGAACAAACCCAGGAACCCAAGGAAGGGTTTCGAGTGCGGGGTCTCTACGACCTGCCGGCGAATGAGCCCGCGGGAGAATCGATAGACCAGGTTGATGCCGATCGCCGCGAGAATAAGCGACATGATCGGCTTCGCGGACTCCGTCGACAGGTTGGACAGCACAGTCGCACCGACGAACGCTCCGACAGAGCCAGGAATGCCGATCGCGGCGACAACGCGCCAGTCGACGTTGCCGAATTTCCAGTGGCTGATGCCGGACACGAGCGTTGTACCCAGCTCAGCTGTGTGCACCACCGCGGAGGCCTGCGCGGGTCCCAGGCCTGCGAGCATGACAAGGATCGTCGTCGATGTGACGCCGAAGCCCATGCCCAGGCCGCCGTCCACAAGTTGGCCGGCTAAGCCGGCGATGGCGATGAGTATGAGCGTGATCATGCGGTTCATGGTGGCTGTCCTTTGGTGAGAATTACGCCGTGGCCGAAGCGGCCAGGGCGTCTGTGTGCGCGAGTGCGCGGCGGTAGCGCGAAGCTACGACGTGTGCGAGGTCCGCACCCAGCGGCGCGGAGACGGAACCGGGCCACATTCGAAACGCCCGGTCCAGGAGCAAACCTTCAGTGACAAAAAGCGGGAGCAGATGCTTATCGACGCTTGCCAGCTCCCCTAGATCCCTCTTCCCATGGCCCGTCGCGGGAACGGTCGTGACAGGAATGCCGACGAGCTTTTCGACGTCTCGCCCCAGCTCCACCGTCTTCCCGGCCGCCTCCGTGTTGGAAGTGCCGACCGGGTAGAGGATGATCTCCCGGATCGACCGGCCGGATGCCGCGATATCGGTCACGGCTCGAGCGGCGAGGATGGCCGCCACATCACGACCTTGGCCCAGCCCCTCGGCAGGGATGAGCTCGAGTTCGGTCGCTGCGCGGGCTTCCGCGATCGCTTGCGGAACGTCGTGGGTGGCGTGGAAGGCGGTGGTGAACAGGGTCGGTACGACAACGGCGCGGGTGTGGCCAGCGTCGACAAGCTGCTGGGCAGCGGCGGTGAGGTCGGGGGTGTCGAACTCGAGGTGCGCATCCACACCCGTCACGCCCAGCTGAGCTGCGGCGGCAGCGGTCAGCGTAGCCACACCGGGGCGCGCGCCGGGGTGGCGCGATCCGTGCGACAGCGTGATCAGGGCGGGTGCGTTCATGATGACCTCAGCTCTCCTACCGCAGCCGCGTTCCCACGAGACCAGCTGCCAGCGTGTTACCGGACGCCTGATCAATGAGCAGGAAGTTGCCCACGGCACCGCGCGCCGCGTACTCCTCCACCGGCAGCTCCTGCGCCGTCTGGACGGTCACGTGCGCGATGTCGTTCAGGCCGAAGGACTCTGGTGCGGTGTCATCCGAGTTGGACGAAGCCGTGCCGTCGATGTCGATGACGCGGTCGACGCTGCCAACACGGGCACGGACCAGTGAGGTGCCATAGCGCAGCTTCACAGCCTGGCCAGTGGCGACGTCCTTCTCTGTCAGGCCGACGACGGTGCCGTGGAACTCGCGGACGAGCTCCGGGAATGGCGCGGAGGCCAGCAGGTCGCCGCGGGTGAGGTCAATGTCGTCGGCAAGGCGCAGGGAGACCGCGTCGCCAGCGTCAGCGGACTGCGCGCCGTCGAGGCCATCCGCCGTGTCGATGTGCGTCACCGTCGTGGTGCGGCCGTTCGGCGCGACGACCTCATCGCCGACCTGCACGGAGCCGGAGTTCACGGTGCCGGCGTAGGCGCGGTAGTCCGTCTCGTGCTCACGCAGGACGTACTGGATGTTGAACCGGAACGCCAGGTCCAGCGCGCGGCCGGAGTTGACCGGGATGGTCTCCAGCAGCTCGAGCACGGTCGGGCCCTCGTACCAGGATGTCTCGGTGGAGCGCTCGGCAACATTGGCGCCGAACTTCGCGGAGATCGGCACGGCGTGCGGCTCCTCGATGCCCAGGGCAGCACAGCGGGACTCGAACTCGCCCTTGATCTCCTCGAAGACGTTCTGCGAGTAGTCCACCAGGTCGATCTTGTTCACGGCCAGGATGACTGTCTTCACACCGAGCAGGCTCGCCACGGTGAGGTGGCGGATGGTTTGCGGTTTGATGCCGTTTCGGGCGTCGACAAGCAAAACGACGACCTGGGACGTGGACATGCCCGTGACGGTGTTGCGCGTGTACTGCTCATGCCCCGGGGTGTCCGCGAGGATGAAGCTGCGCTGGTCGGTGGCGAAGTACCGGTAGGCGACGTCGATGGTGATGCCTTGTTCGCGCTCGGCGCGGAGGCCGTCGACAAGCAAGGAAAGATCGAGGCCCTCGAAGCCGCGGTCGGCGGAGGTGCGTTCGACGCTGGCGAGCTGATCCGCCAGGACCGACTTCGTGTCGTGCAGGAGGCGGCCGACGAAGGTGGATTTGCCGTCGTCAACGGAGCCGGCCGTGCAGAGCCTCAGCGTCGCTCGTTGCGCTAACGCTTCACTCGCCGACGCATTCGGCTCTGCAGAATTTCCAAAAGGACTCATCAGAAGTAGCCCTCCTTCTTGCGGTCTTCCATGGCGGATTCGGACAGGCGGTCGTCGGCACGCGTGGCGCCGCGCTCGGTCAGGGTGGAAGCGGCGAGCTCGACCAGCACCTCGTCAATGGTTGTCGCGGTCGAATCGACTGCGCCGGTGCAGCTCATGTCGCCAACGGTGCGGTAACGCACGCGGCGGGTCTCCACGGTCTCATCCTCGCGCGGGCCGCCCCACTCGCCGGCGGTGAGCCACATGCCGTCGCGGTTGAACACCTCGCGGTCGTGGGCGAAGTAAATGGCCGGCAGCTCAATGTCGCGGGCGCCGATGTACTCCCACACGTCCGCTTCCGTCCAGTTGGAGATGGGGAAGACGCGGATGTTCTCGCCCGGAAGCTTCTCGCCGTTGTAGAGACTCCACAGCTCAGGGCGCTGACGGCGCGGGTCCCAGCCGCCGAAAGAGTCGCGGACGGAGAAGACGCGCTCCTTGGCGCGGGCGCGCTCCTCGTCGCGGCGGGCGCCGCCGAGAACGGCGTCGTAACCGACCTCAGCGATGGTCTCCACTAGGGGCACGGTTTGCAGCGGGTTGCGGGTGCCGTCGGGACGCTCGACCAGGTCGCCGCGGTCAATCCAATCCTGCACGTGCGCCACGCGCAGGCGGGCACCGGTTTCCTCGACGAGGCGGTCGCGGAATCCGATCACTTCCGGGAAGTTGTGGCCGGTGTCCACGTGCAGCAACTCGATCGGCATTGCGGCGGGCGCGAACGCGCGGCGCGCCAGCTCGAAGACGACACAGGAGTCCTTGCCGCCCGAGAACAGCAGGCCGATCTTGTCGAATTGCCCTGCCACCTCACGCAGGATGTGAATCGACTCGTTCTCCAGATCCCGCAGGTGCGGGGAGAGTTCGTTAGCCATGCAGACCACACTCCGTCTTGCTCGAAAAGGCCCAGCGACCAGCGCGGGGATCTTCGCCCTCAGCGACCGGCAGGGTGCAGGTCGCACAGCCGATGGAGGGGTAGCCCTGCTTGGTCAGCGGGTGGATGATCAAATTCTTGTCCTCTATGTATGCGTCGGTCTCGTCCAGCGACCACGTGATGATCGGGCTGATCTTCAACCGGCCCGTGGCATCCAAACTCAAAGCGGGGGCTTCGGCGCGGGTGGGGCCGTCGTCACGCCGCAGGCCCGTGACCCAGCCGACATAGGGCGAGAGGTTCACCGCGAGCGGCTCCACCTTGCGCATACGGCAGCACGCGGTCGGGTTGCGGCGGTAGAGTGCCTTGCCGTATACGCGGTCCTGCTCCTCACGGGACAGGATCGCCTTCGCGCGGACGAGGCGCTGCGCCGGATAACGCTCTTCGACCTGGTCCGCGACATCAAGCGTCTCGTCGAAGTGGTACTCCGTATCCAGGAAGAGGAAGTCCGCCTCCGGCAGGTAGTCTTTCGCCAGCTCCGCGAGAACGGTGTTCTCCATGCTCAACGTCACCACGAGGTTGCCTGGGGCATACTCGTGGGCCCACTCGAGGATCTCTTTCGCGGAGGCGTCGTAGAGCCTGTCGGCCCATTCGTCGACAAGCTTCGCGTTTGCTTCGGCGATCTCTGGGGTCAGCGGCGCAGTTTCTTTGGGGCCCTCGGGGCTCACTTCGGGGTCGCGCACATCACCCGCGGACCTGTTTAGAAAGTCCACTATTTCTCCTTCCTCAACACCGCGTCGTGGCCGTGACGGGCCAGCGATTCCTGCAGTGCTTGCTCCGTTGACTTGGCCTTCTGCGGAGCCACGTCCGGGT
This sequence comes from Corynebacterium sp. CCUG 70398, assembly GCF_024454055.1. Lineage (NCBI taxonomy): Bacteria > Bacillati > Actinomycetota > Actinomycetes > Mycobacteriales > Corynebacteriaceae > Corynebacterium > Corynebacterium sp. CCUG 70398. The sequence goes on from NZ_JAGPYZ010000006.1 coordinate 45,593, forward strand.
CATCTTGCCCGTGGAACAACACCTCGAAGATACGCAGGCACTCGGTGCATTTCCATGCAAAATCCGATTGTTCATCAGGAAATAACCCTTCCCCCGCGCAGTAGGGGCAATACGCGGGGTGGTTGCGGTTCGGGTTCGGCTTGCGGCGGAAGCTCATCGCAGGTCATCCTCGTCGGCGCGCGCGACCCAGTCGCGGAAGAGCTCGCCGTCGTTTCGCTTTTCGACGAAATTACCCGCCACCCTCGTCACATAATCCCCAAGCTCAGTCGAAAGGACCTTGTGGCCGCGGAGCTTCCGGCCGAAGTTGGCGCCGTCGCCGATGGCGCCTCCCAAGTGGACTTGGAAGCCCTCGACCTTGTTGCCGTTGCCGTCGTCGACCATCTGGCCCTTCAGGCCGATGTCCGCGATGTGCGTGCGGGCGCAGGCGTTCGGGCAGCCGTTCAGGGCGATCGTGATGGGAGAGTCGAAGTCCTTGAGGCGTTCCTCGAGTTCGTCGACAAGCTCAATGCCGCGGGCCTTTGTGGTCACGTGGGCGAGCTTGCAGTATTCCAAGCCGGTGCAGGTGAGCATGCCGCGGCGGAATTCGCTGGGGGCGGAGTAGAGGCCCATCTCAGTCAGGTCTGCCGCAAGCGCCCGGACCTGCTCCGGGCCGACGTCGAGGAACAGAATTTCCTTGAACGGGGTGAAGCGCAGACGACTCAGGCCGTAAGACTCGGCCAGGTCAGCGATGGCGATGAGCTGCTCTCCGGTGAGGTGGCCCATCGTCGGCTTCACGCCCAGGTAGACATTGCCGTCTTTCTGCTCGTGGATGCCAATGTGGTCGCGGTCGATCAGGTTGGTCGGGGCGTGCGGGCCGTCGGGAAGCTTGTAGCCCAGGTACTCGTCCTCGAGGACCTGGCGGAACTTATCGATGCCCCACTGCGCCACCAAGAACTTGATGCGTGCCCGGGCGCGGAGGCGGCGGTAGCCGTAGTCGCGGAACAGGCGGACCACGCCAGCCCACACCTCCGGCACCTCCTCCAGGGTGACAAAGGCGCCGAGGGACTGGGCGAGCATCGGGTTCGTCGCCAAGCCTCCGCCGACGAAGCACTCGAAGCCCGGACCCAACTCGGGGTGGTTGACCCCGATGAACGCGATGTCGTTGATCTCGTGCACGACATCCTGGCGGGCGTTGCCGGAAATCGCGGTCTTGAACTTGCGCGGCAGGTTCTGGAATTCCTCGCGCAGGACGTACTCGTTCTTGATCTTCTCAATCGCCGGTGTGGCGTCGATAATCTCATCCTTCGCGATGCCCGCCACCGGCGAACCCATGATCACGCGCGGCACATCGCCGCAGGCGTCCCAGGTGTTCAGGCCGACCGACTCGAGCTTGTCCCACATCGCCGGCGCGTCTTCGACGCGCAGCCAGTGGAGCTGAATGTTCTGGCGGTCCGTCAGGTCGGCTGTGGACCGGCAGTAGTCGCGGCTGATCTCGCCGACGGCGCGGGCTTGTTCGGTGGAGCACTGGCCGCCGTCAAAACGCACGCGCGCCATGAAGAACTCGTCCTGCAGCTCGAGGTTGTCCTTGCCGGTGTGCTCGCCGCCCAAGTTCTGCTTGCGCTGCGTGTACATGCCCAGCCACTTAAAGCGCGGGTACAGATCTTCTTCCGGGATCGACTTGAAGCCCTGCTTAGAGTAGATGTCGATGACGCGCTGCTTGACCGCCAGCACGGGCTCGACCTGTTTGAGCTCCTCATCGTGGTTGAGGGGCGCCTGGCCGTCGATCTTCCACTGGCCTTCCGGCTTTGGCTTACGCGCCGGGCGGGGCCGTGCTTCTGCGCTTGTGGTGGTGGTCATGCCGCCTCCTTCTGTGTACCGCTCTGTCTATAGCGTTGCGCGGTGCGGTTTGTTGATCAGCACGCTACACAGCCAGCCCGCATAAGGTCACTCCCCTGCAAGGTTTCGGCTCGCTGGTCTGCACGTTCATATGAATGTAAATCTCGCTTGAGCCTTGACTGCGTACTAATCGTTGCTAAGTTTTTAGACCAAGCGGTCTACCCAGCTACAGAAGGAGACTCACATGACCAGCCGCGTTTCCCGCGTCGCCGTCATTGGAGCCGGCCCCACCGGCATCCACGCATCGGACCTCCTCATCTGCATGCCCGGCCGCAGCTACTTCGTCGACCTTTTCGACGCCTCCCCCGCCCCCACATCCCTCATCCGCTTCGGCTCATCGCACCGCAGCGCCCGCTCGCTTATCGACGTCCCCCGCCTCAGACTCTTCGGCAACCTCACCATCGGAACTGACGTGACCGTCGGCGAACTGACCCACTACTACGACACGATTGTCGCGGCGTCTGATTCTGACGCCGGGGCCAGCGACACCGCCGGGTCCGTCGTGGTCATCGGCACATCTCCTGGCGCGGCCGAGGTTTACGACGCGCTCTCCGCGTCCGCCGCCGATGCCGCGATTGCCGTCAGCCGCACCCCCGTCGTCGCTTCACCGCAGGTGGCCGACCAGCCCGGCGCGATCGTCGCCCTTCTCGAGTCCCGCAGCCTCCCCTTCACCACGTGGGAAGGCTGGCACCGGCCGGCTTGGGCGGACGTTTCCGCGGTGTCAGCATCCGGCCCGTCTGCGCCTGGCGTCGTCACGGTGGCCCAGTGGACGACCCTGCTGTCTGCAGCGAATGCAGTTCCAGCCACACCCTAGCTCCGCAAAACCCCAGGGACTCCGCAAAACCGCAGGGACTCCGCAATGCGGAGTCCGCTCCATCGAACTCCACCCGACCCCCGGAATACTGCTCGACCTTATAAGCCAAACCGAACGTTTCTGACCTGCATGTTTACCTGAGCAGTATTCCGGAAATGCCCGAGCAGTATTCCAGCCCGGCGCCACCTCACCGGACTGCCGCAAAACCGCAGGGACTCCGCAGTGCGGACTATCGCCAGTTCTCAACCTCAAGCGATGGCACTCGGGAGAATTCATCGTCGTTGGCCGTCACGAGGACCACATCCTCGCGCAATGCCTGAGCCGCGATCCATAAGTCATTGGGGCCGATAACTCGTCCTTGACTTTGCAGGGCCGCTCGAATTTCCGCGTAGATCTCTGCAGTTCGTTCATCCACACCGATCCTCGGCCAGCCCGCCAAGAACGTGTCGATGGATCGTCGCGCTCGAATAGGGTCCATCGACCGTAAAGCACCTGCATACAGTTCTCCGAGAACCACTGTGGAGACGCCTACTTGATCTCGTGTGCAGCTCGAGGCACGGTCCAGCACGTGCGGATAACTGCCCCGTTCAAGATCAATCCAGACGTTCGTGTCGAACAGATACCGCATGGTCTATCAGGACCTGTCGTCGAAGTCAGGTAAGGGTTCGAGTGGAAGGTCTTCGACTTCTTCGAGAAGTCCCCCTTCGATACCTTCTGCGGCTTGGTAGGCGCGCAGCCGGTTGAGCGCGTCACCGATTGTCTCTTCGACGGGACGGAGGAGCAGACCCTCGGGGACGTGCTCGACGGTCACTCGTTCGACGACGAGTCGGTGGGTCACCGGAATGCGGACAGCCTGACTGTTTCCGGATTTGAACACGGTGGTTTCAACGGGCTTCGTCACAACTTCCTCCTTTAGCACTATCAACACCGTCACTACGGATATAACTCCAAGTATATACGGCCGAATGGCGACACTATGCTCCAGAAACGGCACAGGCCTATGATTGCCCCGTGAACCTCCCCCATCTGATCCGCCTCATCGGCAGCGTGTTCCGCACAGACCGCCGCTTCGCCGCCGCCATCGCGGGCGTGCTGGTACTCCAGCTCGTGTCGGTGCTGGCTACGTTGTGGTTGCCGTCGCTGAATGCGGACATCATCGACAAGGGTCTGGCCCGTGGCGACATACCTTATATATGGCGCACTGGCGGGGTGATGCTGTTCGCGGCCTTGGTGCAGATTGTCACGGCGGTGGGGGTGATGTGGTTGGCGGCGTGGGCGTCGACAAGCGTGGCGCGTGAGCTGCGCAAGGACGTGTTCGCGCACGTCAACCGCTTTGACGCTGAGGATATGGCGGAGTTTCCGCCGGCGACGCTGATCACGCGCGGGACGAACGATATCTACCAGATTCAGGTCGCGCTGCAGCTCACACTGGGCATGCTCGCGACCGCGCCGATCATGGCGATCGGCGGTGTGGTCATGGCGTTGCGGCAGGACGCTGGCTTGTCATGGCTGGTCGCGGTTGCGGTAGTGATTCTCGCGGTGGTGGTCACGGCAGTCGTTGCGCTGCTGTTGCCGTTGTTCACGCAGATGCAGGAGCGCCTCGACGCGGTCAACGCCGTTCTGCGCGAGCAGATCAGCGGCATTCGTGTGGTGCGCGCGTTCGGCCGCGAAGACTTTGAAACGCAACGTTTCGCCGAGGCCAACGCGGACATCACGCGGGTGAGCCTGAATGTCGGCCGCGTGTTTGTGATCCTGTTTCCTGTGGTCATGCTGATCCTCAACGCCGCGATCACCGCCCTGATGTGGTTCGGCGGCCAACGCATCGACGCCGGCCTGATGCAGATCGGTTCGTTGACGGCATTCATGCAGTACATGCTGCAGATTCTCATTGCGGTGGTCATGGGCGCGGCGATGATCATTCCGCTGCCCCGAGCGTTCGTGTGCGCACGCCGTGTAACGGAAGTCTTGGCGCACTCGCCCTCGCTTATCGACGCCCCAACCACCCCGGCCACTGACCCCACCGTCACATTCGACCGCGTCACCTACTGCTACCCCGGCGCAGACGCCCCGGTCCTGGAGGACATTTCTTTCGAGGCCCGCCCAGGCACCACAACGGCCGTGATCGGCTCGACTGGAGCGGGAAAGACGACGCTGTTGTCCTTGATCCCTCGGCTGCGCGCACCCAGCTCCGGCGTAGTGTCACTCGGCGGCGTGCCCACCACGGAGTTGAGCCGCGAGCACCTGGCCAGCACCGTGTCAATGGTTCCGCAGAAGCCGTACCTGTTCTCCGGGACGGTCGCGACGAACTTGCGCTTCGGTAACCCGGACGCCACCGATGACGAACTGTGGGCGGCGTTGCGCGTCGCCCAGGCGGACTTCGTCGAGGACTTGGACATGCCCATCTCCCAGGGCGGCACGAACGTTTCCGGCGGGCAGCGCCAGCGTCTGTGCATCGCGCGCATGTTCGTAGCAAATCCGAAGGTGCTGCTTTTCGACGACTCTTTCTCCGCCCTTGACCCCATCACCGAATCCAACCTGCAGGCGGTCATGGCCGAATACACGGCCGGTGCGGTGACCATTCTCGTGGCGCAGAAGGTCAGCTCCATTGTCGACGCCGACCAGATCCTGGTCATGGAAGCCGGCCGGATTGTGGACCGCGGTACCCACGAATCCCTGCTGGCCAACTCACCGACGTACCAAGAGATCGTTGCGTCCCAGGAAGGAGTGGACGCATGAGTGCCAAGACAGACTTGACCGACGAAGAGTTCCTGGAGTTGGAGGAAAAGACCGGGGAGGCGGGACGCAGACAAGCAAAAGCGTTCTGGCCCTCTGCCTGGCGGATGCTGAAGCTCATGGGCCCGCACAAGCTCGCGTTCGGCACAGGCGTGGTGCTCAATGTGGTCTCGGTGCTGCTCATGGTGGCCGGGCCGGCGGTGCTGGGCATAGCCATCGACGTGATCGCGCGCGGCGACATGGAGCGGCTGAGCGACGTTGTGATGTGGCTGCTGGTCATCTACACCGGCGCATCGTTCGCTGACTGGGCCTCAGGTGCGGTGATTAACCGGGCCGTGATGCGGGCGGTGTACGACCTGCGCGCGTCGATCGAGGCGAAAGTTCATGACCTGCCGTTGAGCTACTTCGACACCCGGCAGCGCGGCGACCTGCTGTCGCGCACGACGAACGACGTGGACAACGTGCAGCAAGCCCTGCAACAGGCGATGGGGCACTTGATTCACTCGGCGATCATGCTCACCGGCATCGTGGTGATGATGTTCTCCATCTCCTGGGAGCTCGCCCTCGTCGCTCTCATCGCTGTGCCGCTGTCAGGACTGGTCATCGCCGTGCTGGGAACGCGCTCGCAAAAGCAGTTCAGTCAGCAATGGCGCTCTACCGGCGCGCTGAACGGTCACGTCGAGGAAGCGTTCACCGGCCACGAGGTCGCGCTCATCTTCGGTCGCACCGACGAGATGGAGAATGAATTCGATCGCCGCAACGCCGAGCTGTTCGGCTCCGCGTTCAAGGCGCAGTTCCTTTCGGGCACGATCTTCCCGACCATGCAGTTCATCACCTACCTGTCGTATGTGGTCATCGCGGTCGTCGGTGCTCTGCGCGTGGCTGGCGGGCACATCACGCTGGGTTCGGCGGTGGCGTTCATCCAGTATTCGCGCCAGCTCAACCAGCCGCTCGGTGAGCTCGGCGGGATGTTGCAAATGCTGCAGTCCGGTGTCGCATCGGCCGAGCGCATCTTCGAGTTCCTCGACGCGCCCGCGCAGAGCACCGACGCCAACGGCATCCTTGCCACACCCGCGCGCGGACTCGTCGAATTCGACGACGTTTCCTTCAGCTACTCCCCCGACACGCCACTTATCGAAGACCTGACCCTGCGCGTCGAACCGGGGCAGACCGCCGCGATCGTCGGCCCCACGGGCGCCGGAAAAACGACACTGGTCAACCTGCTCATGCGGTTCTACGACATCGATAGGGGTGAGATCCGGCTCGATGGCGTCGATACGCGAAGCGTCCCTCGTGCGGCCTTGCGCGGCGAGATCGGCATGGTGCTGCAGGACGCTGTGCTGTTCAAAGGCACCATCATGGAGAACATTCGCTACGGGCATCTTGACGCCACCGACGAGGAGGTCATCGCCGCCGCGCGCGCCACGTACGTCGACCGCTTCGTGCGCACGCTTGCCGACGGCTACGACACGGTCGTCGACCTGGATTCCGGCGCCATCTCTGCCGGTGAGCGACAGTTGATCACTATTGCTCGAGCGTTTCTTGCTCAGCCGTCGGTGCTCATCCTCGATGAAGCAACGTCGTCCGTGGACACCCGCACCGAGGTTCTCGTGCAGGAAGCGATGGGGTCGTTGCGCTCTGGGCGCACCGCGTTCGTTATTGCTCACCGCTTATCGACGATCCGCGACGCCGACACCATCCTGGTCATGGAGGCCGGCCGCATCGTCGAACAGGGCCCCCACGACGAGCTGATGGCGCGCCGCGGGGTGTACTGGCGTATGCAGCAACCAGACGGAGCTGCGGGCGACTTCTAGTTCAACAAGCGTTCATCTTCTGTTACTCGCCTGTCCAGTTCCTTAGATTAGCCTGACGAGCGCCCATATTCGCCCCTAATTAGAAGTGAGCGCTAATGAGTAAAAAGGGACTCCCCCGCGATCCAGCTGGTGAGCACGATCTGCCCGACGAGGCAGACGTGCGCGTCATCGACCGGAACGTGAAAGATTCTGAGCCGGTCGATGTCGACGGCAAGAACACCACGACCACTGATTCCTCCGATACCGACTCCTCCGATATCGATGACGACATCGAAGACAAGGCCGAGGAAAACGACCCGCTCGGTTTCCTCCCGTTTGAAGGCACCGCAAAGCAGGTAGCTAACTGGGTCGCCGTCTTCCTCGGCATCTGGCTGCTCCTCAACGGCGTCGGCATGATCGGTGACGGCTTCAAGATGGTCGCCGGCGACCAGGCTAAAGAGCTGTTCTCCTTCGCTGAGAACCCGTTCGTGGGTCTGGCCATCGGTATCGTCTCCACGGCGATCATCCAGTCTTCCTCTACCACCACTTCCATCGTGGTGGGCATGATCGCCGGTGGTCTGCCGCTGAACATCGCCATCCCGATGCTCTTCGGTGCCAACATGGGTACCTCGGTCACCTCGACCCTGGTCGCCCTGGGTCTGGCCGGTAACAAGAAGCAGTTCAAGAACGGTTTCTCCATGGCGACCGTGCACGACTTCTTCAACCTGATCGCCATCGGCGTCTTCTTCCCGCTGGAGATCCTCACCGGATTCTTAGGCAAGACCGCAACTGCCATCGCACCGTCGTTGGCCGGTGGCGGCGACAGCATCATCTCGAAGGGCTTCGAGGCCTTCGGTGACTTCATTGACATGATCACAGAGCCGCTCGTTGAGCTGGTCAGCAGCCTCGTCGAGCCACTCGGTGACATGTGGGGCGGCATTATTCTCGCCCTGATCGGTGTCGCTCTGATTCTGGTGTCCATCCAGTTCATCGGTAAGGTCCTCAACGCTCTGCTGGTGGGCAAGGCCCAGGACATCCTCTACGCCGCACTGGGTAAGAACGCTTTCATCGGTGCGCTCTCCGGCGCCCTGATCACCGCGCTGGTTCAGTCTTCCTCCACCACCACCGCCCTGACGGTTCCACTGGCTGCGTCCGGCAAGTTCGAAGTGCGCACCCTGTTCCCGTTCGTGGTCGGTGCGAACATCGGTACGACCTTCACCGGCCTCATCGCTGCGTTCTCCGCATCCGGTGCAGAAGCAGAGGCAGCAATGTCCGGTGCGCTGGTGCACATGCTGTTCAACCTCTTCTCCGCGATTCTCATCTTGAGTATCCCGTTCCTGCGCAACATCCCCCCGCGCTGCTCGGACTGGCTCGCTGGCCTGGCCGAGAAGAACAAGCTCTACGTCTTCATCTACATCGGTGGCGTGTTCTTCGCTATCCCGCTGCTAGCCGTCTTCATTTCCAACACTTTGATGTAAGGAGTCTTCAATGACTAACCCGAACGAGACCCCCGACCTGTCCCCGATGGCTCAGGAGCTCATCCAGAACGAGGCTCCGGATGAGGCACTGCAAGCCCTGCTCGAGGAGCTCGAAGAGACCGCAGAAGAGCTGCGCGTCGAGCTCAACGCCCGCGGCCGCAACGCGGACCGTCTAGCCGCTGACCAGGAGGGTGAGGCTGCTGCTGCAACCGGAGAGGGCACCCGCAAGCACAAGAAGATCAACCCGAACGTCACGCCTGAACAGCAGGCTGAGCTCGACGAGAACTTCGCCAAGTACTGGAGCAACTCCCAGGGTTCCTGGAAGAACCTCTTCCGCCTGCTGCGCGAGTTCCGTGCTGAGATGCAGGAGGGCAAGACCAATGGCTAAAGCCCGCAAGTCCATCACCGCAGCCATCCTGGCGGGCATGACCGTCCTCGCAGTCGGCTGCTCCTCTGACAGCGGCTCGAACGGCAGCTCCGGCAACAGCAACTCTGGCGGCGACAACGGCAGCGAGACCAACGCTGCCGCTGGGGGCCCGATCAAGACCACCGGTTCCGCCACCATCGAGCCGATCACCTCCTACATGGCGAACCGCTACGACTTCGATGTCGACGTAGAGGCCATTGGTTCGACCGACGGTTTCGAGAAGTTCTGCAACGGCGAAGCTGACATCAACGACGCCTCCACGCCTATCCCGGGTGACGGCGCAGAGGTCGACTTCCAGAAGCAGTGCGCCGACAACGACGTCGAGTACATTGAGCTGCCGATCGGTCTGGACGCCATCACCATCGTCAAACACCGCGACAACGACTTCGCGACCGACCTGACCGTCGAGCAGCTGCACGACATTTGGTCGAAGGAGTCCGAGGTGTCCAAGTGGTCCGACATCGACCCGTCCTGGCCGGACGAGGAGATCAAGCTCTACGGCCGCCCGGAGGGTTCCGGTACCCTCGGCGTGTTCGAGGACCTGGTCCTGGACGGTGACGAGATCCGCGACGACTACGAGTCCACCGACGACATCGATGAGCTGACCCAGTGGGTTGCTGATGACCCGAACGCTCTGTCCTTCATGGGCATCGGTAACTACCTCTCCGCTGAGGAAGATGCCCAGCGCATGATCGACAACGTGAAGGTCGGCGGTGTCGAACCGACCGCTGAGGAAACGAAGGACGGCAACTACCCGCTGTCCCGTCCGCTGTTCATCTACGTGAGCAAGAAGTCGGCCGAGCGCGAGGACGTGGACAAGTTCGTCACCACCTACCTCGAGCACGCTGAGGCTGTCATGCCACGCGTGTACTTCTACCAGCTCCCGGAAGAGGACTACGAAGGCGCCCAGAAGCGCTACGCTGACCGCAAGACCGGCGCAGACGAGCGCTGGCAAGCATAAACCCGGACTAGCTGGCAAGCAGCCCGGCCCGGCCGCAACTAAGAGGGTTTGACTCCGATTCTGAATCGGGGGTCAGACCCTCTTAGTCATTCTTCACAGTCGAAGCAGTTGGGAGCTGCAGTTTCTGTTACCAGCCGGGTGTGCCCGGACCCTGGTACGGCGGCTGCTGGTACGGCTGGCCCGGGTAGGGCTGGCTAGGATACGGCTGGCTCGGGTAAGGCGCCGGATACGGGGAATCAGGGTATGCAGACGGGTACGGGTGGGCCGGATAAGCCGGGTAGGAACCAGCCGGGTACATGGGATCGCCGTAGGGCGGCTGCATCCCGCGCGCGACGCCGTACGTGGGGACGTAAGGGTAGTCGGAGCGGATCAGCTGGTAAATGCGGGCAAATGCCAAAGACTCGGCCGGGTAGGTGACAAACAGCGACAGGTTGAGCGTGAACAAGGAAAGCACCGAGTTGATGATGCGCAGCAGAGTGATCGACCCCAGAACCGTCCAGTAGCACCCTTTGAGGTCCTTGAAGACCCGGCCAAAGGCCTCGAATGGGTTCGCTGCCCTATCGATGACGTACACCGGCACCAGAACGACCACCGGGTACACCAGGAACGCGAGCACTACAGCAGCAATGCCGAGGAGAACGGTGAAGGCCGGGTGGACGTCGAAAAGCAGGGCCGCTCCGGCGATAGGCAGACCGACAACGATCACCCCGAAACAGGCGGTCAAGAAGTACGCCACCACCGCCCCGATGATCGGCAAACCAGTGAATGCGTTGGACCAGCGGGCTCCTTCGCCGGCGACATCGCGGAGAGCAACGCGGGTGCGTGCGACCTGCCACCACAACCAGATGAAGCCGAGAACAGCGACGAAAACGAGCGCCTTAATGAGGTCTTCGTTGGTCACGATCTCCTCGTCGGAGAGAACCCCCGTGACCCCACCCATGATCAACGTGGCGATGACAATAGCCGTGAAGATGAGGTTGATCCCGGCGTAGACGAGAAAATTGTCGAATACCCGCTTGAACCCGAACCCGATCGGCTCGGTGACTGTCACCGTGGTCATCTTGGCTCCTTCATACCTGCTGCTAAGAGATGAAAAGCGTGCCGCCCAGCACCATTGTTAGATGCAGGCGGCACGCTGAGGGTTACACCGGGTGAGCTTTAGTACATGCTCATGTAGCCGTTGGGGGACTCAGGGTGCTGCGGGCCAGCCTGGTTGGGCTGGTCGCGGTGTGCGCTGATCCAGCGGTAGATGAAGACGTAGGCGAGGGCCTGGAGCGCTGGAAGAGCGAACATGCCGAACCCGATCGTTACGATTGCGAATGCACTGCAAGCGATGCTGATGAGGAAGAGTGAAACCACGATCAGCAGGAAATGGGGCTTAGCATCCTGCCACGCCATCTTGAAGGCACCGACGGCGTTGGTGCGGCCGTCGTACACGTAGAACGGCGCCAGGTTGAGAACTGGAGCAGCGGCGATCATTGCTGCGATCATGAGCAGGAAGACGATGATGCCCAGCGCGACGTGTACCTCAGATAAGAAGATCATGAGCAGCGCGAAGACGACATAGATCACAAACACAGCCAATCCGAGAAGGACGTGGACCAAGATGACCTGGCCCCATCGGATGTTCTTGAACAGGTTGCCCCAGCTCGGTTCTTCACCGCGGCTGTCGCGCAATGCAGTGTTGTACAGCACGATGTACATCACGAACATGATGGCTATCATGACCAGGTACCCGGCGATGATCCCGAAGGGATGCTCCTCCGCCAGGTTGTAGTTCGGGCTGCCAGCATTGGGGTCGTTGGTCGCCGCCGCGATCACCGGAACAATGATGAGGAGCAGCGCAACGATCGAGGCGATCATCATCAGCACCGTGAAGCCGATGTATACGTGCCAGTTCTTGCTGAACAGGCGCTTGAACGCGAACGGAATAGACTCGACGATCGGCAGCGAGCCGCCGGTGGGCTGCAGCGGGCGGCCCGACTCGGAAGCGTTCGGGTCATTCTCCGGGTGCTGGAAACCCGGCCCCGGAGCATAGGCCTGACCGTAGGAGTTCTGTCCGTAACCGTCCTGACCCGGTGTCTGCCCGTAGGCGCCGTAGCCGGAGCCAGACTGGTCGTAGCCCGAGCCGGACTGACCGTAGCCGTTCTGGCCAGACTGACCGTAGGTGGAGTCACCGTAGCCGGAGTTCGAGGTGGAACCGAACTGGTCGGAGCCGGACTGACCGTAAGCGCTGGAGCCACCCTGGCCATAGGAGCCCTCTCCGTAGGCGCTAGAGCCGCCCTGGCCATAGCTGCTCTGGCCATAGGAGCTGGAGCCGGACTGGCCGTAGCCTCCCTGCCCGTAGGAGGTGGAACCGGTCGAGTCAGCGGGGTTCTGGTTGTTGGAATTGCTGCTGTTGTTTCCGTAGCCGCCGCCGAAAGGATTGTTGTCCTGACCGCCGAACGGGTTATTTGGATCATTGGGGTTGGTCATAAGGGCTATCATATTGTGTTGGCGAAAATATGCGAGTTCAAGCGAAGCATTGTTCAGCCATTATTCAGATTGCATCAAGGGGGTAGACAGCGCTTAACGTGCCCCGTTGCATGAACACGCCGCCGCGAGATGAACCAGGTTTAAGATGGATGGCGTGAGTAATCAGCCGTACCCTAAGCCCCCGGCCCGCGACCTTCGCCTGTCTGACGCGGAGCGTGCGGACGCGTTGGCCCAGCTGACCTACGCGTACGGCGAGGGCCGCTTGGATCCGGAGGAGTACGACAAGCGGTGCGATGCCGCTACCCAGGCCGCCACCCACCGTGACCTGGAACCGCTGTTCCGGGACCTCCCCACGCAGCAGCAGTCTCAGGAGATAGAGGCATACCAGCAGTACCAGCCGGCGCACGGCCAGGAACTCGACGTCTATACCCGCCACGAGATTGCGACTGCCCGCAAGAGTGGCCAGAACATCCGCCTCGGCATGTTCGGCCTGGGCACGCTGCTGTCGCTCAGCGGCGGCATCGTGCTGGCGGAAACTGTCGCACCGTTATGGGCGATGATGCCAGTCTTCATTGTTCCGACGCTGTTCATCCTCCTCTACATCATGAAGGTCGGCCCGGATAGCTGGTACACCCCAAGTCCGGCACAGCTTGAGCGCAAGCGACTCAGGGATATGAGGACGGCCCGCCGGCTGGAGGAGGAACGTCGTAAAGCTTTGCGTGCAGCGCAGCGCGACCAGCTCACTGGCGACGTGATGGGCTACGCGCAAGACACGATTAACCGCTTCAAGCGGTGAAAACCGCGGCGAATTCTCAATAGAATGGCCCCATGAGCGACGACACCAATGAGAACCCCCAGCGCAAGCCTTTGAAGAAACACCGCCATTTTGATCAGGCGGACAAGCTCAAGAACGTGGCCTATGACCTGCGTGGACCGGTCGCGGCGACGGCGGAGGAAATGGAGCGCGACGGCCACAACATCCTCAAGCTGAACACGGGCAACCCCGGCATCTTCGGTTTCGATGCTCCCGATGTGATCATGCGCGACATCATCGCCAACTTGCCGCACTCGCAGGCGTACTCGACGTCGAAGGGCATTATTCCGGCGCGGCGAGCCGTCGTCACGCGCTACGAGGAGATCGACGGTTTCCCAGAATTCGATATTGACGACGTGTACTTGGGCAACGGGGTCAGCGAGCTGATCAACATGGTCACGCAGGCATTGCTTAACGACGGAGACGAGGTCCTCATCCCGTCTCCCGACTACCCGCTGTGGACAGCGGCGACGTCGTTAAGCGGCGGCACTCCCGTGCACTACATCTGCGACGAGGAAGACGACTGGAACCCCTCGCTCGAGGACATTCGCTCCAAGGTGAACGACCGCACCAAGGCGATCGTGGTGATCAACCCGAACAACCCCACGGGTGCTGTGTACTCGCGCGAGATCCTCGAGGGCATCGCGGATATCGCCCGCGAGCACGAGCTCATGGTGCTTGCCGACGAGATCTACGACCGCGTCCTGTACGACGGCGCCAAGCACATTTCCATGGCGGAGGTCGCCCCTGACCTGGTCACCTGCACCTTCAATGGCCTGTCGAAGGCGTACCGGGTGTGCGGTTACCGCGCCGGCTGGATGATGATTACCGGCCCGAAGCGCCGCGCCACCGGATTCGTCGAGGGCCTGGATCTGCTCGCCGGCACGCGCCTGTGCTCCAACGTGCCAGGCCAGCACGCGATCCAGGTCGCGCTCGGCGGCCGGCAGTCCATTTTCAGTCTCACCGGTGAAGGCGGCCGACTCAAGGAACAGCGCGACATCACCATCAAGAAGCTGCGGGAAATCCCCGGCGTCTCTGTCGTCGAACCGAAGGGTGCGCTCTACGCCTTCCCGAAGATCGACACCGAGATGTACCACATCTACGACGACGAACGCTTCATGCTCGACCTGCTCAAGAGCGAAAAGATCCTCATGGTCGGCGGCTCCGGCTTCAACTACCCCAAACCGGACCACTTCCGCGTGGTCACGCTGCCGTGGGCGTCCCAGCTGGAGAACGCCATAGAACGGCTGGGCAACTTCCTCAGCGACTACCACCAGCACTAAGGAGCGTGGGGGCTAGGGGGCACCGATAAGCGACAACGTTTATTGCCCGCCCCCTGACCTTTATTGGCGCGTGAGACTCTTCTTGATCTGCTCCGGGTACAAGGTGATCGTCGGCATACCCAGCAAACCAAGGCCCGCAGCCAGCAGACCGAACGGCAGCAACCACAGTAGAGCATCGCGCGAGTTCCCCGACGGTTTCGGCTCAGTCGGCTTGTTCGGCGTGCCCGTATTGCTCGGCTCTTCCGGCTCCTCCGTTTTCGGGTAGGAAGCCTGGATAGTGAACTTGTGCTCAGAACCGTCTTTACGCTTGTAGGCGAGTTCAGCCCGGGAGATCCTACCGCCGAAGTTCGGATTCGGGAAGAAAGTGATCTCACCCGTAGCGCTGTCAATAATCCAGCGACCCTGGCCCGGAACTTTCATTTCACGCATGTCCGGGGTGATCTCCGGCTGGAGGTCGACACCGCCAACACCGGTGAACTTCAGGGAGCCTGTTTCCATCTCCGGCACGTCCACCTGCACAGAGAACGGGTTGTCCGTCGGTGCAGTGACCTTGATAACGGAATCGCTGATCTCGAGGCTGTTGCCGTCCAAGGTCGTAGTGATCGGAGCCGGCGTCAGCGTGGTAGTGACGGGATCCGGAGTCGCCGTTGCCGGTTCAGGCGTGACCGTGACGGTGGGAGAAACACGCGGCGTCACAGTCACGGTGACCGGGTTCGGGGTCACCGTCACCGGCGGCACTGCCACAGTGACGGGCGTGCCGCTGACCGTCGTGACCACGTCCGGCACCGTCGCGGTGATGGCCTCCGGAGTGGCAGTGACCGCCGTCGGTTCACCCGTGACGTTCACCGTTGTGGTGATCGGGGCAGGCGTCACCGTGACCGGGCTGGGCGAAATGGTCTCCGTCATCGGCGCGGGGAACTGCGTAATCGTTGCCTGCGGCGGGGTCGTCGTGACCGTGACCTGGTACGTCGACTTCGACGTCACGGTCGTGGTGACGGTCTTTTCAACCGTTGTCGGAACACCGCCCACGGTGGTGGGGACCGCAGTAGTCACAGTGGTCGGAACTTCGGTGGTGACCGTCTCCGTCACCGGCGGCAACGTCGTCGTGTTCGTCGCCGTAGTCTGGCCCGTCACCGACACCTGGTAGGTGGTGGATTCCTTCGCGCCGGTCTTCGTCATTGCTTCCACAGTGACGGTACCGGGGGTTCCGCGGTAGTTGTCGGCAGGCTCGAACGTGACCACGCCGGTGGTCGGGACGATAGTGTAGGTGCCCTCGTTCCTCGTCAGAACGTTGTCCGCAGCATCCGCAAGCGAGTACGCGATAGTCCAGTCGCTCGGGAAGGACGGGAACATCTCCTTGCCCGACTTCGACTTCTGCGGCTGGTTTGCATCGCCAGTGCTTGTCGACGGCGACGTCTTCACAGCCTTGTACTCACCCAGCACCGTGCCCGGCTCCGAGCGCACACCCTCAGCGTTGGCCACGGTGTAATCGACCGGGTCCGGGGTGCCGTAGAAACCGTCGACAGGCGTGAACGTGAAAACGCCCTCACGGTCAACGGACCAGGCACCCTGGTTGGGGATAGTCTTCGTTTTGCCGCTGCTGTCCGCGTCAGCACCGTCGATCTGAACGGAGCCCGGGACCATACCCCTGCCGTACTTCGGAGCCGCAGTGAGCTTCTCCCCCACCTCGCCGGTGGCGGACACAGGCCGCAGGATCATGTTCGTCGTCGACACAATCGGCCGGTAGTGACCGTCCGCAGGGCGGGGCTGGCCATTCGCAGTCTTCAGATTCGTGATGCGCACGCCGACAGCCGGAGCAGCGCCCGTGAAGGACGGTTCCGGAGTGAATGTGACCTCACCGGTGTTCTTGTTGATGCTGTACCGGCCGACATTCGCAATCTGCAGCGAAGTATCTTGCGTGACCAGCTCACCATCAGGGGTGACCAGGCCGTACGTGAACTCGCCGTACCACGACCTCGGGTAACCCGGGAACATCTTCTGGGCGGTCAGGCCCCAGTCGCCCTTACCGTTGTCCGTGGACTTCTGAGCTTTGCCCTGCTCCTCGATCGTCGTCGCCAGCGTTCCGTCCTGCACGTCGTACCGCACGGAAAGGGTAGCCCTGCCCGCGGGAACACCGTGCTCGTTCTTCGCGGTGTACTGGATCGGCGTGGGGTTGCCCACGAAACCGAGCTCAGGGGTGAAGGTCACCGAGCCGTTGCGGTTGACCTTCCACGTGCCCTCGCCGTCGACCGTCAGCTCGCGCCCGGCGTCCTGACCAGTGGCATTGATCAAGGCCACTGAGGATTTATCGATCGCCGCCTGCCCGCTGGACTGCGCGAAATCAGGATTCAGCGTGACGTCGCGTCCGGCCAGTTCATTCGCTTCCGCGTTGTTCAGGCCGACCGTCGGCTTGACGACGTTCGGCGTGTAAAGGGTGGTGACCTCCGCATACGAAGCATTATTCGGGTTGATTGTGTGCGCCGGCCGAGTCTGCCCGTACGCCATGACGCGGCGGTTCTTCCCGATCGTATTCGTGGTCATGTTGCTGACGACGACGCGCACCGGTGCCGCCGACTTCTGCGTGATGTTCGCATCCTTGACCTCGGCATCCGAGAAGAAGATCGGGCTCGGCGTGAAGGAGACCTCACCAGTGTCCGGATTGATCGAGTACTTACCTTCGCTGGTGTTCAGCTCGGTGGTGACGTGGCCGAGGTAATTGGTGGCAGCGTCAGTCTTGTAGTCGAGAGCGCCGTCGACCTTGCCTGCGACTGCGTCCTGCCTATCCACCTGGAAGGCGTACTTCGGTGTGAACCCGGACCAGCCCATGCCGTCCTTCACACCGTTGAAGCCAGCAGATGCCTGGGCAGTCTGCGTGGCACCGAAGGCGCCCGTGGATGTCAGATCCGTCGTGCCTTTGCCCGGCAGGTCAACGGTGGCGTAGTGGTACTCCTTTTTGAGCTTCGATTTAAAGGGATCGATCTGGATCGGCAGCGGCGGGGCGTAACCGATGTACCCCGGAGCGGGAGTCCAGTTGACGGAGAACACTTCATTGAATTCGGAGGTGTATGACCACTCGCCCAGCGGAGTTGCAAGCCTGTTGGAACCCTTGAACGGCACCGGGCGATCGAGACCAGAGAAGACGTTCTTGTAGTCCGTCTTATCTTGCTTGCTCCAGATGGTCAGCGGTACTGAGCTACCCCAGTTGCCGTACTTGCCTGTCTTAGCCTTTTCCTTCGAAATTGCATCGAGGCTTAAAAACATTCCGCTGAACTGATTTTCATTCTTTACCGCACCCCACGGCACGTTTTGCGGAGCTTGGTCGTTGTAATGCTGGCCGTTTACGGTCTGGGGTTCCGCCGAAGCAGCAGGAAGCGCGCCCCAATCGGGGGCAACTACCCGGACAGTGGACAATCCAATAATGGCGACCGTGGCGGCACTGACGGCGCGCTTGGTAACGGAAATGCGCAGGCCAGAGGGCTGCACAGAGCTAAGGGGGGTCATTGGGAGGATTCGCCTAACGTTTCTGTACTGATTAACCAACGAAAGACTACCTGCAACACAGAATGTTGTAAACAATCCTGAATAAAAATGCTTCCCCCCTCGAACGGACCTCCGTTAGAGGGTGCGGCCGAGCGCCCAGAGCTGCCAGCCTACGGCCTGCCAGGCGTCGACGGGGAGGACGTTGCGCCCGTCGATAAGCCGCTTTTCCGCAACGAGCTCACCGGCGTGAGCTGGGTCGAGCTCCTTGAAGTCCTGCCATTCGGTGGCGAGGATGACCAGCTCAGCGCCGGTGAGGGCATCATCAAGCGACGCGGCGTAATCGAGCGTCGGGAAGACCTTGCGCGCGTTGTCCATGGCCTGCGGGTCGTAGACGCGCACGGCGGCACCGGAGAGATTGAGCTGGCCGGCGACGGCAAGGGCCGGCGAGTCGCGGACATCGTCGGAGTTCGGCTTGAACGCCGCGCCGAGGACCGTGATCCGCTTGCCGATCAGTGAGCCGAGAATCTCCCGCGACAGATCGATCACGCGCTCGCGGCGGCGCATATTGATCGCGTCGACCTCGCGCAGGAACGTCAGTGCCTGATCGGCGCCGACCTCCCCGGCGCGAGCCATGAAGGCGCGAATGTCCTTCGGCAGGCAGCCGCCGCCGAAGCCCAGGCCGGCACCGAGGAACTTACGGCCAATGCGGTCGTCGTGACCAATGGCGTCGGCAAGCTGCGTGACATCCGCGCCGACATTCTCGCAGACCTCTGACACGGCGTTGATGAAGCTGATCTTCGTGGCCAGGAACGCGTTCGCTGAGACTTTCACCAGCTCAGCGGTCTGCAGATCCGTGACGATGAACGGGGTGTCGTTGTTCAGCGGCTCCGCGTACACCTCGCGGGCGACAGCTTCTGCCGTCGATGTTCCTTCGTTTTGGGTGTTCACACCCAAAACGATGCGGTCCGGGGTGATCGTGTCCTGCACGGCGTAGCCCTCACGGAGGAACTCCGGGTTCCACGCGATCTCCACGCTGGCGCCCTTGCCCGCCTGCTCGGCGAGCCTGTCCGCACGCTCCTGCAGTGCCGCCGCCGTGCCGACGGGAACGGTCGACTTGCCCAGGATCACGTGGTCACCCTCAAGGTGCGGCACGAGACTATCGACGGCAGCCTCCACATAGGTCGTATCCGCCGCATAGGACCCGCGCTGCTGCGGAGTGCCCACTCCGATGAAGTGGACGTTGGCGAACTGAGCGGCTTCTTCGTAGTCCGTGGTAAAGCTCAGACGCCCATTGGAAATGTTGCGCTCCAGCACCTCCGGAAGCCCCGGCTCGAAGAACGGCACCCTGCCATTCTTCAGAGCGTCGATCTTCGCCTGGTCAACATCAATCCCCAGCACCTCGTGCCCCAGCTCCGCCATGCAGGCGGCGTGAGTTGCTCCGAGGTAACCAGTGCCAATAACAGTCATGCGCATGGGGGCCATTATGCCCACTCAGCACGCATGTAAAAGGCTTTCACGGTTAAGCCTTGTCTAATAAGTAATGAACAAAGCGACCCAGAGGCTTAGTTGACGCTTTCGTCCTCGTTCTCGTACGAGCGCGGCTCCTGACGCTGTGCCGGCTCAATGCCGTCGTTCCAGGATGCGTTCTCGTTGTAGCCCTCCGCCTTATCGACGGTACGGACAGCCGGGTTCGTACCGTCCTCGTTCACCGTGTCCGGGTGGGTGAAGTCCTTCTCTTCGCCGTTGTCGCGGGTCTCGCTGTTGTTGTCGCGGCGGCGCTCCTGGCACTGCTGGCACGCGCAGTCGCCGTGGTCCGGAACACCACCCTCATTGCGGTGCGCGCCCTCATTGCGGTGCGCGCCCTGCTCACCGGCGTGGCCATGGCAGTGGCACTCACCGGGAGGGCAGTCGCAGGTCTTGTGGTGGCCGCAAGTGCAGCCTTCACCGTGGTTACCGCAGGTGCAGCCCTGGCCATCCGCGTGAACGTCCTTCACGCCCAGGTCAACCGGCTCGGACTTGACCACGCGGCCGTCGTCAAGCGTGCGCTCGTCGCGCAGGTGCGTGTCCACGCTGCCGTCGCGCCGCACACCGTGCTCCTCAGTGGAGGTGTCACGTGCAGAGTCGTGCAGGTCCTCGTTGCGGCGATCAGTGTCGGCGTAGCTACGGTCCGGTGCGTTATCTGTGTTGTCAATGTCACCGGTGCGGTTCTCGGAATCGAATGGGCTGGTCATGATGTCACTCCTAAATGTTGGTTCATCCGGTTTCCCCTAGCGAAAATGTTTTTCGTTGGTGAAAACCTCTTGAAAACCACGGTAGTGACAGATTGACCTCCGCGCTGTGACGGAGGCCCGCTGTGACCAAATTGTGAGGTTATGCGAACCCCTAGGCGCCAAACATCAAACAAGCGGCCCCAGAAGAGACCGCTTGTTTGAAATCCTATACGGGTGATTCCCGCGCTGTACTGTGGATTATAACGGTTGATCGGGCGGCACTGCAGGGGGGGGGAGGTTGAAGAAACGCATAGCGGATGACGTAATAAGCCGGATCCCGGCACCCAGGTTCGCAACCTATTTGGCAGAGACCGACTCTGGGCAAGGACCAAACCCCTACACAGCCTTGGATCTCTACTTATGGAACATCGAAGCGGCGGCTGCAGTTACCAGCACGACATCGATTGTGGAAGTAGCCCTACGCGACTGCATCGACCAGCAGCTGAGGATATGGAACCAGGAAAAAATCGGCACCAAGGATTGGATTACAAAGCCAGCGGTTCCGTTATCGCACATCGTCAGGAGCACTCCACCACGCTCATGGCGCCCTACTACCAAGCGGCCCCTGTATAAATACTGGTGGGAAACCAAAGCACGTGAAAGGCGCACTAAAGATAACCCCAACCACGATGACCTAGTCGCGGCTCTATCATTCGGCACCTGGTTGCAGCTCATCCCGAAACCGCCCTCCTTAAACGGCCAGCGTTCGGGCCCTCGCGTCGACCTTTGGGAGGACGCTCTCAGCCAAGGCTTCAAAGCGTCGGCTTACCAGGCCTACACATGGGCTGAAACCTTGAGGCAAGCACGAAACCGGGCCTCGCACCTTGAACCGCTCCTCAATCTGCAGCAGCTGCGTCACTGGCACCGAGTTTCAAGCCGGCTTCTCAATAGCCTTTGGCCCGAGGCACACGTGCTAGTTAGCGGCCCAGCCCGTATACCTCGGGTAATCCAGCGCTATCCCTTGGTTACCGGAAGTTGAGGTACGCCTTCGACGGCGTCGGCCCCCGCTGGCCTTGGTACTTCGACCCGAGCTTCGACGAACCGTAAGGGGTTTCGGCTGCGGACGACATCTTGAACAGCGCGAGCTGCCCCACCTTCATGCCCGGCCACAATGTGATCGGCAGGTTGGCCACATTCGACAGTTCCAAGGTGATGTGGCCGGAAAAACCCGGATCAATGAAGCCTGCGGTGGAGTGGGTAAGCAGGCCCAGCCGGCCCAGGGAGCTCTTGCCTTCGAGGCGGCCGGCGAGGTCGTCGGGAAGCGAGAAGGTCTCCAGCGTCGCCGCGAGCACGAACTCGCCCGGGTGCAGCACGAACGGCTCGCCCTCTTCCACCTCGACCATGGTGGTCAGATCCGGCATCTCCTGTTTCGGGTCGATGTGCGTGTACCTCGAGTTGTTGAACACGCGGAACAGGTTGTCCATGCGCACGTCGATACTGCTGGGCTGGATGTTCGCCTCATCGAAGGGGTCGATACCCAGGCGGCCGTCGCTGATGGCTGTCGTGATGTCGCGATCTGAAAGAAGCACGGCTTCATTCTAGATGCGGGCGTTTTTCGTGGGGCACGGTGGCGGTGCTACGATTGAGCCTGCTTCACATCAGGCACCATTTAACCTGGTAGAAAGCATGCCGGCGTAGTTTAGTGGTAGAACATCAGCTTCCCAAGCTGAGAGTGCGAGTTCGATTCTCGTCGCCGGCTCCACTCTCGGCCCAGGCACACGCCTGGGCCTTTCGTCGTTTTGGCGCCCGCCGCCGCACCGCGGCCGGAATACTACTGGCAAACATTAGCGCTTTTGCATGTTTCTGACCAGCACGAATCTACGAGCAGTATTCCAGAAAAAGCCGAGCAGTATTCCGGCACCACCGAGCCGGGGTCCACCCTCCCTCCACGTGCGGTATTTAAACTAGGGGCGTGCTCTTCAACGACCCCAGCTTCGACGCCCAGCACGCGACACCTGTCCTCTACGTGCACGGCATCAACAGCCGCACCATTGCTTTTCGACGAAACGCCCGCCTCATCTCCTCCCACGGCCACTGGGTCTGGGGGTACGACTACGGCAGGATGCTCATCCCCGGTCTCGCCGGGACTGGGCGGATCGAGGACATGGTCGACGAGCTGGGCGAGAACGTCGACCACGTACTGAGTGAAACCGGAGCATCGAAGGTGAATGTAGTGGCCCACTCCCAGGGCGGGCTGCTGACCAAACTGTTCATCGCTGCCGGCGGGGCCGAACGAGTCGAGCGCGTCGTGGCCATGGGCGCCAACTTCCACGGCACCGACCTGCGCGGATACGCCGCGCGCATCAACCCCATCACGGGCCGCAACCCGAAGTTCTGGGAACGCATGGCCAGCCCCAGCGCAGTACAGCAACTCGCGGGCTCGGAATGGTCGCACGAACTCGCCACTGTGCCCGATACCAATCCGCGCGTGATGTATACCTCGCTGTACTCCCGGCGCGACCACGTGGTCACGCCTGTGGAGACCTCCATCCTCACGCCTATCGACGGCGCCGACGTGGTCAACCTGGAAATCCCCGGCGCCCCGCTGCACCCGCTGATGCCGCGCGACCACGAAACGGCCGAGCTGACCTTGTGGGGCTTAGAGCGCGCGCCGGGCGAGACTTCACCCCGTTAAGCCTGCGGTTAGCCCGTTTACCGGGCTAACCGCAGCGCACGATCGGCTGCGGGTCGTAGACGGTCGTCGTGGTCTCGTTGGAGATTTCCTTGCCGGACAGGTCGCGGACGATGCGGGTGTCGGACGTCGTGAAGCCTGGTGCTCCGCCCGAGGGGATGCAGCCCTCGCCGGACAGCGACTGCGTCGACGGGTCGGTGTGCGCCCAGCGGCCGCCGTTGATGGATTCGACCTCGCGAGACTTCACACCCATCATCTTCACCGTGATCTCGCCGCCGCCGAAGTGCGTGACAATCTTCACCGGGTGCGGGGTGTCATTCTTGAACACCAGGTCAATTGCGCCCTCGTACACAGTGGCTTCGCGGCCGGCCGGGTAGCGGGAAATGTAGTAAGAGTGCGGCGTGTGGGCCACATCCGTCATGCCGGCGAAGTAGCTCGCGTTGTACAACGTGGTGGCGAACTGGGAAATACCGCCGCCGACAGCCCGCCCGGCGCGGCCATCGATGATGATGCCGGACTCGACATAACCCTGCGCCCTGCCGCGCGGGCCGGTGAAACCGTTCAAGGAGAACTCTTCACCCGGGCTGACCACCGCGCCATTGACTTGCTCGGCGACGATCTTAATATTGTGGCCCGACGCCGACTCGTAACCGCCGGTGGTGAATGAGCCGACCTCCTCGTTGAAGGTCGCCTTCTCCGCGTCCTCCGTCTTGAAGGTGGCCGGGACAGCGTGGTACTTGGCCTCCCACTCGCGCGGTTGATCACCGATCACGCGCTTGTCAAAGTCCTTCATGGTCTCGTCCCACTTGATCTCGTTGCCGTCCTTGGACGGAGTGACCTCGCCGGAGGCGCTGATCGTGGCGTTTTCCATCTTGGTCACAGTGTCCTTGAGCTGCTCGCCGAAGATCTCCTGTGCTTTGGCGCCGTGGACCTCAGGGATGATCTTCTTCGCCTCGGGGTCGTTGCGGAACGTGACCACTTCACCCATCCGGTCTTTCTCGATCACCGCGTTGGTGTCCTGCTCCCCCTTCAGCGTCAGCGGGCCTTTCAGGGCTTTGTCGGCGGGGCCGTCGACGATCTGCTTGATCACATCGTCGTTAATCGCAGGCTGCGTCACCTGCGGCTCGACCTCGACACCGTCCGGGTTGAGCCACGTTAGCGACATCGCACGTTCGAGCTCTTCCCGGTTGACGTCCTGGCCATCCTTCGGGTCGGTCACCTTGACTTCGCCGCCCTCGAGGGCCACCGCACCGTCCTCCGGTTTCACGGTCAGATCGCCAGCCACGCGCTCAGCGGAACCGACCAGCTTGTCGTGGTCGATCGTGGAGACAATGTCCACCTCTTTATTGCGGAAAAACCCAGCCAGGCGGGAGACCGGGTTGAGGGACTCCACGCCGGCGTCATCCACCGTGCGCTGCCAGTCACCGCTCAGCCCCGCCTGTTCGGGGACGAACTCGGTGCTCTGCTCACCGGCGACAGCTTTAACAGGCTGGGAACTGACGCCGCCAAGCTCGTCTTCGAGTTTGCTGACGGCCGCAGCCGGCTCCATGCCGCCGATCTCCACACCGCCGACAGTCGTGCCGCGCGGGACATGCCCCCGGTTGAACGCCACGTCTGCCAGGTACAGACCCAACAGCAGCACGAGCATGCCGACGAGGAATCCGGCCACAATCCGGCCGGTCCGCGAACCGCTACGTTGCCCGTTTCCAGCTGCGTTTATAGAACTCACCCACATAAGGTTAGTGGACTGCCGAGCAACTCACAGGTTGGCATCAATAAATTGCTGCTGGACACGCGCAGCAGCAGCGTTGATCCGCTCCTCCGGAATCTCGCCGCGCTCGACCGCACCGACCGTCGCATCGATCGCCGGACCCAGATCGCTTCCCGACGACCACAGCGCCTGATCCGCCCCAGCCGCAATCGCGCGGCGCACCGCCTCCGGTGTGGGCATGAGATCCGTGATGGCGCGCATGCCGGAAAGATCATCGGTCACCGCGACACCCGCAAAAGGCTTCCCACCTGGATAGTTGCCCTCCCGGAGCATGCGGTACGCAGCCGGGTTCAACGACGACGGCGTGTTCGGTTCACCAACCCCCGGGACCACCATGTGCCCCACCATGACAGACCCCGTAGGAAACTGCGGCAACACCGTCCCGTACGGGACCAGGTCTGAGGCGTTCAGCTCCTCGATCGGCGGCGTGACCGCCAAAGTGAGGTGGGTGTCGCCTGAGGCACGGCCGTGGCCGGGGAAATGCTTGAAGGTCGGGGTGACTCCGGCGTCGACAAGCCCCTGCGAAAAAAGGGTCGCGACTTCTGACACACGCTCCGGTGTCTGACCGAACGCGCGGTCGCCGACGATGTCCAGGTCCGTGACGTCCAAGTCCAGCAGCGGCGCGTAATCGACATTGATGCCGTGCTTGCGCAGCGTGACCCCGATGTCGTAACCGGTGCCGCGGATGACTTCCGGCGGTTGATTGGCCAAGTCGCGCGGCGCGGGGAAGGAACCGAGCACGTCCGAGTGGCGCTGCACCCGGCCGCCCTCAAAGTCGATGGCCACCGTGAAAGGGCGGTCGAACTCCTCGCGCAGCGCATTGATGTTGCGGCCCGGCTCCGTGAGCAGCTTCGGGTCGGCCCAGCTGGGAATGATCAGACCGCCAGCTCCCTGCTCTAGCGCGGCGCGGGCCTGGTCATAATCCGCCGCACCGACCACCATCAGCGAGGCCACCCGCATGCGCAGGTCCTCCGGCACGCGCTTCTCAGCCTCGGTTTTCTCCGGAACAGGTGTCACGGTGACCACGTTCGTTTCCGTTGCGGTGACCTGGACTTGCTCGGACTGAGCCTCCTCGTTGCTGGGCTGACCTCCCGGAACGCATGCGGCGCACGTCAACGCGACAGCTGCGATGGCCGCTGCTGGTCGTACGTGCACAGGTCGCTCCTTGGGTTGGTCCGGACGGGGCCGGTTGATTGCCGAGACAATCTTAGCCCCTGACCCTTGGAGACAAAACTGCGGAAAACTTTACATGCGAACCCGCTTATTGGTCCGTCCATGCAGGTCAAAAAGTGGGGCCTTTCCATCAAACGGCGGCGGACGTCAACTTTTCCGCAGCGGGCCTGCACAGACACCTGCCGGACCCCAGAGAAGACCCCAGCCGCACTTGCACAACGGCTCTGGCCTCGCACACCTGCCGTGGTAGGGTCTATGACCATGACGAACCGATTCGCTTCCTGGCCCCGCCGCTCCATCGGCCCGGTTTTGGCCAGCACTGTCACTGGCGTTGTGCTGGGGATTGTGGGCGTGATCGGCATCGCTAGCTTCTCCGGCCAGAACCAGGTCCCGGCGGGCAATGCCGTTCCCGCTGACCAGGCAGTCCTCGGCGGGCCGGAGTACGGGTCCCGACAGTAGAGGGCGCCATGCGCACGCTGCGCATTCCCCGCCGCGGTACCAGCGGCACTGCCGGCCCCCACGCTAGCCGCACCAGCCCACATCCCCTCGCCGAAATCAGCCCTGACGCCCGCACGCACATCATTGGCTGGATCGTCCTGGCTCTCATTTCTTTCCTCCAACCCCCAGGCCGCACCGCCGCCGACACGAAGTTCGACTTGTCGGCGGACCCGGCCGGTTTCCTCTCCCAGGCCACACAGGCCTACACCGACACGTTCACACTGGGCCAGATCCAGAACCAGGCCTACGGTTACCTCTTCCCCCACGGCTTATTCTTCCTGCTCACGGAACCCTTGCCGGATTGGGTGGCGCAGCGGTTGTGGTGGACGGTTGTCATGGGGGTCGCGTTTTCGGGGATGTACCGGTTGAGCGAGTCGTCGATAAGCGCGGCGCTGTACGCACTGAGCCCACGGATTCTGACCACCTTGACCGCGATCTCGTCGGAGGCGTGGCCCGTTGCGCTGGTGCCGTGGACGCTGGTGCCGCTGATGCAGCGCAAGCCGAACGTCGCGGCGGCGGTCATCCCCGTCGCGCTGATGGGCGCGGTGAACGCGACCGCGACGATGATGGCGTGTTTGCCCGCGTTCGTGCTGCTCATCTGGCTGCGCGCGTGGCCTGCGCTGGCGAAATGGCTCGTCGGTGTCGCGGCGGTCAGTGCGTGGTGGATCGGGCCGCTGCTGGTGCTCGGCCGTTATTCGCCGCCGTTCACGGACTTCATCGAGTCCTCCTTCGTGACCACGCGCTGGCTCAACCTCGCCGAATTGCTGCGCGGCACAACGTCGTGGTCACCGTTCGTGGACACCGAGCGCGTCGCGGGGCATCTGCTGGTCACCGAGCCGGTGTTTGTGCTGGCCACGCTCGCGATCGCCGCGCTGGGCATTGCCGGTCTCGCGCTCGAAGGCCGCGGCTACCCCATCGTGTTGCTGTGCCTCGGTGTTGCACTCATGGGCACGCATGCCAGCATCTGGCTTTCGCTTCTCGACGCCCCCCTCGCCCCCTTCCGCAACCTGCACAAACTCGATCCACTGGTCAGGCTGCCCATCTGCCTCGGCGTGGGGTACGCGGTAGCGCGGATGAAACCACGCGGGCCGGGGGTTGTGGCCGTCGTGCTCGTTGCCGTGATTGCGGTTGCGCCGGCGTGGACGCTGCGGCTGCTGCCGGAAGGCACGTGGACGGAGGTCTCCGAGGACTGGCAGGCCGCCGCTGCATTCCTCAATGAGGAGGCAGCCGGAACCCGCACTCTCGTCGTGCCGGCGACATCCTTCGCGCGGCAGACCTGGGGCTGGACGCGTGATGAGCCGATCCAGGCCCTCACCGATGTCCCCTTCGCCGTCCGCGATGCCATCCCGCTTGTGGACCCCGAGGCCATCCGCGGCCTCGACGGCCAGGTCGCCGCGCTCGACCCCGAGGCGCTGCGTTCGATCGGTGTTGGAGCCGTCGTGGTGCGCGGGGATCTCGCTGCCGACCCCGAGCTGCCTGAGCTCGCTGAAGGCTTCGGAAAGCCCAAGGTCTTCGGTGACCTCTCGGTCTACCTGTTCGACCGCGAGCGCGGCATGATGATCGGCGCTGACCCCGCGACGGTCGCCGGCGGGGGCGAGGTCCTGCCGCTGCTCGACCGCGAATTCGGCTACTCCCCGCGCACCCTCACCGCCTCGCCTGCCGATGCCGACATCATCACCGACACCCCCGCCCTGGTGAAACGCAACTACGGCACGCTCAAGGGTCCAACAACGGCGCACCTGCCTTACGGCTCCATCGAGGACGACATCTGGGAGGGCGGCGACGTGCACAACCGTCTCCCCGACTACCCCTCTGAGGGTCGTCTTGTGGGGGTGAGTGAGGAGGGGATTGGTCGGGCGTCGTCAAGCGCCGCGGACGTCGACGCATTCGGCGGCGCGAAACCATCCAAGTCCTTGAACAGCGCGTTCGACGGCATTGAGGACACCGCGTGGCACCCCGCGCCGGGCGACCGCGACCCGTGGATCGAGGCCGTCGCCGACGGTGAGCCCGGCGCGTTCACGATCACCGCGACCGACGACACGACCGTGCACTGGTCCGGCACGCTTGACAGCGGCACCGTCGAGCTGCGCGCCGACGAGCCTGAAACGGTCGATATCAAGGGCGACTCGGTCACCATCGAGCTCACCGAACCCGTCGGTATCAGCGAACTCGAGTTCGGCGTGCGCCGCATCGTCACTGTCGACGGCATCGCCGACACCTACTTCTTCCAGCGACTTTTCCCCGCAACCGAGCTTCTGCACCGCTCCTTCGAGACAGAGGCAGGCACATTCGAGCTGTCCACCCGCGCGCTTATCGACGGCACACCCCGCCCCCCAGGCCCCGTCACCCTCAGCGCTGGCCGCCACACCATTGTGACCAAATCCGAGACCGTGGCCTTGACGCGCGCGGGTGCTGAATCCGGCGCTGCTGCTTCGCCGTGGGAGCCCTTCGACGGCACCGTCACTGCTTCCGGTCCTGCTTCCGATCGGGATCGGATCATCATGACCGCCCGCGCCTACAACTCCGGGCTGCGCGGTTTCATCGGCGACGTCCCCCTCGAGCCGACGCGCATCGATTCCGGCATGCAAGCTTTCACCGTCCCCGCCGGCCTGGCCGGCGAGTTCAGCATGTCCTTCGCCGGGTCTCGATTCTTCTATTTCAGCCTTGTTTTCGGCGGCGCGCTCAGCCTGCTCGCCGTGGCCGCCTGCCTGTGCATCGACTCGCGCCGGCCGCGCTCGGCCGCGGCACCTTTCGCGGCTAATGTTGCCGCCGCCCCCGCCGCGTGGGCCTCCCAGGTAGTGACCGCGCTGGCCACGCTCGCCGCGACCACCCTTGTCGGTGGCTGGCACGGGGCCGGCGCGTGGCTGGTCACGCTGCTCATCCGCCGCTTCACCTTGATTCCCGGGTGGGCGCTCGCAGCCGGCGCGGTCGGCTTCATAGGGCTGTGGCTCGCCCGCGCTCCGTGGCCTGCGGCTAACTACGCCGGTGACTCGGTGCTGGTGACGATCGCCGGGTGCGTCGCCATCGCCGGCCTTGCCGGCGAGTGGTGGCGGCGGCGGTAGTCTGCAAAACCCCAGGGACTCCGCAATGCGGAGTGGCCGCAGACCCCGCAAACGAGCACCCACCCAATCCCCAGAATACTGCTCGGCCTTTTCCGGAATACTGCTCACATAAACGCGCTGGTCAAAAGCATGCGTTCAGGCGCATATGGGTGAGCAGTATTCTTCGGGGCTCTGGGGTTGCTACTGCCGGCGGCCGCGCCCAGTCCGCCTGCCCCGCCTGCCCTGACCCGCCGCAGTTGTCGGCGGGCGGCCGAGGATGAGGCGCATGGCGGGGGCTTCGACAAGCACGTAGCTGATGTACGCCACGGCCACAGACACGACAACGGTGAATGCCAGCACTGTGGCGAAGTCCAGGAGACTGCCGCTGAACAAGTCCACCCCAAGCACTGGAAACGCCATCTCCAGCACGGCGACGTGCCAGAGGAAGATCCCGTAAGACCACTTCCCCAGCGCGCCCATCACGGGCCCGGCTAAGAACGGCGGCTTGGAGTGCCGGCCGGCCCCGGTCGACGGCGCCAGCGCGAACGGCACGACGAACAGGGCGGCGAAGACCGTCCCCAGAATGATGCGCACGTTGAACTCGGCCGGCGTCGGGTGCTGCAGACCGGGCGGGCCTACATGCCCGGCGACCCACGCGACCACGAGGGCCACAACCGGAAAGATCCAGCGGAAGCCGGTGAATCGGGTCAGGGGCGGTGCCGCGGATAAGCGCTCGAACTCCGCGCACAGCAGCCCGACCGCAAACCATGGTGCGTAGGAGGGGGGCCAGATTTGGAGGTTGACGGGGGCGTCGATAAGCGTGATCAACCACGGCCAACTCAAACCGAACACGACGACCGCGAGCAGCAGGATCCCGCGGGCGCGGGGCCCCAGCACGAGGTAGAGCGGCAAGACCAGGTAAAACGCCACTTCAACGCAGAGGCTCCACAGCTGAGTGAGTCCCGGAACAAGCCCCTCGGGCACGTAGATCTGCAGCATGAACACCTGCGCCACCGCCTGCAACGGCGACAACCCGGTCAGGGAGGGCAGCGCCGCCATGACGATGCAGACGCACGCAAGGTAACCGGGCGCGATGCGGGCGAAGCGCCGTCGATAATAGCCTCGCCGCCGAGGACCACGCGCGAGCAGGAACGCGGACAGCGCGAAGAACACAGCGACGAAATAATCGAAACGCTCCAGCAACCGTGACCCCAACCCGGTCTGAAACGAAACGTGCGTGACCACAATCCCGAGGGCGGCGACCGCGCGCAGGCCCTCGAGCTCCGGCAGCTTGCTAGTGTTCGTAATACCGAAATTGTAGAGGAGTCCCATGAAACGTCTGTGGTGGTGCTTGGCGGTGTTCGTCATCGCGCTCGCGCTGGGCAACTTCGTGGCGCCGCCGGTGATCGGCGCGATGAAGCTGATCGACAACGGGACCTACATGCTGAGCTGGGACGATGGTTCGACAGAGACGTTCGAGGTGTCCGGCCCGCGCAAGTCCGCGCGCATCACCGGCGACGGCATCGACGCGGAAATCTCGCGCGACTCCGGCGAAACCAACCGCGGTCAGGTCATTTTCTTCCCGTGGGAACCCGACCGCCGCAGCTACGACATTTACGACGGCACGCGCGTCGACTACGTCGGCCCCGGCACCGTCGACGGCATGCGCACGCTGCGCTTCAGCGGCGATGGGCGCACGTACGAAATTGAGCGTCGCACGGGCACGCTTATCGACGCCACCAACGGCCCCGCCCGCCTCTCCCCCGATACCCGCAATGAGAAGGTGGCCGAAGCGCAATCCAAGGTGAGGGTGCTGTGGTGGCTGCAGCTGCTAGCCGTGGTCGCCCGGCTCGTGGCGCTGGCGGCGGCTGTGACCGGGGCGGTGTTCCTTGTCCGGCGGAGATAACGGTGCACGCTTCCCCGTCGCGCGGGTACTGCTCGTCGCCTGGGGTGTGTTCCTCGTCGGGTCGCTGACCTGGCCTTTCCTGCTCGTTTTCGGCGGGGGTTCCTTGGCCCTGCGCGACATGATGGTGCTGCCGCGGCCCTACCTGACCCACGCGTCGCTGGGGTTTGGAGACCTGCCGGGGCGCAACGCGCCGCAGGATGCTGTCCTTGCGGTGCTGGGGGCGGTCGTGCCGGCGACATGGTTCGTGGCGCTGTTCATGGTGGCTGCGGCTGGTGCGGCGGCGTGGGTTGGCGCGCGTTCGGGCCGCGGCTTGTGGTCCTCGGCCGCTGCTATGACGATCGCTGTGTGGAACCCCTTCGTCGTGGAGCGTCTTCTGCAGGGCCAATGGTCGCTCGCTGCGGCGGCCTGGCTGCTGCCAGCCGTGGCGTTGTGTCGAGGGCCGGGGCAGATTCTGGCGATGTGGGGTGCCTCACTTACCCCGACCGGCGGATTGTTCGCG
The DNA here is from genome assembly GCF_024454055.1 of Corynebacterium sp. CCUG 70398. Classification (NCBI taxonomy): domain Bacteria; kingdom Bacillati; phylum Actinomycetota; class Actinomycetes; order Mycobacteriales; family Corynebacteriaceae; genus Corynebacterium; species Corynebacterium sp. CCUG 70398. The sequence continues at coordinate 77,516 of NZ_JAGPYZ010000006.1, forward strand.
CTGCTCGCGGGGGTCGCTGTGAACCGGCGATGGCATGTAGCTGTCGCCGGTGTGGTGGGCTGCCTGCCATGGGTGGTGCCGAGCGTGCTGAGCCTCGGATCCGGGACAACCACCGCGACCGCTGCCTCCGCAACCGCCTTCGCACCCCGTGCAGAGACCTACGCCGGCACCCTCGGTTCCCTCATGGGGCTCGGTGGCATCTGGAACGGTGACGCGGCCCCCGCTTCCCGGCAGGTCGGGTTTGCGCTGGTAGGAGTTCTGTTGTTCGCGCTGCTCTGCGTGGCCGCGCGACGGGTGCCGCGCCCGCTTCTCATCCTGGCCGGCATTGGATTCGCTGTCCCTCTGGTGTCGTGGCTGCTCCCCGGCGCAATGGGGTGGCTCGTGTCTACGATTCCGGGCGGCGGACTTCTTCGCGATGCCCAAAAGTTCACTGCCCTCGCCCTCCCCGCTTTCGTCGTGGCGGCGGCCTCGCTGCGTGTGGTCGACCTGCGCCTTCCCGCCGTCGCTCTTGTGCTCGCCCTGCTCCAGGTCCCTGACGCCCCGCGGGCGGTGGCGCTCCTCGCGCCAGTAGAGGTCGCCGTTCCCGAGATTGATCACCGTGGCCGGGACGTCTTCTTTGTCGACCGGCCAACACTCCTGACGAGGTCCGACGGCATCCCGGTCATCGACCCCGCCACGAAGGCTATGAACGTGGTCGAATCGGGATCCCTCGTCGTCGACGGCACCGAAACCGACACCCCCTCCCCCCGCTGGCGCGCCGCAAACGAGATCTTCGCAGGTGCAGAGGCCGGCGAGTACGACCCCGCCACGGCCCGCTACTACTCCGACCCCGAAGTCGGCCTGGTCGTTCGCCCCGACGCGAACGGGTTCACTGTCGAAGACGCCGGTCTTCCGGCCCGCAAACGCAATGGGCTTGGTCTCGGCTTGCTGGCGCTCTGGTTCGCAGTACCGCTCCTCGACCTCGCCGCCCGCGGCACTTCTCGCCGGGATGCTTTTGCTCGGCGCAGGCGACTGCCCGAGGCAGATTCACGCCACTCAACCCCCGGAATAGATTTTTAGTATCGCCTTCTGACGTCTCGGGTGAAATCCCACCTGGGAAAACGCCGCAGGCGAAGCCTAGAAGGCGATACTAAAAATGTATCGGCCGGCTCAAACCCTCTCAAGCCCCAGTCCACCCCAGCCGATCACATCCGACAGCAGCCGCTCGCCGCTCTACCGCCCCCGGGCACCGCCCCCAACGAACCCCTCCAGCAGCGCAGCGAACTTCCGGCCGGTCTCCTGCCAGGAGAACTGCGCTGCGAAGGTACGAGCAGCCGAACCCAGCGCTTCCCGCCGATCCGAATCGGCCAGCAGGCCACGCACCACCGTGTGAAACTCCTGCTCAGTGGACACGAGCACACCGGTCTCGCCGTCCACAATGGAATCGCACAGGCCACCGGCGGAGCGGTACCCGACGGTGGGCACGCCGTGCTGGGCGGCCTCGGTCACGGCGAGCCCCCACCCTTCCTTGCGCGACGGCATCAGGTGCAGCGATGCCCGGGCGAGGACGGCGTGCTTGTAGGTGTCGTTGACGTGGCCGTGGAAGACGACGCGGTCGCCAAGTTCGGCGGCGTAAGCTCGCAGCTCGTCTTCCCACCAGCCGGAGCCGATGATGTCGAGGGTCACCCCGTCGATCCACCGCACAGCATCGATGGCCTGCTCGATCCGCTTGTGGGGCACCAGACGCGACAGCACCACTACCCGCAAACCTGAACCACCAAGAACGGGCAGGTCAGCGGGAACGGGGTCGACACCGTTCTCGATGATCGCAATGTCCTCCCGGCGCACCCCCAACGACACGAGATCTGCCCGCGACGCCTCCGACACCGTCACGTACCGCGCACCCCGGTACACCCGCGGCGCCAAACGTGACTCCAGGAACCACCCCAGTCGCCCAATCACAGGCCCGGCCACCGGCCACTGCTCCTCGTGGCAGTGGTGCGTGAGCAGGACGACCGGCCGACGGGTGAATAGCCGCGCGAAGAAGGGGATCCCGTTTTGCGTATCCACAATCACGTCAGGCCGCTGCCGCCAGATCGCGAGCGGGGCCAGCAGGTAAACGGAGTATTTGCCGCCGAGGCGCTGGAAGAGGATGCCGTCGCGAAGCGACCGTCGTGAAGCGTCTGTGTGCGACGCCGTGCGATACACCACCTCGTGCCCCTGTTCAGCCAGGTAGGCGCCGACGCGTTCGAGGTAGCGTTCGCTGCCGCCGCCCTGGGGGTGGGTGGTGTCGCGCCAGCAGAGGAGGAGGATCTTCATTCCCGTCCACCTTACCGTGGCTAGAGTGGCGGGAATGAAGGCACCGCGCACACGCAGACTGGCCACGCTTCGGCGCTCTTTCGGGCTGTTGCGGTCATTTCGCCACGAGCAGTCGCGCCCCGACATCTTTTACGGGGGGCTTGCGCGCGACACCCGCCTGCTTATCGACGCCCTCTCCCACGACCTCACCAACCGCCCCCTCCACGGCCAATCCGTGCTGGATGTCGGCGGCGGCCCCGGTTACTTCGCCACCGAGTTCGAGCAGGCCGGCGCGTGGTATGTCGGCCTTGAGCCGAGCGTGTCCGAGATGTCGGCGGCCGGGCTGTCCGGCTACGGCGCCGTACGTGGCGACGGCACCGCCCTCCCCTTCCACGATGGGGTCTTCGACATCGTGTACTCGTCCAACGTTGTCGAGCACATCCCCGACCCGGACGCGATGTGCGACGAAATGCTGCGCGTGACCAAGCCGGGCGGGCTGACCATCATCAGTTACACGGTGTGGCTGGGCCCCTTCGGCGGCCACGAAACGGGCCTGTGGCAGCACTACGTCGGCGGGGAGTTCGCCCGCCGCCGCTACGAGCGCATGCACGGCCACCCCCCGAAGAACGTCTGGGGCACTTCGCTTTTCGACGTCCCCACCACCTGGGGCCTCACCTGGTCCCATCAGAAAACCCAGGCCGGCGTCGCCGACCTACTACTCGCGTTTCCCCGCTACCACCCGAGCTGGGCCTGGTGGGTGACAAAGGTGCCCGGCCTGCGCGAGTTCGCAGTCTCCAACCTCGTTGTGGTTCTCCGGCCGCGGTAGCCTGGCGCGTCCGGTGCACGGCCCCCGCCGCGCGAGCCCCCGCTGCAAAAGATGACAAACTCGATTTCGATTTACTCACCGAAATCGCCCTGACCTGCACGGATGTTTCTAGGCAGGATTGGTGTTTGTCAACGTGTGCAGGACTCGCCCCCGAGAACGCGGAAAAGTTGACAATCCTGACCCCGCCCAAAAGACGGAAACCGCTGTGACCAGCGGTTTCAGTTCTAGAGCGAAATCGAGTTTGTCAACTTTTCCGCAGTGGCCGATCATTCCGGGCCTAAATCAGGCCCGGGCTCGCGCCGATCCCTAGATCTTGGACTTGGACTTCTCCAGCTCGTCGAAGATCTCCTGCGGGACGCGGTCACCCAGGGTCTTGAGGTATTCCTCGCCCTCGGCGAATTCGGTCTCGAAGTCGGACGGGGTGACGGCGAGGGCCTCGCGGACGTCCTCGATGTCGGTGTCGAGGCCGGTGAGGTCGAGGTCCTCGGCACGGGCAACCAGGCCGGCGGGGGTCTCGTCGGCGTCGACGCGGCCTTCGATACGGTCGACAACCCACTTCAGGACGCGGGAGTTCTCGCCGAAGCCCGGCCAGAGGAAGCGGCCGTCGTCACCGCGGCGGAACCAGTTGACCAGGAAGATCGACGGCATGCGGTCGCCGCCCTCGGCGCCGCGGTCGATCCAGTTCTGCATGTAGTCGCCGACGTTGTAGCCGATGAACGGCAGCATCGCGAACGGGTCGTGGCGCAGGGAGCCGACCTTGGCCTCCAGGGACGCGGCGGTCTGGCCGGAGGCCAGCAGCGCGCCGATCTGCGTGCCGTGGTTCCAGTCGCGGGCCTGGGTGACCAGCGGGACGGTGTCCGGGCGGCGACCACCGAAGAGGATCGCGTCGACCTTCACGCCCTCCCAGTCGTCGAACTCCGGGGCAGCGGCCGGGCACTGGGAGATCGGCACGCAGTAGCGGGAGTTCGGGTGGGCGGCCGGGGTGGTGGACTCCGGGGTCCAGTCGTTACCTTGCCAGTCGATGGCGTGGGCCGGAGCCTCGCCGTCCATGCCCTCCCACCAGACGTCGCCGTCGTCGGTCAGGGCGACGTTGGTGAACAGGGTGTTGCCCGGCTCCATGCTGCGCATGGCGATCGGGTTGGACTCGTAGTTGGTGCCCGGGGCGACACCGAAGAAGCCGTTTTCGGGGTTGACGGCGTAGAGGCCGTCGTCGCGAAGCTTGAGCCATGCGATGTCGTCGCCCACGACCTGCGCGGACCAGCCCTCGATGGTCGGGGTGATCATAGCCAGGTTGGTCTTGCCGCACGCGGACGGGAATGCCGCGGTGATGTGGTAGTTCTTGCCCTCCGGGTCGGTGAGCTTGAGGATGAGCATGTGCTCAGCCATCCAGCCCTCTTCACGTGCCATGACGGACGCGATGCGCAGGGCGTAGCACTTCTTCGCCAGGATGGCGTTGCCGCCGTAGCCGGAACCGTAGGACCAGATCTCCTTGGTCTCCGGGAACTGGGAGATGTACTTGGTGTCGTTGCACGGCCATGCGACGTCTTCCTCGCCCGGCTCGAGCGGGGCGCCGACGGAGTGCAGGCAGTGGACGAAGTCGCCGTCCGGGCCGATCTTGTCCAGGGCTTCCTGGCCCATGCGGGTCATGATGCGCATGGACATGACCACGTACTCGGAGTCGGTCAGCTGCACGCCCAGCTTCGGGTCCGGATCGGAGATCGGGCCCATGCAGAACGGCACGACGTACATGGTGCGGCCCTTCATGGAGCCGCGGAAGTGCTCGGTCATCTCGGCCTTGAGCTCGTCCGGAGCGACCCAGTTGTTGGTCGGGCCGGCGCCATCTTCGGTCGGGGTGGAGATGAAGGTGCGGGATTCCACGCGCGCCACGTCGGACGGGTGGGAGCGGGCGAGGAAGCTGTTCGGGCGCTTCTCTTCGTTGAGCTTGATCAGGGTGCCCTTTTCCACGAGCTCAGCGGCGAGGCGGTCCCACTCTTCCCGGGAGCCGTCCGCGAAAACCACGTTGTCCGGCTGGAACAGGTCTACTGCCTCGTTGATCCACGCAATCAGCTGCTCGTTCTCGGTGGGGGCCTGACCCTCAAGGCCCTTCACTGCGGTAGCCATGTACTCTCCTCACACTCGGCGGTTACTGTTCTCGGTGTTACAAAATGAACTTTTTGTTAACCCCAGCGTATCCGACGATCGTAGGATTGCGCTGGCAGTTGCGAACCTCGCATTTAAGCGCGTTGTTGGCACAGATTACACACCCCCGAAATAAGGTGGCGCCTAAATTTCGGGCTTTCACCAGCCATAGTGGACAATGTCAGCGTGACTGAATCTATTGGTGAACTTCCGCACGGCCGCCCTCCGCAGACTGAATTTGATACGGGGCTGGATTACCCGCGCCTCGGGTCGGTGACGTTCCGCCGAGGCACGCTCACTGAGAATCAGCAAGCGCTTTTCGACGAATGGTGGCCGCGGCTCGGCGTTGTTCTCGAAAACACCGAAGACGAGCAGCACATCAATTACGACGAGTGGTTCGGCCGCGCTGGGCACCCGACGGTGGTGGAGATTGGGTCGGGGACGGGGACGTCGACAAGCGCGATGGCGCCGCTGGAAGCGGACACGAACGTGATCGCCGTCGAATTGTATAAGCCGGGGTTGGCGAAGCTGCTGGGGTCGGTGGTGCGCGGCGGGATTGAGAATATACGCATGGTGCGCGGCGATGGCGTGGAGGTGCTGGCGCGGATGATCGCGCCGGAGTCGCTCGACGGCGTGCGCATTTTCTTCCCGGATCCGTGGCCGAAGGCGCGCCACCACAAGCGGCGCATTATTCAGTCGGGGACGCTCAATCTCATTGCCACACGGCTCAAGCCGGGCGGTGTGCTGCACGTCGCGACCGATCATGCGGACTACGCAGAATGGATTGATGAGCTGGTCAATGTAGAGCCAATGCTCGAATACAAGGGGTGGCCGTGGGAGAATGCACCCATATTGACGAACCGTCAAGTAATTACGAAGTTCGAAGGCAAAGGCCTGGATAAAGAACACGTTATTCGCGAATACCTCTGGGAAAAGAAAAATGAATGACCTTCACAACATGACCCACCCCTACGCGCCCGGCGCAGAGGCGGGTCCGGACAGCCTGCTGCTGGTGTGGGACGCCCCCAACCTGGACATGGGCCTGGGTGCGATTCTGGGCGGGCGGCCCACGTCCTCGCACCGCCCGCGTTTCGACGCAATCGGCCGCTGGCTGGTCCACCAAGCCGAAGATCTTTCTGCCCGCACGGGCCGGCGCATCGAGCCGGAAGCCACCGTGTTCACCAACGTCTCCCCCGGCTCGGCCGACGTGGTCCGCCCGTGGGTCGAGGCGCTGCGCAATGTCGGTTTCGCGGTCTTTGCCAAGCCGAAGGCTGACGACGACTCCGACGTCGACGGCGAAATGATCGAGCACATCGAGCGCCGCCGCGCAGAAGGAGTACTGCAAGGCGTGGTCGTTGCGTCCGCCGACGGCCAGAACTTCCACGAGCTTCTCGACGAGCTTTCCGCCGACGGCCTGCCCGCCACCGTCCTAGGTTTCCACGAACACGCCAGCTGGGCAGTCACCTCCCCTGCCATCACGTTCGTAGACTTAGAGGACATTCCTGGCGTGTTCCGCGAGCCGTTGCCGCGCGTCAACCTTGACCAGCTGCCGGAGGACGGCGCCTGGCTGCAGCCTTTCCGCCCGCTTTCCGCTCTGCTCAACAAAGGTTAGGAGGCTTCTTGTTCTACACGTGGGGCCGCATCGCCTACCGGCACCGGAGGATCATCCCTGTCGTAGTCATCGCCATCATCCTGCTCATGCAGGTGTTGTGGGGCTCGAAGCTGGGCGACCGCCTGTCGCAGGAGGGGTGGGAGGACCCGCACGCGGACTCCACCACCGCGGCTGTGATCGAGGAAGAGACCTTCGGCCGCGATAACGCCGGCGATGTGATCCTGCTGGTCACGGCAGAGCAAGGCGTGGCCTCCCCGGCCGTGTTCGACTCCGCCAAGACGCAGATTGACGCGCTGAAGAACCGCCCGGAAGTCGACCACATGGCCAGCTACTTCGACGCGAAGAACCCGCAGCTGGCTAACGCGACCGGCACGAAGGCCTTCACCGCAATCGGCCTGGCCGGCGACGGTGAGCAAACCTTGAAGGACTACCGCGCGCTCGAGGAGCAGCTCGAAGCGATCGAGGTCCCCGGCGCGACCGTCCAGGTCGCCGGCGCCACCGCTGTAGCCGATGCCCTTGACCAAGGCATGGCCGACGACATCGCCCGGGCCGAGCGCATCGGCCTCATCTTCGTGGCCGTCATCCTGCTGTTCGTTTTCGGCGGTGTCGTGGCGGCCGGCATGCCGCTGGTGGTGGGCATCTTGTCCATCATCGGCTCGATGTCGATCTTGTCTATTCTGGCGCAGTTCCAACAGGTGAATGTCTTCTCCCAGTCCGTCATCACCCTGCTGGGCTTGGGCCTGGCCATCGACTACGGCCTGTTCATGGTCTCGCGCTTCCGCGAGGAGCTCGACCGGCGCGGCAACACGCCTGCCGATATAGAAGATGCCGTCGCGGAGACAACCACCACGGCGGGCAAGACTGTGTTTTTCTCGGCGCTCATGGTGGGCGTGGCTCTATCCGGCTTGCTCATGTTCCCGCAGGCCTTCCTCAAATCGGTCGCGTACGGCGCGATCTGCGCGGTGGTGCTCGCCGCCGTGATTTCGGTGACGGTGTTGCCGGCGCTGTTCGGGATGCTGGGACGCGGCATCGATAAGTGGTCGGTCCGCCGCGCATCCCGCACGGCCCGCAGGCTTGAAGACACCATCTGGTACAAGATCCCCGCCTGGGCAATGCGCCACTCTAAGGCTGTCATCGTTGCCGTCACGGGCGGATTGCTGCTGCTCACCCTCCCGATCGTGGGCATCACCTTCGGCGGCATCAACGAGAGCTACCTCCCGCCCAGCAACGAGGTCCGCCAGGCCCAGGACGAATTCAACGAGGAATTCCCCGCCTTCCGCACCGACCCCGTCAAGCTGGTGGTCACGGGTGCGTCGAACGAGCAGCTTGTCAACGTCGTCATGCAAACCCGCGGTGTCACCGGCCTGGCGTCCCCACTCGCACCGTCCAAGCCGACGCAGGACGGCACGACGGTCCTGTCGGGCACGCTGGCGGACCGCAACGGCGGCCAAGACGTCGTCGATCAGCTGCGTGACATCGAAGCGCCGGAAGGCGTGGACCTCTACGTCTCCGGCACGCCGGCGATGGAGGTCGAGTCCATCGAGGCACTCCTGAACCGCCTGCCGTGGATGGCGCTGTACATGGTCGCGGCCACGTTCCTGCTCATGGCGGTGCTGTTCGGCTCGATGATTCTGCCGATCAAGGCCGTGATCATGAACGTCCTGGGCATTGGCGCGACCCTGGGCTTCCTCACCCTCGTCTTCGTCGACGGCGTCGGCTCGGGCCTGCTCGGATTCACGCCCGGGCCGCTGATGAGCCCGGTGCTCGTCCTCATCATCGCGATTCTGTACGGGTTGTCCACCGACTACGAGGTGTTCCTGGTGTCGCGGATGGTGGAGGCGCGGCACAAGGGGGCGTCGACAAGCGATGCCGTGAAATATGGAACTGCGCACACAGGCTCCATCATTACCGCCGCGGCGCTGATCATGATTGTTGTGGCTGCGGCGTTCGCGCTGAGCGAGATCGTGATGATGAAGTACATCTCCTACGGCATGATCATTTCGCTGGCGCTCGACGCGACGCTGATCCGCTTGCTGCTTGTGCCTGCGGTGATGCACGAGCTGCGCGAGGACAACTGGTGGGCGCCGCGCTGGGTGAAGAAGGTCTACGAGTCCTTCGGCGAGGGTTCAGATCCCACCCCGACCGCGCACACGCACCCGTACACGGGTGACATTCCCGTCAGCGGAACCGTCGCCGCGAACCGTCACGTGCGCTCCGGTGTCACCGTCGACCAGGACGCGGACCTCATCCCCTTCGACGAGCTGATGCGGCGGTTGAATGGATAAGCGGTGGATCGGATGGATTGCGCCAGTCGTCGTGCTGGCGGTCCTTCTGTTCGCCTTCCGCAACGAGCTGGACTTCCTCGGCGACGCGTTCACCGCGCTGCGCCACGCCAACCCCGCCCCCATCTGCGCGGCGGTGGTCACCTCGTTGCTCGCGATCGTGGCCATGGCCGCCGTCATGCGCATTTTGCTTATCGACGATGGCGTCCGCTCCACCCTCCCCAACTGCACCGCCATCACCCTGGCCAGCAACGCCTGGTCCACCTCCATTCCCGGCGGGCCCGCACTGTCCGCATGGCTGACCTACCGGGTGCATAGGTCCTGGGGAGCTTCGACCGGACGGTGCGGATGGTTCTTCGTCATCTCCGGGGCACTGTCCACCGTGTGGATGGTGGTCATCGGCATCGCCGCCGTGATCTTCCTCGGCGCGCGATTGTCGGTGTGGGCGCTTGTCGGCTCGCTCGTGGTGGCGCTAGTGGCCATTGGTCTGGTGTTCTGGGCGGCGTTCAACCCGGGTGTGCTGACCCGGTGGGCGCGGGTCCTTCCGCCGACTGTTGAATTGCGGGTTCTGACCGTGATCAACCAGCTCTCCGCGATCCGCATGACGGTGCCCGAGTTCGTCGCCGCCACGACGTTCTCTCTGCTCAACCAGCTTTTCGACGTAGCCACCCTCTACTTCTCCGTCTGGGCCGTCACCGCCGCCAGCGGTTTGTCCGCCCCCGGTTTCACCACCGGCCCGGATGAGACCACGATCCAAGGCGTCGCCCTGGCGTTCATCATGACCAAGCTCGCCGGCGCCGCCCAGATCACCCCCGGCGGCGTGGGCACGGTCGAACCCGTCGCCACGGCGTCACTGGTCGCTTCCGGCCTGACCCTCGTCCATGCCACCGCAGCGACGCTGGTCTACCGGATCATTTCCTTCGCCTTCATCACGCTTATCGGCTGGGTAATTTACCTGCTGGTCTATGCCGGAAAAGGCTTCATGCTCGGCAGGCCGCAGGCGAACGGGCCCGATTGAGGCGTCGCGGTACTCCCGCTCCCGTCGTGAGCACCCTGTGGTTCCCAAGCCCCTCGTGCTTGCTGCGCACGACGTAAGGAAAGGGTCTACAGTGGCAACTATGAGTGCTACTCCGGGCTTGCTCAATCTAGCGGGGGTAATCACAAATGCCGCCGCAAACATAGCGACGAGAATTGCCGGCGCCCCACGCATGGACGGACGGCGCGTTCAGCCGGTGGGGTGGAATGCGCATCAAGGAAGCGTCGATACGCTCACGAGCAGCTTCGATGCCGTGCCCGGCGGGCAGCGTGTGCGCTTAGCCAAGCGCACGTCGAATCTCTTTCGTTCGCGCGCTGGCGGCGGGACCGGTCTCGACGTCAGCGGCCTCGGGGGTGTCATCGAGGTTGACCCCGTCGCAAAAACTGCCGATGTGCAAGGAATGTGCACCTACGAGGACCTCGTCGACGCAACACTGCCGTTCGGGCTGGCACCGCTTGTCGTGCCGCAGTTGAAGACCATTACCCTCGGGGGCGCGGTGTCTGGAATGGGCGTGGAATCAACTAGTTTCCGCAACGGTCTGCCGCACGAGTCCGTCCTGGAAATGGACGTCATCACCGGGACCGGAGAGCTCCTCACGTGCTCGCGCGAACGCAACGTCGAATTGTTCCGTGCCTTCCCGAATTCCTACGGGTCTCTCGGTTACGCCGTGCGGCTGAAGATCGAACTGGAGGAGGTTGCCCCGTTCATTGAGCTAAAGCATGTTCGCTACAGCGACCTAGACACGTTCCAGGCGGCGCTGGCGCAGCTGGCCACGTCGGGGGAGTGGGGAGGCCGCGACCTGCACGGTCTCGATGCCGTTGCTTTCTCCCCCGAAGAGCAGTACCTGGTACTGGCGTTTCAGGTTGACACCGCTGCCGGCACCTCCGATTACACCCGGCAAGGGATCTACTACCGCTCGATCCAACACCCGGAAGGCACGAAACACGACTACCTGACCATCCGCGATTACATCTGGCGTTGGGACACCGACTGGTTCTGGTGCTCCCGAGCATTCGGTGCCCAACATCCGCAGGTACGCGCGGTGTGGCCGCGGGAGCTACGGCGCAGCTCCTTCTACTGGAAACTGGTGGGCGCGGACAAGAAACACGACCTCGAATACCGGTTCCTGAAGAAGCCGAAAGGTCTGCCCCGCACTGAACGAGTAGTCCAAGACATCGAGGTCACAGATGACCACGTCGCCGAGTTCCTCTCCTGGTTCTTCAGCGCCAGCGATATCGAACCGGTGTGGCTATGCCCGATCCGCCTCCGCGCAGGCGTGGAGGAACTCTCCGGGGTCGGATTCAGCGAATCCGAACCGTGGCCGCTGTACCCGCTCAAACCGGGAACCACATGGGTCAACGTCGGGTTCTGGTCAGGCGTGCCCGCCGACCACGTGTCTGACAAACAGGAACCGGGTGCCTTTAACAAGATCATTGAAGCGAAAGTCACAGAGCTGGGCGGGCACAAATCACTGTATTCGGAGGCGTTCTACAGCCGCTCCCAGTTCAAGAACCTCTATGGCGGTGATCTGCCGGAGCAGATGAAGCAGCGCTACGACCCAGAGCTGAGGTTCCCGGGCCTGTACGAAAAGACAATTGACAACGCATAGGAGGACACCATGATCACTGACAATCTGCACAGCTCTTTCACCCCCATGACCGTCGCAGAGATCGTGGACACCCTCTTCCCCACCGGCAACCCCTTCCGCTGGGAAGCTTTCGACGGATCGGCCACCGGCCCCGAAAACGCCGATCACACTGTGTGCGTGAGCAGCCCCGAGGGGTTGTCCTATATTGCCACCGCCCCGGGCGACTTAGGTCTAGCACGGGCGTGGGTGACCGGTGGACTCACCGTCGAAGGCGAGCACCTCGCGCACCCCTACGGCATTTTCGATGACCTGCGCACCCTGTACGACACTTTCGAGCGCCCCGATGTCGCCACCGGCCTGCGCATCGCACGCTCGCTGCGCTCCATGGGTGCGATTCAGATTCAGCCAATCCCCGAAGCTGAGCAGGCGTCATGGCTCGAGCGCCGCGTGCGCCAAGGGTTATCCCGCCACTCGAAAGAACGCGACGCGGATGTTATCTCCTCCCACTACGACGTCGGCAACGAGTTCTACGAACTCTTCCTCGGCGATTCCATGGCCTACACTTGCGCCTACTATCCGACGCCTGATGCGAGCCTGGATGATGCGCAGGAGAACAAATTCCGCCTCGTGTTTGAAAAACTGCACCTCTCACCGGGCGACCGCCACCTCGACATCGGCTGCGGCTGGGGTAGCATGGTGCGCTATGCTGCCCGCCGCGGCGTGAAATCACTCGGAGTAACCCTGTCCAAAGAACAGGCCGAGTGGGCACAGGCCACGATTGAGGAGGAGGGCCTCGCCGACCTCGCGGAGGTCCGCTACCTCGACTACCGCGACGTCGACGAGACCGATTTCGACGCGATCTCATCGATCGGCCTGCTCGAGCACATCGGCGTGGACAATTACCCCTCCTACTTCGAGTTCCTTTCAGGCAAGCTTCGAGACGGTGGCGTCCTAGTCAACCACTGCATCACCTACCCCGACAACCACAAGACAAAGAGCGGCGAGTTCATGGACCGCTACATCTTCCCCGACGGTGAGCTCACTGGCTCCGGCACCGTGGTCAAGAACATGCAGGATCACGGATTCGAGGTCTTCCACGAAGAGAACATCCGCCTCGACTACATGCGCACCCTCCGCGATTGGTGCGAGAACCTCAAGGCCAACTGGGATCAGGCCGTCGAGCTCGTCGGGGAAAACACCGCCAAACTCTGGGGAATGTACATGGCCGGTTCTGAATGGGGCTTCGAACATGATGTCGTCGAGCTGCACCAAATCGTGGGCATCAAACTAGCCCACGACGGCTCACGCGCCGGCACACCCGAACGCCGCTGGTGGAACGACTCCGTCTTTTAACCCGCCCGCCGCATCAGGCAAGCAGCCTAGCTCCCCCCACATGTTTCGAACCGTTTGCATCGAGCAACACTGTTCAGGCCCATATTTGCCAGGCACGCAAACCGAATGCATGCTTTCAGGGGGCTAGAGTCGAGAACATGAAGATCACTAAGCCGACCGCCGTCGCCCTGGATTTCCTCGCTATCGCCATCTTCGCTCTGCTCGCCCGGTTGGCCCACCAGTCAGACGACATGCCGTTCAACTTTGCCGGCTGGGCCTCCACTGTGTGGCCTTTCGCTATCGGAGTCGCCCTAGGCTGGGTCATCGTGGAGTTTGGCCTGCGCACAACCGAACCGTCCGCAGACACTGGGACTACCAAAGCCACCGGCCACGGCCCTTTGATCTGGTTGGTCACCGTCGTCACCGGACTGGCTATCTGGGGTATCCGGAACCAGGCACTGCCGCACTGGTCTTTCGTCATCGTGGCGTGCGTGATGTCGGCGCTACTGATGTTGGGGTGGCGCGGCATCTCTGGCGTGCTCGCCCGATAGTAAGAGCGAACTAGTCGGCGACCTACGGAGAGTCACCGACTTTTCTTTTACATCCAATCTGCCTCGGATCTGACGCTGAATCGAGGCACAACAACGGCCCACGAACCCTATCCGTCATCCCCCCCAGTGACCTCACCGCTTTCGACAAAGGGAAACCCCGCCGGTCAACGCCTTGCTGCGAACCGACGGGGATATGGGAAACAGGCGGGGATTTACAACCCGATGTCGAACTTGCCCTGCTGGACGTTGCGGACAATCCAGTTCAAGTAGTTGGCAATTTCAGCGACGATGTCGATTGCGCTGCTCAGCATGGAAAAACCTCCTGAAAGAGTTTGGGTAAAAGCATTACTCAATCTGTATCTCCGAGCGTGACCAAAACGTTACAGTTTCGGCGAAAAAGGGAAAAGACGCAGCGCAGCGATCTACAGCGGCCGGATTGCGTGCTTCTTCGGCAGGTCGTTTTCGTACTTGGTGGACAGCTGGCGCAGGGCGCGGCGCAACGTCAGACGGGTCTCAGACGGCTGGATCATCGCGTCGAGGTAACCACGCTCGGTCGCGACGTACGGGGAGGTCATGTTCTCCTCGTAGAAGTCCATGAAGACCTTCTTCATGTAAGCACGCTGGTTCTCGTCGTCAATCGCGGCGAGCTGCTTGCCTTGAATCATCACGGCCGCAGCGGCCGAGCCCATGACGGCGATCTGCGCAGTCGGCCACGCGAAGTTCAAGTCACCCGTGAGGTTCTTCGACCCCATCACGGCATACGCACCGCCGTAGGCCTTGCGGACGATCAGGGAGATCTTCGGCACGGTCGCCTCCACAACGGAGAACGCGAGCTTCGCGCCACGGTGGATCAAGCCGACCTTCTCCTGATCCACACCGGGCAGGTAGCCAGGAGTGTCCACGACGAAGACGAGCGGGATGTTGTAAGCGTCGCAGGTCTGGATGAACCGAGCACCCTTGTCAGCGGCATCGGCATCAATGCAGCCGGCGAAGTGCATCGGGTTGTTGGCTACGAAGCCGACAGGCCTGCCGTCGATACGCCCAATGGCGCAGATCAAGTTGGGGGCGTAGTTCTCTTGGATCTCCAGGATCTCTTCGTCGTCACCAAGCTGGACCAGCAGGTCCATCATGTCGTAGCCGGCGTTGGTGTCGTCGGGCATGAAGTCGTCGAGTGCGGAGTCGTCAAGGTCCTCGTCCGCTGGGGCCCAGACAACGGGCGGCTCGTCGAACGTGCTTGTCGGCAGGTGGCCAAGCAAGTCGCGGACGAACTCGAAAGCCTCATCCTCGCTGGTCACCGTCACGGTGACGTTACCGTTCTGCTCCTGCTGGACGGCACCGCCGAGCTCAGCAGAGGAAATCGCCTCGCCCGTGACCTCCTTGATCACAGCCGGGCCGGTGACGTACATCTCGGCCTGGCCCTCAACGGCGACAATGAAGTCCGTGGTCACCGGCGCATAGACAGCACCGCCGGCGGACTTACCCAGCATGATGGAGATCTGCGGCGAGCGGCCCGACAGCGGCAGCTGGCGCCGCGCGATCTCGGAGTACATCGCCAGCGACGTCACTGCATCCTGAATGCGCGCGCCGCCCGAGTCCTGGATACCAATGACTGGGCAACCGATCTTGATGGCGAACTCCATGACGTCGACAACCTTGCGGCCGAACGTCACGCCGACCGACCCGCCGTAGACAGTCTTGTCGTGGGCGTAAATGGCCACCGGTCGGCCGTCGATCCGCCCGTACCCCGTCACAACGCCGTCAGAATAGACCGCGTCCTTATCGCCGGGGGTGCGGGCCAGGGCGCCGGTTTCCACGAAGGACCCGTCGTCCAGAAGCGCCTGGATGCGCTGGCGCGGGGTGGTTTGGCCAGCGTCATCACGCTTCTTGCGCGCACGCTCGGAGCCGGGGTCCTGCGCACGCTCGAGGCGTTCGCGCAGTTCAGCGAGTTTTTCAGCGGTTGTCATCTATCCACTCCTGCATATGCTTGCCGACGATCCCCACCGCCGGCTCATCCACCACCGCCAAGTGATCACCCGGCAGCTGAACGATGGTCAAGTCGTCCACGATAGCGGCCCAGCCACCATCCGGATCAATCTCCGCGTAGGCCGGCTCCAGCATGATCGCGCCCTCATGCATGCCCTCAGAACGGAACAGCAGGACGGGAACGTCGACATCCTTCCAGCGCTGCATGTCCACCTTCGCAAGAATCTGGTTGTCCACGAAGGAGGCACGCTGATGCTCAAGCACACCCGCCGCCAGGCCGTGCTGGGAGGCGTCGGTCGAGGCCAAGAACTCGCCGAGCATGTTCAACAGCGCATCCTCACCAGCGGTGTCGAGCAGCTCGTACGGCACCTCGAAGTCCAGCCCGTAGGTGTCCTTCGCGAACTCCGCGTAGCGGTCCCAGCGGGCACGCACATTCTCCGGCGTGTCCGGCGTCGGGTTCGACGGCTGGGTGGTGTCCAACAGGGAGATGAACTTTACCTGCACGTCCGCTTCGCCGCGTCGTTTCAGCTCGTCGAGCTGAAACGCGATCTCGTACGCCAGCGCGCCACCGAAGGACCAGCCGCTGAGCACAATCGGCAGGCCTGCAGACAACTCACGGATGTCCTCGATGTAGGCGGCAGCGCGCTCCTCGAGCGAGCCTTCGAGTCGTTCCAGCCCGTAGACCGGCACGTTGTCCGCTAAACGACGCGTCAACGGCTGGTACACCGCATTCGACCCACCAGCCGGGTGGAAGACGAAGACGGAGGGGGTAGTGTCGTCGGTACGCTCGCGCAACACGCGGACGTTGCCCTCGACGGGGGTCTCCAAGCCCTCGCGGACGATATTGGCCAACGGCTCGAGAGTCTCAGCTTCCTTGACCTGCTCGGCGGTGACCTCGATGCCGGAACGATCACTCAGGTGAGTGGCGATATCTGCCGCCTGCTCGTCCGTGATCGGATCCAACTCACTGGTCACACCCGCGGCAGCCGCGCCGGCGTACTTGGCCCACGCGCCGAAGACCATGCGCTCGGACGCGTCACGCGGGGCCACGCCGACACCCTTCGCCTTCGCGGCGGCCTGGCCCGGATCGCGGTTCGGGTCATTCTCCGCCATTGGCTGCGGTTCTTCGGGGCGGCCTTCGACCGCGTCTTCGACCATCGTGATCACGTCGGCAACGGAGGCGTCGCGAAGCGCCTGAAGCTGCAGCGGCGGGATCTGAAAGTCATTCTCCACGCGGTTCTTGATGCGCATGCCCATCAGCGAATCAAGGCCCAGGTCAATGAGCGGGAGCTCGACCGGGAGATCGTCGACGTCGTAACCCATGGACTCGGAGACGATAGAGCGCAAGCGCTGCTCAACCGTCTCGGTGGCCGGGTCCCAGCGCACGGCGTCGATCTCGGAATCAGCCTTCGCACCGGCGATCATCTTCTCGCGGGCGGCGGCCATCTCGGGGGCCTCCGGGGCGTTGGTCACGCCCGGCAGGCTCGTCTCCGCGAGGTTGAGCGTGGACGCGAATCCTTCCGCGACCAGCACTGCCCCGTTGTAGACATGCACGGTGAGACCACCGAGAGAACGGCGGACCATTGTGGTCAGCTCGCCCGAAGCCGGTAGCGGCGCGCGCTCCTCTGCAGCAACGACGCGGGCCTCCGGGTCCACGTCAGCTGCGGCGATCTCCACCAACTGCATCGAGGAGAAGATCTGGTCGGCTGGGGTGGCGTAGGCGTAGGTGGCGTCGGGAAGCGACACGCGCGCACCCAGCGGACCGGAACCGGAACTGGACGGCCGTGCGTCAGTCCACAGCTCGTTGCGGTGGAACGGGGTGTGCGGAAGGTCTGCGCGCGGACCTTCGCCCGCAAGCGCGGCGAAATCGACCGGCATGCCGTTCACGTAGAGCTTCGCGGCGAGGTCCAGCAGCGTCGCAACCTCGTTCTCCTTGCGCTTGAGCGAGAACAGCAGCTGCGCGTCGGGCTTGCCCACGGAGAACGCCGTGTTCATCATGCCCATGATCGCCACCGGGTTCGGGGAAATCTCCACCAGCGTCGTGTGGCCGGCGGCGAACGCGGCCTCGGTGGCGTCCTGGAACATGACCGGCTGGCGCGTCATGCGGATCCAGTAATCGACATCGTGAATCGTCTCGCCCGCGTGGTGCGTGCCATCGACGGAGCCGAAGTGCGTGATGCGCAGCGGACGCGGCTGGGTGCCGGCGATCTCCGCGGCGAGCTCACCCAGGATCGGGTCGAGCATGCTCGTGTGGCCCGCACCGCGCACCTGCAGCTTGCGGGCGAACTTCGACTCTTCCTCCAGCGCTGCGACCAGGTAGTCGACGGCCTTTCCGGGGCCACCGACCGTCGTCATGCCCGGCCCTGCGTACACAGCAGGCTCCACGCCCTGAGCTTCCGGGTGCTTATCGACGAATTCCGTCAACTGCTCCCGGCTCAACTCCACCACCGCCATGGCACCCTCACCGTCCGTGCCGGCAACCTGCTGCTCGCCTTCACCCATGAGGCGGGCGCGGGCGCAGGCAATGACGATGGCGTCCTCGGCGGACAGACCGCCAGCGGCGTATGCCGCGGCCATCTCACCCATGGACATGCCCATCGTGGCGGCCGGGGTGATGCCGTAGCTGGCTAGCAGATCCGTCAGCGCGATCTGGATGGCGGTGATGGTGACCTGGCCGGTCTCTGTGTCATAGGTCTGCTCATCGTCCATGATGAGGTCCACCATGGACCAGCCGGATTCAAAGCCGACGACCTTGTCCAGCTCCTCGATGCGCTGGCGGAAGAAGACCGAGTGCTCCATAAGCGGCTTAGCCATCTTGCGGTGCTGCGAACCGAAACCGGAGTACACGAACACGGGGCCGCTAGTCTGCGGGGCATCCGCAGAGGCAATGCCCGGCGCGTTCTTGCCTTCAGCGACAGCACCTAGCCGCTTGACTGCTTCCTCGACGGAGCTCGCTGTCACCACTGCGCGGGAGCGGCCGTGGTTGCGCCCACCCAGCGTGCGCTGAACAGCGCGCAGATCCGTTTTCGAACTCAGCGTCTCGGCGATCGTCGCAGCCATGTCGCGGCGGCGCGACGGCAATAACCCGGAGACAGGGAGCAGGACCAGGTTGGGATTCTCCGGGTCGACCAAGCCGCCCTCGGCCGGGGCCTCGGAAGAGTCTGCCGACGTCGGGTAGTCAGCCGGGTCGAAGTCCGTGACCACGACGTGCGCGTTCGTACCGCCGAAGCCGAAGCCGGACACACCGGCAACGCGGCGGCCGGAATACTGCGGCCACTCGCGGGGGTCCTCAACGACCTCGATGCGCGTGGCGTCGAAGTCGATGTACTGGTTGCCCTCGGTGAAGTTTGCGCTCGGCGGAACAGTGTCATGGGTGAGGGCCTCGAGCACCTTGATCATCGCCACCACACCGGCGGCGGATTCAGTGTGGCCGATGCTGGACTTGGCGGAGCCAAGCAGAATCGGCTCCGCGAGCGGGCGGTTCGCGCCCAGCACCTCGCCCAGAGCGGACGCCTCGATCGGGTCGCCGAGCGCCGTACCCGTGCCGTGGGCTTCAACAAGGTCGACGGTGCCCGGATCGACACCAGCGTCGGTATACGCGCGCAACAGTACGTCCACCTGCGCCTCCGGGTTAGGGGCTGTCAGGCCGTTGGAGTGGCCGTCCGAGTTGGTGGCGGAGCCCTTGATCACGGCGAGGATCTCATCACCGTCGGCGATCGCGTCCTCGACGCGCTTGAGCACGATGAAGCCGGCTGCCTCAGCGCGGACGAAACCATCGGCGTCGTCGGAGAACGCGGCGATGCGGCCGGACGGGCTGATCACGCCGAGCTCAGCGAACGCGGTGGAGATGAACGGGGAGGCGAGAATGTTCACGCCGCCGGCCAGGGCGAGGTTCGTGTCCCCGTCGCGCAGCGCGCGCACAGCGTGGTGCACTGCCACAAGTGACGATGAGCAAGCCGTGTCCACATTCATGGACGGGCCGCGGAAATCGAACGCGTAGGAAATGCGGTTCGGGATGATGGAGCTGGCCGTGCCGGTGAGCGCGTACGGGTGCGCTGCTGCCGGATCAGAGGACACGAGCATGCCGTAGTCGTTCGAAGACGAGCCGACAAAGACACCGACGGGCGTACCGCGCAGCTCATTGGCTGGCTGGTGAGCATCCTCGAGAGCCTCCCACGCCAGCTCCAGCATGATGCGCTGCTGCGGATCCATGTTGGTCGCCTCCAGCGGCGACAGCCCGAAGAACTCGTTGTCGAAGCTGCGGATGTCATCCAGGTAGCCGCCCTGGACGTTCTGTTCGCGCATCTTCGCGCTCATCACCGGGTCCGCGGAGTACTCAGACCAGCGGCCCGCCGGCAGGTCGCCGGTCACGCACTGGCCCGCAACCAACAGGTCCCAAAACTTATCCACGTCCGCCGCACCGGGGAACCGCCCCGCGCGGCCGATGATGGCGACATCTCCAGAACCGGTCCCGGCACGGCGGGTGACCGGCGCGGATGTCGTCGACAAGCGTGCTTTCGGCGCGAGCAAACCTCGCGCCAACGCTTCCACCGTCGGGTACTGGTACGCGATGGTGGGGTCGAGCTTGGTGTCCAGGAGCCGCTCGAGCTCGCCGGAGAGGATGACCGCGTCGCGCGAGGACAACCCCAGGTTCTCCAGGGGCAGGGTCGGGTCGACGTCCTCAGCTCCCGTCGCGCCAGCAATCCACTGCTGCAGCCACGCTACGAGTTCACTCTCCGTCATGGGCACCTTTCTGTTGTCGGACACGTCTACTTATCGTCGGCCGCGAGGAATTTGTTGCGGTTCACCTGTCGCGCAATCTTTCCAGAGCTAGACCGGGTGATGTCATTCGGTGCGTAGAAGCGGATGACCTCGGGGCTAATGCCGTGGGTGTGGGAGATCGCGCCGCGGATCGCGTCCTCGGCAATCGGGTCGGCAGCAGCGTCGGCGCCCTCGGCACGCTCGACGAGCACGACGAGCTTTTCGACGTCCTCACCCGGCACCGCGAACGCCGCCACCGAATCCGCACGGACGTGGTCGGAAGCTTCCATGACGGTCGCCTCGATGTCCTGCGGGTAGTGGTTGCGGCCGGCGATGACGATGAGGTCCTTCACGCGGCCGGTGATGTAGAGGTGGCCCTTGTAGAAAGTAACCAGGTCACCGGTGGCCAGCCAGCCCTCGGACGGCGCGTCCTCGGCGACGGTGGAACCTTCTGCCAAGCGCTCGCCAAGGGTGTTGCCGAAGGTCTGCTGGGTTTCTTCCTCGCGGCCTTCGTAACCTACGGCCACATTGTCGCCGTGGATCCACAGCTCGCCGACGGTGCCTTCTGGAACCTCATTACGGGTCGACGGGTCCACGACCGCGTAGTGCATGTCCGGCACCGGCTGGCCGTTGGAGGCGAACGGAATGCCGTTCTCGGCCTCGACGGCGGTGCCTTCACCGATCTTCTCACGATCGAAGAGCACGAAGTGCGGGCGCTCCTCCGTCTGCGGGGTGGAGACGATGAGTGTCGCCTCTGCCAGACCGTAGGACGGGCGCAGCACCTTCGGGTCCAGGTTGGACGGCGTGAACGCCTCGACGAATGTCTCCACGGCCGCCTTGGTCACGGGCTCAGAGCCGACGATGATGCCGTCGACATTGGAGAAGTCGTAGTCGCCCGGGTTCTCCGGCGCTGCGTAGCGGGCGGCCAGGTCGAGGGCGAAGTTCGGCACGACGGTGTAGGTGAACTGCTCCTCGTCGCCCTCACGGTAGGTGAGCTGATCAGTCCACCGCTTCGGTTGCTGAATGAAGTCTTTCGGGCCCATGAGCTCGAACTCGATGCCCATGATTGCCACGAAGATGGTGAGGATGATGCCCATGTCGTGGTGCAGCGGAAGCCACGTCGACAAGCGCAGCGGCATCTTCAGCTCCACTGCGTCATAGATCTGCAGGACGTTGGTGAGGATCGCGCGGTTGGTCAGCACCACACCGGCCGGCAGACGCGTCGAACCGGAGGTGTACTGGAGGAACGCGACCTGGTCGACCGGGTCGATGTCTTCGGGTTCGTCCGGGGTGACCCAGGACTCGGCCAGGGAATCCGGCAGAGAGTCCACCACCATGATGCGGGGGCGCTGCGGCTTCGGTGTCTCCGCGAAGAACTCGCGCACGGCCTTCGCGCCGAGGTTGTTGGTTAGCACGGTCTTCGCGCCGCAATCCGCCAGCACAGCGGTGAGCTGCTCGCCGTGGCCCGGCTCATTCGGGTCATACAGCGGCACCGGCACCTGGCCGGCGTAGACGGCACCCATGAAACCGAAGAGGTACTCCGGCGAGTTGTTCGCCATGATGGCCACACGGTCGCCGGGCTGGCCGGTCTGCTGCAAGCGCGCACCGACAGCCTTGATGCGGGTGATCACATCCTCACGGGTGTAATCGACGGCCACACCTTCGCGGTCTTCCGAGTAGTCCCAGTAGCGCAGCTGGTGCAGGTCGCCCGTGCCCATTTCTGCGCTGCCTTGGTAGAGCATCTCGCACAACTGGAACAGGGACAGTTCCGGCGGCAAGTCGATCTTGTCGTCGTCGTAGAACTGGTAGAGCAGTTGCTCGAGGTCCATGGCTCTCCTTACATATTGTCAATACTCTCGCGAATCCACTCTACGGTCCATTGACTGGTCGTGGTGCCGGGAATCACATCTGGGTTGGACGCATACATCGCGTGCACGCCGTTAGCTTCGGCGAGTTCGCGGGCGCGTCCCAGCGCATCGCCCACATTCGGCGGTGCGTCGCAGATCGAATCATCTGGCGCGCAAATCTCAATCGCCCGGTCATTAACGGCACCGAAACCGCCGTCGCGCACCCCACGCATTGTCGCGCCCGGCACGACTGCCTGGACCACGGAGTTGAGCGGGTGCAGCGCGATCTCCGCGCCGATGCCGTTCAGCGGTACGCCGGGGTTGATGCCCACCGCGTTTTCGCGGCGGCCGTCGGCAATCATCACCGCGCCGCGCAACCGCTCCGGCGGGATGACGCCGCGGTGGTTGCCGATGTCGCTGGCAATATCGCCGACAATCACCGCGCCCTGGGAGAACCCGGCGAGAATGAACTGCGTCGACGGGCACGTATCCGCCACGAACTTCAGCTCCGCATTGAGCCGCTCGGTGCCCTCATTGCGCGAGTCGTCGTAGCTCATCTCCTTGCGCGACTGGATCGACTTGAACTGCGCGGTGTACGGCAGCGTCCACACACGCACGTGGTTGATGTCGTATTGTTCCTGCAGCGGCTTCGAGATCGAGAGCATGAAGCTCATCGGGTTCGCCGTCGGGTTGAACGGGTCATCGCTTTTCGACGACTCCCACGTGCCCGGTGCCGAAATCACCTCCACCGCAGGACACCAACCAGGCTCCTCGGCCGACGGCGGCGCGGGATCCTTACCCGGTTCAAGGGGGCCCTCACCGGGTCCAAACCATTGCGCAGCCCCCACCGCAATGACGGCGAGGACTGCGATGACGGCAATCACCGTCAATACGTTGCGTGCTTTCATTAGCTGCAAATGTGGTCGTTGGCGGAGGCGTCGATAAGCTCTGCGACCTTATCGGCGTCGAGCTTCGTCTGTTCCTGCTCGACCAGCTGACCTGCGACAGCATCACGCGTGATCATGCTGCCGTCGCAGATGGTGCGAGCAGTGGAGACGAGCTGTTCTTCATTGCCGTCGACATTGACGCCGCCTTCGCGCAGCGCCTCGAGGTACGCCTCCTCCTCGGCCGGGCGCATCGGCTCGTCCGCGGGCGCCTCGACCTCGCTGGCCGCACCCTCATTGCCCAGTGCCGGATCAGCTTCGTCCGACTTTTCCGAGGTGGAGGTCTCGGTCTGCGTCTCTGTGGTTGCTTCCGTTGCGGTTGTGGACGGTGCTGACTGAGTCGCAGTGACGTCGTCGCTGTCCACAGTCGTGCCGCCGCACGCGGCGAGTGTGAGCCCTGCCGCGGCGAGGACGGCCGGTAGGAGTTTCTTCATGGTTTACTTCCGTTCGCGCACCTTGCCGAAGACCTGCTCGACCGTGCCATTCTCAAAGGTGATGGTCAGTCCACCGGTGGGGATCTTCTTCATGTCGGAGGTGGGCCAGCCCAACTCACCCTGCTCCCAGCCCTTCTTGCCCCAGTGGTCGAAGATTTCGCCGTAGTAGATCACGTGGGCGCCGGTCTTCGGGGACCAGTAGATGTTGCCCTTCTCGAATTCCTGGAAGAAGCCGCCGTTGATCTTGCGCTCATTCGACTTCGGGAAGCCCAGGTCGGAGCGGGCAGCACCCATCTCGCCGTACTTCGCGCCGATAGCGCCGAAGACCTGGTAGTGGCCCTTGTTGTCCGGATTGCGGGTCAGGTAGCCCTTCTCGAACTTCTGCACGTACCCGCCGCCGACAGCCTGTGCCTCCTCGACCGGGTAGCCGAGGTGGCCGCGCTCGTAGCCGGACTTGCCCCACTCGGCGAACATGTCGCCCGGGATCGCCTGCGCGCCAGTCTGCGGGGTCCAGTAGATGGAGCCGCGTTCGAAGTGGACGAAGCGGCCCTTGCCGTCCGGCGTCTTCAGCTCGCCAGTCTTCGGGAAGCCGAGCCAACCTGCCGGGCCCGACAGTGCGTTGTACTTAGCCAGGATCGAGCCGAAGAGCACTTGCGCGCCGGTCTCCGGGGACCAGAACGCGGAACCGTTGCGGAACTCCTGAGCCTTGCCCTTGCCGCCGGCGACGTCGTATTCGTTGTTCACGCAGGAACCCACCGCTCCGTTCTTCGTCGCTTCAGCGATGGCGCCGACCGCGTTGCACTCCGCGCCGCGGTCGCCCTCAGGGACGTTCAGCGCGTTCGCCATGAACGGCCATGCCTGTGTCATCTCGTACTGCCAGTACTCCCAGGAGTGGACACCGGACGGGCGGTAGCGGGTAATGATCGGCACGTTCGCCTTCTTCGCGTAACGCTCGAAGGTCTGGGTAGACATGCGCGAGATGACCTCCAGGCCCACGCCCGCTGGGACAGCCGGGCCCTTTGCCACCGAGTCCGGCTGGCCGTAGTCATCCTGGCCAGAACCTGCGGAGACGTAGACGGTCTTGCCGCGCAGGTTCTCAATGCCCAGCTTCGGGTCGTGGTCGATCCAGTCCTGGGAACCGATCGGGCCCCACATGGCCTCAGAGTTGTAGCCGCCGGCATCCATCTGCGAGGCCTTGATGGCCGTCGGCATACCGGTCGTGGTGGTGTCCAGGTAACCGGAGAAGGAGCCGACGAAGTTGAACAGGTGCGGGTTACGCTCCGCCAGGTTCATCGCGGCGGTACCGCCCATGGACAGGCCGACGACAGCGCGGGAGCCGTTGGAGCGGAACTCGTTGTCCAACACCGGGACGAGCTCCTTGGTCAGGAACGTCTCCCACTTGTAGTGCTTGCCGTTGTCCGCCTTCTGCCAGTCGGAGTAGAAGGAGGACTCGCCGCCCACCGGCAGGACCACGTTGACGTTCTTGTCGGCGTAGAACTGCTCGATGTTCGTTTCAATGGTCCAGCCGGACTCATCCTCGCGTGCACGCAGGCCATCGAGTGCCCACACCTCCGGGAACTTCGCCTGGGGGTTGGAGTGCCAGTCGCGGGCGAGCAGGATCTGCACCTGAATCGGCTTATCCGGCATCGCGGCGGACTTGATGTACACGGCCACGCGGCGCTGGGTGAGCCACTCGATGCGGTCCACGGACACCCCCTCCGGCAGGCCTTCAACCTGCGGGTTGTTGTCCACCTCAATGGGGGTGCGCGGCGGCGGGTCGGACGGACGGATGCCGTCGGAGATGCCGCGGCCCGACGACATGGCGGACGACAGGTCGGAGCCGTTCTGTGCTTCGGCAGGAACGACGGCGATTCCGGCAGCGATGACGGTTGGTGCAGCGATGGCCGCCAGGAGCTGGCCCTTAGAAAGCTTGCGCATGTGGTTGAACCCTTAAATCTCGGATGACGAAATGACCGGTTCAGCTCACCACCCCAGGAGTTTCCCCTCTCCCAGGCCGGGCCTCGGTTTCTGTGGCAAAGTTTAAGTTTAACTTGAGACTTTAGGTCAGTGACACGCCGGGTGCCCACGACCTAATCGTGATGCTACAACAAAGCCCCTGGGCGAGGATCTTCCCAGGGGCCATGTTGTGCCGGTGCCGTGATTACCAGGCGTTCATGTGGTTCAGCACACGACCCTTGGTCTTGTACAGCTGGCTACCGAACTGGTCCCAGTTGTGCAGACCGTTCGGCGGGTAATCCGAGGTGACGTTCAGGCCCTCGGCTCGAGCCTTCGCTTCCCACACGCGGGTGGTCACCATCGCACCGAACTCCAGGCCAGCGCCAGCCAGCTTCTGGTCGTTCGGGTACTTCGCGTCCTGCGGTCCCGGGATGCCCGGTCCGGCGGAGATGTAGATGTCCTTGCCGCGCAGACCGTTCATGTTCAAGAACGGGTCGTTGGCGAAGCGCTCCGGGTTGACCATGGAGCCGTGCATAGCGTTGAGGTTGTACCCGCCAGCGTCGAGCAGCGCCACGCGCAGCATGGTCTGCATGCCCGGCAGCGTCGTGGTCAGGTAGCCAGAGAAGGACAGGACCTGGCGGAACTGCTGCGGGTTCTTCGCCGCAAGGTTCATCGCCGCGGTACCACCCATGGACAGGCCGATGACGGAGTTGTTCGTCGGGGAGACACCGAAGTGGCGCTGCAGGTAGCCCGGCAGCTCACGCGTCAGGAAGGTCTCCCACTTGTAGGGCTTGCCGCCCCCGTACTTCGGGTCGTACTGCCAATCAGCGTAGAAGGAGCCCTCGCCGCCGATCGGCATGACCAGCGTGATGTTGGCGTTCTCGTAGACAGCCGCAGCGTTGACGTCGTGCACCCAAGCGTTCGTCTGCTCGGTGGCGCGCAGGCCGTCGAGCAGGTACAGGCCAGCGTTGCCGCCGCGGGCAGCCGGGCGGATCTGCACCGGGATGTTACGGCCCATGGCCGGGGAGTACACGTCGCAGCGCTGCACCCAGTACTTCACCGGGTCCCACGTGCAGTGGCCGGTTGCGTCGGGGCGCAGCCAACCGCGCGGGTTCGCGTCAGCCTCGGGGGTGGCAACGAGCAGCATCATCGCGGCAGCGAATGCCGTGACAAGCGCCACCACAGCGCGGCGCACGGAGAGAGTCGCGTTCATCGGTTCACCAATCACTAGAAAAAATCAGGATGACTCAATTGAGTTCATCGTTCATCGTGATCGATATGTTATCAACCGGTTACTTTCTGTTCCAGCCGTGCCGTTGGCCAGAAGATCCGCGGCCCCTGCAAACCCACGTCCTCACCTGCGGCGATGCGGTCCAGAGTTTCCTGATCCAGGTACATCTTCGGGTCATCGTTCACTTCCAGATTGCGTCCCTTTCTTAAGGAATACGCCATATTCTTCAAAAAACGCTTTGGACTCATCGGTTCGCGCGACGTCGCCAGCAATTCATTGAGCTCAGGCGTGCGCAGCGCAGCTCGTGCCTGCATCACCGTTTGCTTATCGACGTAATCCGGCATCCCTTCGTCCCCCACAGCCGAATCCGCCAACTGCCAGTGAAGAGGCAGGTTCTTGTCATGTCCGATGCGCCCGTCCAGGTCGCGCGGCTGGCGGGCACCCAGCGGGGTGGCCAAACCGACCGAGTCGAGCACACGCACATCGAGCGGGGCGTTGGCTGACGTCATGCCCAGGTTGATCAGGTACGCCGTAGTCGGGATGTCCTGCAGGTCAGTGTCCGCCGTCGTGCGGGCGCGCGGCACCCACGTGTAGTGGCGGGGGTTGTCGTCGAAGCGGATGATGGTCAGCGCACCGGAGTTTTGCCGCCGCGCCTCTTCCAGGCCTTCGGGCCAGCCGTTGAGCAAGTCCGCGACGAGAAAGTCCTCCGCATACCGCGGCGGATCACCGGATTCCCGCATCATTACGGCCGTCCAGAATTCGCGCTCATCCACGACGACGAGGTTTTCCGGACTCTCCACGAAGACGTCGAAGCCGAGGTCGTGGCCGCGGTAGACCACAATGCCCGCCCAAATCACCAGGGCACCCAACCCGATTCCACTGACCAAGGTGGCAGGCACCGCCATGACGGGCAGCAGCAACGCGAACAGGGGTAGCAACACCATGCGCCCGTGCATGAAGTCGCCGCCGACGCGCATGACGTACAGCATGTGTAGCAGCCCGCACACGAGAACAAGCCCGACTACGACGACCTCGCGTGACTGCAACCGCAGACTGAACCACACGCCGAGTGCCACCGCACCGATCAGCGGCAGCCACAGCGCATACGGCTGCACTGTGTCCCATACGTACGCAGCACCACTGCCCCACGCTGAGTCCGACGCTGATTTGGCCACCGCGGTATGCGGAGTGAGCAGACCGTAATAGCCCATGCGGAAGATCTGGTACGCAGCGGGCACCGGAAGGGCTGCCGCGAGAATGCCGCCAATGCGCCGCCAATCCCGCCAGGAGAAGAACAACAGCACCAGTCCGGTCAATCCGCCGTAGAGCGCGAGCTCCGGCCTGACCAACCACGACAGTCCTGCCCAGAAGGCCAGCCAGTACACCACACGGGTGTCAGGCTGTTTCGCCCATCCAACGAGCAGCGCCCACCACACGCCGATCCACGCCAGGGACAACCCCCACTCCAAACCGGAGGTGGCAAAGTCTCGGGCCGGGGGCAACGCCAGGTAGATAATGATGCCGAACGGCAGCACTGTGTGCCCCCACAATCGGCCCGATGCCCACGTCGCACTCGCAGCGGCGGTCACGGTGAAGATGAGGGCCAACCACATCGAGACGTCTTCGAGCCGCACGCCAGGGATCCAGCCGAAGGCGGCGATGAGGTACTGCCACAGTGTTGACGTGTTGGCCTCCACGCGTTCCCCGACGTTGAACACCGGTCCGTTGCCCGCCAGGATGTTGCGGACTGTGCGCAGGACGATCAGCCCGTCGTCGCTCATCCAGCGGCGGGTCCATCCGCCCCAGAATGCGAAAACGCCCGCTATCGCTGCGGAGATGAGCAGGGAGAGGCGGGCGCGATCATGCATGGCAGTGATCTTATCCTGCGGGTGGGGCTACGAGAACGCAGGCACGATATAGACCGCCATGGCGATTGTCAGGATCCACAGCACCCCCAGCGCCTGGAGGACGCGGTCCTCCAGCACGATCTCATCAGGTGCACCGCCGTTGCCGCTGTCCACTTCCGCGGCGTAGCGCAGGATCGCGATGATGAACGGCACCATCGAGATCTGGTACCACAGGCCCTGCTCCGGCGGGACACCGTTGGAAAGAGTGAAGCCCCACAGGGCGTAGGACATGACCACCGCAGTGGCGGACAGCGTCCACACAAAGCGCAGGTACGTCTGGGTGTAGCCCTGCAGAGACTTGCGGATCTTGGCTCCCGTCTGCTCCGCAAGCAGAAGCTCCGCGTAGCGCTTACCGGACGCCATGAACAGCGAACCGAAGGCGGCGACCAGCAGGAACCACTGCGACAGGTCGATGCCAGCAGCCACACCTCCGGCCATGGCACGCAGCATGAATCCGGAGGACACCAGCGCGATGTCGATCACCGGGATGTGCTTCCATCCGAAGCAGTAGCCGAGCTGCAGCGCAATGTACACGCCGACCACAGCTGCCAGCGCAATGCCGTCGGTGGCCAGGAAGGACAGGCCAACGGCCAGCGCAATGAGCACGACTGACATGCCGTACGCGAGGCCGATCGGCAGCATGCCCGAGGCGATCGGGCGGTAGCGCTTCGTGGGGTGCTCGCGGTCAGACTCGACATCGCGGGCGTCGTTGACCAAGTAGATGGAGGATGCCGCGAAGCAGAACGTGATGAAGGCCAGCAGAATGTCGATGGCCGTCCGCGAGGTGAAAGAGTCCAGCCCCGCCGCCAGCGGCGCCGCCACGACCAGGACGTTCTTGACCCACTGCTTTGGACGCAGACCTTTGATCATCGCGTCCGGGAGGTTCTTCGGCGGATTCTTCTTCCGGTTGTAGTCCACGCCCTCGGTGTGGGGCTCGGACTTCAGGAACGGCTCATCAACTGGCTCAGTCACGGGTGTTCCTCTCAATGTTGATCGCGGCGCGGGCCACCCCGGTACCCAGCAAGGCACCCACCAGGGTGTCCGTGGGGTAATGCACCCCCAGAACCATGCGGGAGGCCATCATAACGGGAATTCCGGCATACGGAAGGTTTGAGCCTGTGATGTCTGCCAAGTGCACCATCGCAGCGCTTGTCGACGTCGTATGCGACGACGGGAAGCTCAACTTCGACGGCGTACCCACACCGATTTTGACCCGCGGATCGTGCGGACGTCGGCGGCGCACAATGCGCTTGAGGATGACCGAGGTGGCGTGCGCGGTGAACGCGCCGGCCCCCATCGCGATCCACTGGCGGGACTTCTCGTGGTCCGCCACGGCACCGACGGCTGCGACGCTCATCCAGCCCAAAGCGTGCTCGCCGAACAAGCTCAACCCGCGGGCGACCGGAAGGACACCGGGGGCGTCGTAAAGCGCGTTTTGAAGCTCGCGGAGGATGTCTACTTCCGTCGAGTTCAACGAGTTATTGCTCATCGAAGATCTTCTTCCAGTTCTCATGGCTGGTCAGGTCAGGTTTCGCCGCGCGGTAGGCGCGGGTCAGCTCCGGCCAACGCTCATCAATCTCCTCACGGAGCTCGCGTTGCTGGTCAACGAGATCGTCCGCGAGCTTCTTATCGCGCTTGCGGAAGGCCACACCAGTGCCACCCGCGGTAGACACAGTGGCCGAGTCCACGCGGGACAGCGTGTACCAGCGGGCCTCCTCGGCCGTGAGGTTGAGCTGCGGGGCTTCCCAATGCGCGCGATCCTCCGGCTTGCGCATGTGCAGCAGGCTCTTGACCGCCCACGGAATCTTCTTCACCTTGGCCAGGCGGCCGCCGATCTTGTTCGTCGGCACACCCGGCGCACCCGTCGGCCCCGGCAGATCCGATGCGGACTCAATGACCTGCGCGTCAGAGTAGTCCTTGCGGATCGACTGGATGTGCGGCAGCGAGGACTCGAGAATCTCGAAGAGCTGGTCCGGGCCCTTGAGGAAGTCCTTCATCGCCTCGTTCTGGATCGCAATGGTCGAGTACTCCATGCACATGTAGTGCTTGAACGTGGACTTCGCCATGGACTTGAGCACCCCATCCGGCTCACCCTCGTGGTACAACGCGGCGACGATCAGGCGGTTGCGCAGGTGGAAGTACGCCTGCCAGTCGATCGCGTCATCCTTGTCAGCCCACGCCATGTGCCAGATGGCGGCGCCGGGCCAGGTGACCGTGGGAAAGCCTGCGCGGCCAGCGCGCAGCGAGTACTCCGTGTCATCCCACTTGATGAACAGCGGTAGCGGCAAGCCCATCTGCTCAGCCACTACGCGGGGGAACAGGCACATCCACCAGCCGTTGAATTCGACATCGATACGCCTGTGCAGCGGCCGTGACGTCGTCTTCCGCGGGTCGAGGTCCTCTTCCTCCGTGCCGACGTACCCCAGCGGGTACTTCGCAAAGTCGTGGTCGTACACGGCGTGCTCCGCCGCACCCCACATGAAGTCCCCGCGATTGACGCGCTCGCCGGAGGTGCGCAGCTGGCTGCGGTCCTGCAGGTTGAGCATCTGACCGCCGACGAGAATCGGGCTCTTCGCGTACCGCGCCGCCTGCACCGCGCGCAGGATCGAATCCGGCTCAATCGCAATGTCGTCGTCCATGTACAGGATGAACGGCGCGTCAGTCTGGTTGAGCGCCTCATACATAATGCGCGAGTAGCCGCCCGATCCACCAAGGTTGCCCTGCGGGAAGATCTTCAACCGGCCCTGCAGGTTCTGTTCCGCTTGGGCGAAGTCCGGCTCATCCGCCGGGTGCTGGTTGCCCTGGTCCGGCATGAGCACATCCGTGATCGCGCCGAGCACCAGCGGATCCTCCGCCAGCGCGTGCAGTGCATTGACGGCGTCGCGGGGGCGGTTGAACGTCGGGATGCCCACCGCCACCTTCTTCTCGGAGGGGGCGATGGTGGTGCCGTCGGGAAGCGTCTGCTCCTGCGGTTCGCACGGCGCACACCAACCCGCGTTGCTTATCGACGCCTCCGACTCCGCGTTCACGTCAAACCACAACCATCCGCCATCTTCAAAGTTGGCGAGCTTCAGCGGAATCTCAACGCGCTCGTCCTGCGCCTCAACATTGACCACCGAGATGCGCGTGCCATCGTGCTTGGAGCGGTACACGGAAATTGTCGCCGCGCCCTCCACATCCATAGCCAAGACGACCTCGCTGAGCTGCGACCAGCGGCGCCAATAGCTCGCCGGGAACGCATTGAAGTACGTCTGGAACGAGACCTCTGCCCCCTCCGGCACAGCGACCCTGCTGCGATCCGGCCAGCTCACACGCTGCGTGTTGTGATCCGACTCGATCAGGTAGAGCATCCGCACATCATGCGGCTCACCCTTCCGCGGCAACAGGATGCGCTGCAGCACATCCACAGCTTTGACGGATTTATCCTCGGGGTTTTCCACGGGACTCGCTTTCGTCTAGTTCACTAGTCGGCTTATCGACACCAGCGTAATCGTTCTGCCCGGTCGACTCCTCCCTTGGCGCGCGGTTGGCTGGGGGATTCCGTAAGGAATCTCAGGTTGAGGTGAGCTTGGCGCATAGCCGGTTCCTCAAACCCCAGAGGCGCCGCAGCGTGGACTTCCTCCGCAAAACCCCAGGGACTCCGCAATGCGGAGTGCAATCCGTCAGGCCCCGGAATACTGCTCGACCACATAAACCAAACCGCACGTTTTTGACCTGCATGTTTACTTGAGCAGTATTCCGGAAAACAGCGAGCAGTATTCTGGCCCCACTTGGCGTCACCGGACCCCGCAAAACCCAAGGGAGTTCGCAGCGCAGACTGGTCATGAGGATCCAGCGGGGGCCGCGTAGGGGCCAGGAACGCCCCCCACCCAGTGCGGTCCACCCTGAACAGGTAAGACACCTTTCAGGAAATGGAGCCTACCCCCGCCTAGAAATGCCGAATAGCCCCGCCGAAGCGGGGCCATTCGGGTGCTAACTCTTCGTTAGCTAGAGGGGGTTATGCGGCAAGCGCGGCGTCCGCGTACATAGCGGCGTCGAGGGTGCCGTCAGCGATTTTGGTGAGCTCCGCGATAGCGGCGCGCTCTGCGCGAACCGGGATCCACTTGGTCACCGTTGCACGGTCCATGTGCTCAGCCAGTGCCATTGCGAAGACTGCGTCGATGATGTCGGCGTCGACGGCACCGCCGAAGCGGGCGTGCAGGTCCTGGGAAATGTTCTTGATTGCGATCATGGCATCCTCCTTTCAAGTTTTTGCGATTGCCATGAAGTTGAATGTGTTCTGCCCGTGGAGGGGGACCTCCTCGGGCGAGGTTCAAAGTGAACTTCTCGTTCCCTCTGCGTTAACCTGCCGTTAACTTTAGCAGATAGTTGGTCGGAGTCAAGCTTTGGTTCATATCAACCTATTCTTACGCCGTTTACCAGCATAAAAGGCGCGACACGCCGACGCGCATTGTTGCCCCATCAACCTTGTTCACCATGGGTTAACTTTGACGCGACCCAACAATCCAGTTTGTTAACCTGGCATTCGCATTTCAGGTCCCCGGCCCGGCGCAGTTGCCGTGTTAGTCTCCTTTTGTGTCGACAACGACCAGAAACCGCCTGGCCATAGCCCTGGAAGGCCCTCGTTGGGCCGTGCTTCTGTATGCAACCATGCTGTTCGCGCTCCTCCATGCGGCCGTGACCGTCCCTTTCCAAAATCCCGGCACTGACTTCACGCCGGTGTGGACTGAGGCGCGCAAGTATCTTGCTGGGCAGACGGTGTTCGACTCGGACTACACGATCGACATGCCGCACTACCTGTACACGCCCGCCGGGACGGTTGTGATCGCCCCGATCGGCGTCTTCAGCGATGAGTCCACTGGCCGGTTAGTCATGCTGGCCCTTGGCGCACTGTGCATCATCGCGGCGCTGGCGTTAGCAACGTGGTTGGTAGCCAAACGCCACTTCCATTACGTCTTCCCACTCATAGTGACGGTCGTGTTCTTCACCCCGGAACCGGTTCGCGCGACGTTGTCCCTGACAAACATCAATGGGTTCTTGCTACTGCTCATGGTGGTGTTCGTCTGGTGCTCGTTGCGCCTGCGCGGGGCCAACTGGAAAGAGCATTTCACCCGTCCGGAAGCGTACGTGGCGGGCATCGTCGCAGGCCTTGCGATCTCTGTGAAACCGCAGTTCGGCGTGCTCATGATCATCTCGGTTCTGCTGTTCCAAGCAGCGGTGGTCGTTGTCGCCGCGGTCACCTGCGCGGTCCTGTTCGCTATTGGCTGGTTCACCATTGCGCAGCCAGAGCTGTTCTTCACCAACCTGGTGCCTTATCTCTCGGAGCCCCGCCCCCGCTTCAACGGCTCCGTCGCTGGCCTGGGCATCATGTTCGGCTGGCCGGAGTGGGTAGTCACGCTGCTGACACTGTTAGTTGTTGCGGCCACGCTCGCAGCCGTCGTAAAGCTCTGGCGCTGGCGAGATGTCGACGAGGTCATGTGGGCCTTCATCACGCTTGGTGTCTGCTTCGCTGGCGGCTTCATGGCCAGCGGCTTACTGCAGACCTACTACGCGATTTGGCTATTGCCGATGGTTCTCACCGTGGTCAGACCGCAATCCCCCATGCATTGGCCGGCGATGTGGCTGCTCATGTTGGTCATCTTCGCCAATCCGACGTGGCCATTCGACAGCCTGATCCTGCACTCGCTGCCGCCGCTGATGTTTCTGGCGCTCCCCTTCGTCGTCACGGCGTGGGCTTTTGCCACGCGACCATTTGCCCCGGAGATGCCAGAGCGTCACGCTCGCTAGCGATCACCAACCGGTCAATCTCGTCGAGCACTGCGTCGACGTCGGCGGGGTTGTAGCGCCGTTCGCCGCGTGCTTTCTGCAGCTCTTCAGTCGCGGCTTGAAGGGCAATGCGTTGCAATTCAGCTGCGGCTTTCCGCGCGCGGGCAAATGCTTGACGACGTTCCTTCGCCCCCTCCGGATCCACGTGCCGCCTCTCCGCGAACTCTCCCAACCATATCTGGACCATCTCGTAAGACTCGGGCGCGAGATCAGGGCCGTGCTCTTGGATTGCTCGTCGGGCGGCCGTGTAGGCGCGTTTGTTGAGCTCGGCGTTGACCCGGTCACCGTGCGCATCGGGACCATTCTCGAGGTCCATTTGGCGCACCAGCCACGGTAGGAGCAAACCAGGGATGACCATGGTGAAGGTCAGCACGCTCAGCGCGATGACAGAGAGCTCGTGGTGGTACTTGGTCGTGCCAGCGGGGACGGACAGCACGAGCGCCAAGGTGACCAGGCCGCGCATGCCAGCCCACGTCATGAGCAGCACTTCCTGCATGCGCAACGGTGCCACATCGGTTCGGTTCATCCGCTTCTTGAACTGGTACAGCACCCACATGCAGGCGAAACGCACAGCGAAGGCAACGATGGAGAGAACGAGTCCGATGCCGACGGCTTGCCACACCATCGTTCCAGCGTCGTCAATCGCGTCGCGCACGCTCATCCCAATGAGGCCGAACGCAAGCCCGGTGAACAGCAGCTCAATGGTTTCCCAAAAAGCGTTGCCGGAGAGGCGATCTTCGGCGGTGAACGACGCGCGGGAGCTCATTTCCACGGCTGCGATCACGATGGCGATGACACCCGAGGCGTGGATTTCCTCTGCCGCGATGAAGATCGCGAACGGCAAGACCCACGTGAACGCTCTGCGGATCAGGGAATCGTGGACCGTGTTGACGAACAGTGCCGCCAAACGGCCGGCGATCAGGCCAACGACCACAGCCACGACAGCAGAGTAGAGGAACTTGAGCGCGCCTTCACTGAAGTCCACATCCCCACCAGCGACGAGCGCGGTGAGCGCGACATTGAACGCGACGATGGAGGCAGCGTCATTGAACAGGCCCTCAGTTTCCAACGTGCCGGTGATGCGTTTGGGGATGCCCGCCGAACCCGCCACCGCGTCGACAGCCACCGGGTCCGGAGGGGCGATCGCCGCAGCCAGCACCATTGCCGCAGCGAGGCCGATGCCCGGCATGAGCCACATCGCCGTGGCCGTCAATGCCGCGATGGTGAGAAAGACCAACATCACCGACATCACAAGCACCACATGCACTTGTGCGCGGATCATGCCCCAGCTCGTTCGGCGAGCAAGCGACCAGAGCAGCGGTGGAATGAAGATCGGCAAAATGAGATCTGTATCCAGGCTCACCGTCTGAATACCTGGAATGAACAGCACCGGCGCAACAACGATGGTCAACAGTGCAGACCACGGCAGCCCGGTGCGCTCACCGATCGCGGCGACGAGGGCAGTGGCAAGAAGGAGACCGATGATGGCAAGAAGGATGGTCACGCGCTCATGGTAGCGGAGGGGTGGGACATTCCTCTCAACCTCGATGAAGGTGCCTAAGGACCCAGAGCACCGATCGGCACTACCGCTACTCCGTCCTTTCGTCGAAGAGCCCGGCCCCCCGAGGTAATAATCACCAGGGCTGGTTCTTCCACCAAGTGGTCCGCAAATCGCTTCAACGAATCGGCGGCTTGCTCGATGACCTCCGGGCTGTAACCCAACTTGACCTCCACGAGCACATCCCTACCTCGAACGTTGGCGATGGCATCGACTTCACGTTTGGTGTTCAACCTGGCGTGGTAGACCTCACGACCTGTGAACGCTCGCAGTTCGTGAACGACTAAAGACTCAAAAAGTTGGCCGAAGTATGCCCTGTCACGAAGAAGATGCTCGGGCCCGCGATCTAAGGCGGCCATTGCGAATGACGGGTCCGCCAGATGCCGCTTCGGCGCTTTTCGCAGCGTTGCTTTGGAACGGAGATGCGTGAACCAAGCGGGCTGATCTACAGCAACGAAAATGCTCGCCAGCGCGTCCAGATACTCTCGCGTCGTCTCGCGGGAAGATGCAGCATCGGTCGCAATCGTCTGCAACTCCAACTCTGTCCCAATCCCGCGCGCCAACGAGCGGATAACCCTCTTGACCCGCTGGGGATCCCTGTTCGTTCCGTCGACGGTGCGGATGTCTACTTCTCCGACCGTGGTGACGTAATCCCTCACGTTTTCCAGCGCTTCATCCAGTCGCAGACCCACGTTGTACGGCAGACCTCCGCGGCACACCCGTTCCGCCAACTGTTGCAGGGTGAGCGTCGGTTGGACGAAAGGAATTGAATCACCGGTTGCGACAGCTTCCAAAGAGACGGATCCGTCGGACTCTCCGGATTCGAAAAGTGTCATCGTCGACATATTCAACCGCGCAAAACGCCCAGCCCCTGAGTGGCGGGTCGCACTAGCACCAGGATCCGTCGACCCAGTGAAGATGAACTGGCCCTTGGCCTGACGGTCGTCGATAGCGTGACGGGCGAAATCCCATAAGCGCGGCTCGATCTGCCACTCATCGATGAGACGCGGCGTTTCGCCCTCGAGAAGCAGACGAGGATCGGTTTCCATTGCCAAGAGCACCGCTGGGTCCGTCTCAACGTTGAGCGAGCTCATTGCTTGGCGCTTGGCAGTTTCAGTCTTTCCGCAGCCCTTAGGCCCCTGGATCAAAACCCCTCCTTGACGGCGGAGAGCCCGCTCCAACTCACCGTCAGCCAGACGGGGAAGATAATTGCCGCTCATGAGCACCATCGTAGCAGGTAGATTGGATCACTTGGCATTCTGAAACGGTTTCACTTGGCATTTCGAAACGGTTTCACTTGGCATTTCGAAATTTTGGACAGTTACACCTCGTCGAAGAACTCGACATTTGTGCCGTCGATGACCTTCGACGGCACACCGATCTTCCCCTGCTCAGTAATCTCTTCGTACCCCGCCAGGGTGTCGCGGTATCCGAGGAAGGTCTTGAAGATTGCGGATGTCGGTGATGTCGAGGAGAGCGGCATCCCCGAACTGAGCCGGGTCGGCGTTGAACTGCTCGATGACGCTGGCGCAATGAGGGCACTGGTGGTGGACGAAAATTTCAGTCTGCGGTTCCATGCACCCGACGATAGTTAAAGAGCTCTAGACGCCGAGGATCAAGCGCAGACCTTCGCGGAGGTCGCCGACAACACGATCCGCCTCCGCTTCGTCAGCCCCCAGGTTGTCAATCGTCAAGCCGTTCACCATCGCGGTAATGAGCCGTGCTTTGCGCTCGGCGTTGTCCTTGTCACCCAGCTCAGCCACGACTCCTTGCTGGAAATCACGAAGCACCTGACTGTAAAGGTCGGCTATCCAGTCGCGCGTTGCCGACGCTGAGCCGTAGGTGACCCAGATCGCCGCATCCTCGTGACGCTCACCATCGAGGGGGAGTAACTCAGAGAGTCGGACAACCCAGGCCTCGAATACATCGTTGGGGATCGGCGCCTCGTCCACGCGAGCCGTCTGCCGCTGAATGGAGCGAATGAACGCGTGCGCGAGCAGGATCTCCTTGTTCGGGGCGTGGTACTGCACGGAGCCCGCAGCGAGACCAGATTCTTTGGCTACTTCGCGCACGCTCACTGCGTCGAGGCCGCGGGAAGCGATGATCCTAATGGTCGCATCGGCGACGGCAGCGGACGATGCCGAGAACTGGTGGTCCAGCGAAAAATCATTCATGGTTGCACACAAGCTTAGTCTGTCGTACGTTCGTAAGGGATTAATACGTTCGTACGACAGAGAAGGTTCTCCATCATGCACTCCCTCATTCCGCTCGTTGGTTTGGCCCTGCTCGACAGCTTGAGCAGCGGCACACTCGTCATCCCGTTGGCACTCATCGTCATGTGGCGGTCGGTTCGCGTGCCGGCACTCGCCGCGTACCTGCTCACCGTCGCGGCGGTGTACTTCGCCCTCGGAGTCGCCATGTTGCTGGGGTTCACCGGCCTGAGCGCCTACGTAGAACGAATCACCGATTCCCCCGTCTTTCCGTGGATCACACTGATCCTCGGCGCGATTCTGGCCATCTACGGAACCTTCGGCCCCGACCCGGTCAAACCCGCGCCGGGCGAACTGCCGAAGCGGCTGAACAAGCCCATCCGGACCAGCCTGCCCAAAATGATCATCTTGGGTTTAGGAGCTTCACTGACGGAAGCGGCGACCATGCTTCCTTACATCGCAGCAATGGGAATCATCAGCGACTGGGATACGCCTATGGCTGGACAGCTATTAGCGATCGCCGCCTACTGCGGCGTCATGATCGCGCCGACGGTGATTCTGGCAATGATTGCCCTCGTGGCGGGGCAGAAGTTCTTCCCGCGCCTCGAGAAGGCCATCCCCCGCCTGCAATACGAAACCAAGGTGACTCTGCTGTGGATCGCGGCCATCGTCGGCATCTACATGGTCATCCACAGCGTGGGCGCTATCCGCTAGTGCCCGCGCGGCTGGTCGATCGCCTTGCCGTCCTCGAAGTAGGGGCGAACGTGGTTGTCGAAGACGGACAGAGCCGCGCCGATCGCCATGTGCATGTCCAGGTACTGGTAGGTGCCTAGGCGGCCACCGAAGAGGACCTTGTTCTCGCGGGATTCAGCGGCAGCGAGACGTCGATAAGCTTCGAGTTTGGCGCGGTCGTCGGGGGTGTTGATCGGGTAGTACACCTCGTCGTCGTCCTCGGCGAAGCGGGAGTACTCCTTCACAATCACCGTCCGGTCCTCCGGGTAGGAGGACCGCTCCGGGTGGAAGTGGCGGAACTCGTGGATGCGGGTGTAGGGGACATCGGCGTCGTTGTAGTTCATCACCGGGGTGCCCTGGAAGTCGCCCGTTTCCAGCACTTCCTGCTCGAAGTCGAGGGTGCGCCAGCCGAGACGGCCTTCGGCGTAGTCGAAGTAGCGGTCCAGCGGGCCGGTGTAGACAACCGGGGCATCCGGCGATTCAGCGCGGACTTTCTCGCGGACATCGAACCAGTCGGTGTTCAACTGCACATCGATGAGTTCGGACGACGCCATGTTTTCGAGCCAGGCGGCGTAGCCGTCGACAGGCAGGCCCTCGTACTTGTCGTTGAAGTAGCGGTTGTTGAAGGTGTAGCGCACGGGTAGGCGGGAGATGATCTCCGGCGGCAAATCGGTGGGGTCGGTTTGCCACTGTTTGGCGGTGTAGTGCTTGACAAATGCGTCGTAAAGCGGCTTGCCGATGAGCGCAATACCGCGCTCCTCCAGATTCGTGGCAGCGGCGGGGTCGAAGCCTTCGCGCTGTTCCTCAATGAGCTCGCGCGCCTCATCCGGCGAGTAGTAGCGCCCGAAGAACTGATTGATCAGGCCCAGGCCCATGGGGAACTGGTACGCGGTGCCGTCGTGCATGGCGAAGACGCGGTGCTGGTAGTCCGTGAAGTCCGTGAAACGGTTGACGTACTCCCACACGCGGTCGTTCGAGGTGTGGAACAAGTGGGCACCGTATTTGTGCACCTCAATGCCGGTTTCCGGTTCCGGCTCGCTGTAGGCGTTGCCGCCGATATGTTCACGCTTTTCGACGACTAACACGCGCTTTCCCAGCTCAGACGCTGCCTGTTCGGCGATAGTGAGGCCGAAGAATCCGGATCCGACGACGATGAGGTCATAAGTCATGCGTTCCAGCGTAGTGGGGCCGGAGCGCAACGGCAGGGACAGACGCGACACGCCGAAGATTCACAATGTCACCAGTTGTCACACGAGTCACTTAAACTTCGTTGTGATCTAGATTAGTCACAGCTGTCACAATTAACTCAGGAGCGATCACCGTGAAAGCACGTACACGTTTGAACCCGTCTTCCCGCAGGAAGACGCCGGTCATCGCCGCCGTCACCTCCGTAGCCCTTGTTGCCGCTGGTGTTTACGGCGGGAACGAGATTCTCAAGACCCAGGATGCCGCCGGTGCACAGATCGAGGTGACCACCTCGCAGGCATCGCTTTCCGACGCTGAGAATGTCGTCGTCGACGACCCAGCCGTCGCAACGCAGGGCGCAGAAGGCGACGCCGCCCGCACAGTCAAGGAGTTCACCCGCGACGAGGAGTTCTCCGTGTTCGGCCTACAGTGGGAAGGCGACCGCGACATTGTCGCCTTCGTC
This sequence comes from Corynebacterium sp. CCUG 70398, assembly GCF_024454055.1. Classification (NCBI taxonomy): domain Bacteria; kingdom Bacillati; phylum Actinomycetota; class Actinomycetes; order Mycobacteriales; family Corynebacteriaceae; genus Corynebacterium; species Corynebacterium sp. CCUG 70398. The sequence continues at coordinate 118,196 of NZ_JAGPYZ010000006.1, forward strand.
CGCGCCGAGCGTGCCGACGGCTCCTGGTCCGAGTGGTACCCGATGGACCTGCTGTCCACCCCCGAGGATGCCACCCACCAGGGCACCGAGCCGATCTACGTCGAGCCGACCAAGAAGGTGCAGGTTTCCACGGCCAACGTGGACCTCATCGAGAACGGCGACCTGAACATTGGCGGAACCGAAGTCACCGACCAGGACGACATTCCTGACGTTCCGCTTCCTGACGATGCGCTTCCCGACTCTGACCCGGTCGACCTCCCCGACGTGCCCGACGCCGACTCCCCCGCTGTCATGGGCGACGCACCGGCGCTGCCGACCAACTACGGTGACATCGCACCGGTGGCGGACATCGAGGAGCTCAGCGAAGAAGGCGCCGAAGAGCACGGCGATGAAGACCCCGCCGAGGCTCCGGCCGAGGCTGCTCCGGTGACCACCGCCAGCGACCTCGAGGCCGTCTTCATCGACGGTGGTGAAGGCACTGTCGACGGTGCGATCGCCCCGGCCCAGTACAACAGTAACGGTATGCCCAAGGTGATCACCCGCGCCTCCTGGGGTGCGAAGAACGCCACCGGCACGAGCTACACCGAGCCGACCAAGGCCGTCACGGTGCACCACACTGCTGGCTCCAACAACTACACCGCAGCTCAGGCACCGGGCATCATGCGCTCGATGCAGGCCTACCACCAGGGCCTGGGCTGGCAGGATCTGGGCTACAACGCCGTGGTGGACAAGTACGGCAACATCTACGAGGGCCGCGCAGGCGGCCTGGACCGCGGCCCGCAGGGCGCGCACGTCGGCGGCTTCAACTCCAACACCTGGGGTGTGTCCATGATGGGCGACTACTCCAAGACAGCCCCGACCCCGCAAGGGCTCAAGGCCATGGGCGACATCATCGGTTGGAAGGCCGCAAGCTCGAACTTCGACCCGACCGGCACCGTCTACCTGCGCTCCGACTACTCCTTCCGCGGCACTAAGTTCCCGAAGGGTTCCGGCGCGAACTTCCCGGCCATCAACGCCCACCGCGACTTCCACTACAACGACTGCCCGGGGGACATGCTCTACTCCCAGCTGGGTACTGTCCGCAGCCACGCGAAGACCAAGTACAACGAGATCAAGGGCGGCGGCGCTGCACCGGCACCGAAGCCCGCGCCGAAGCCGAGCAACGGCAACAACGGAAACAACGGCAACTCCGGCACGGTGAAGGACTCGAACGGCACGGAGACCAACATCAACAACGCGGCGAACCTGTCCAGCGACATCTCCTTCGAGGACATCCTCAGTGGTGACCCGGCAGCAATCGCTGCTGCCGTGGGCTCTGTCGCCGGTGCTGTGCTCCTCTTCATCGCAGGCAAAGACCTGATTCCGGAGGAAGTCTCGAATGTGGCCAACATTGAGGTCCTGCCGGGCATGACGCTGTCCAGCCTGCGCCCGCACATTGGCAAGATCGTCGAGATGTCCGGCAGCGAGGACATTCAGGACACCTGGCGCAAGGTCGATCCGGTCCTCGGCCAGCTCGACGGAGTGATCAAGGGTGTCGGCGGCGACGAGTACGCCTTCTTCGAAAACGGCGTCGAGGCGCTCTCCTCCGACGGCAGCAGCGTGGTCATGCCCGAGAAGATCGCCGACGCCTGGCTCAAGCAGGGCATGGACCTCGGCCCGCTGGGCAAGCCCGTCAAGAGCGACGATGCAGCCTCCGGCGGCGACGTCCGCGTCGACTTCGAGCGCGGCAAGATCACCTACAACGTGCAGACCAACAAGCTGGATGTCACTATCGACGAGCGCTAACCGCTAAGGCGCCAAGTCCAGGGAGCGGGAAACCGCTTCCTCCCATTGCGAAACGAGCCGGTCCCGGTCGGGGCCGGCCATTTCGTTTTCCCAGGTGGTGTCCCCGCCGAGGCTCAAGGGGTCGTCGATAAGCCCAGCGCCAAAACCCGCTGCACTGGCTGCGCCCATGACTGTCGTCTCCATGTTGTCTGGGCGGACCACCGTGGAATTGAGCATGTCGGCTTGCATTTGCATGAGCAGGTCGTTGGCGGTCATGCCGCCGTCGACACGCAATGCGTCGATGCTGATGCCGGAATCTTTCTCCATCGCGTTGACCACCTCGAGCGTTTGCAGGCAGGTCGCGTCGAGGGCGGCACGCGCGATGTGGCGGCGGTCGATGTAGCGGGTGATGCCGGTGATCACGCCGCGCGCGTCCGGGCGCCACCGCGGGGCGAACAGGCCGGAAAACGCCGGAACGATCACCACGCCCGCGGAATCGTCGACCTGGCTGGCAAGCGTCTCCGACTCGGCGGCGGAAGACAGGATGCCCATCTGGTCGCGCAGCCACTGGATCAGTGAGCCGCCAACCGCAACTGACCCCTCCAGCGCATAGACCGGCTTCTTGCCGTCCTGCTGGTAGGCGACGGTGGTGAGCAGGCCGTGATCCGAAAATTGCGGCTCCTCACCGGTGTTGAGCAGCATGAACAGGCCGGTACCGTAGGTCATCTTCGCGTCGCCCTGCTCGAGACAGCCCTGGCCGAACAACGCGGCCTGCTGGTCGCCGAGCACACCCGTGATCGGCACGTCGCGGCTGCCCTTGCGTCGGCGCATGGTGCCGAAAGAACCGAAGCTCGGCCTGATCTCCGGCAGGATCTTGCGCGGGACACCGATCTCTTCACAGAGCGAGTCGTCCCAGTCGAGGGTCTCCAGGTCCATGAGCAGCGTGCGCGACGCATTCGTCACATCGGTCACGTGCTGGGCACCGCCACGGCCGAAGACCGAGCGCTTCCCGCGCGCGCCGCCGGTGAGATTCCAAATCAGCCACGTATCGACGGTTCCCGCCAGCAACTCCCCCTTCTCCGCCCGCTCCCGAGCACCCTCGACGTTATCCAGGATCCACGCCCACTTCGGACCCGCCGGGTACGAGTTAGCCAACAGGCCCGTCTTCCGCAGGTAGCGGTCCTTCTCTCCCTCCCCGACACGCTCGGTGCGGGTATCTTGCCAGACAATCGCGTTGTAGACGGGCCTGCCTGTGGCTTTGTCCCAGACCACGGCTGTTTCCCGCTGGTTTGTCAGGCCGACGGCGCTGATGTCTTCGAGCTCCAAGTCAGCGTCGACAAGCGCCTCGGACAGCGCGCGACGAGTATTGCGCCAAATCTCCCGCGGATCGTGCTCCACCCAGCCCTCGCGCGGCATGATCTGCTCATGCTCGAACTGCGCCGTCCCCGCCACCTCACCGTCGGTGGTGGTGATGTAGCAGCGTGTCGACGTCGTCCCCTGGTCGATGGCAGCGATGTACATGGGGGCTATTAAACCTTATGGGGTTGGGGGTCGCGGTGGCGCCTAGCGGTGCCGGAATACTGCTGGCGGTTTTCCGGAATACTGCTCATGCGAAGCTGCAGGTCAAAAGGATGCGTTCTTGCTTATAACCTCGACCAGTATTCTAAGGCCTGAATGCTCACTGCAGTGCGCACGGTGATGCTGCGCTGCCAGGTCCAGCTGGTTCATGATGGACACAGGAAACCCCGGGGGGGATCATGGACAAGCAGGCAGAACTCGAACTGATACGGGAATCAATCCGGCACTGTAGGTCAGCGGTAGTCACAGGTCCTGCGGCTGCGCGCCTTATGGGTGTGAACACTCTGACTTGGGTGAGGAAGACAGATGTCCTCCTCCGCAATGGTGCGAAACCCCGGGCCAAAATGAAAGGGCAGCTTGTGTACCGCAGTGCCATCCTCAAGCCCCACGAGATCCGAGAGATCAACGGGGTTGCAGTAGTGAGGCCAGTGAGAATGCTCCTCGATACACTGCGCTACCACGGACGTCTCGAATGCCTCGTAGCCTTGGAATCTTTGCGGAACAAGTGGCCTGACAGGTTCACACAGGCCCTTCTTCTGGAGTCGTGTGAAACTCTTCCCCGCGCAAAGGGGGCCAAGGACCTGCGTGAACTCATTAAGTACTCCGCCGACACCAGCGAAAGTCCCCTTGAAACCGTCGCGCGCGATCGGTTGCTGCAGCTTCCCGAAGTGGTCACGCTCGAACCTCAGGCAGAGATCGCCTACCGAGGCGATTATGGGGAACTATGCCTCTCACGGGTGGACTTCTTAATCAACGGATTCCTCGTCGCAGAGGTGGACGGGGCAGCAAAATACTCCGGCATATACGGGGATCCACGAAAGGTGATTACCCGGGAGAAGACACGAGAGAACGGCATTCAAGCCGAGGGCTTCCCGATCGTGCGGGGAGATTGGACATCAGTCATGGAAGGCATCTTCGCCAACCGAGTTGCGCAGATCGTGCGCGCGGAAGAGAACAGGAAGTACTCCATCTACCGGAGAGGTGCCTAGCGGCGCTGGAATACTACTGGGCAGTTTCCGGAATACTGCTCGTAGACAACACCAGGTCAAAAGCGTGCAAAAAAGCTTATATGCTCGAGTAGTATTCCGGGCCAGCAAGGCAGGGCCAGCAAGGCAGGGCCCAGCAAGGCAAGCGCCAGCGAGCGGGCGGGCGGGTCGGGCTGGCCGGGCTGCAGCTAGTTAGAACCACCGCTCCAGCACCCGGGCCACCCCGAAGTCATCATTCGAGGTGGTGACAAAGTCAGCGGCATCGTGAACGATCGGGGCCGCATCTGCCATCGCCACTCCCATTCCGGCCCAGGCGAGCATCTCAATGTCATTGGGCATGTCGCCGAAAGTGAGCACCTGTTTCTGATGCACGCCGTAGTGGGCGGCCAGGGTGGACACGCCGGTGGCTTTATTGATGCCGGGGGCGGAGATCTCGATCAAGCCATCGTTCATGGAGTAGGTGACGTGGGCGTCGGCAGGGTCGATGAGCGGAGCGACAACGTCGAAAAGCTCGGCGGAATTCATGTCGGCGCGCCGGACAAGGATCTTCGCGGCGGGCACCGAGGTCAGCTCGTCGACGTCGACCACGCCGTACCCGATGTCCCACAGGTCTGGGCTGTACCCGGGGGTGATCAGGAAGCATTCGTCCTCGGGGTCGAAGGCGGAAGATCCGACACGCTCGACGCCGAAACCGTACTCAGAGGGCGAAGCCGGCCCGAAGACCTCCTGCACCGCGGAGGCAATGTCGCGCAGGGTGTCGGGCTGCAGTTCGTGACGCGCCAGGACTTCATCGCGGGCAGGGTCGTACAGCACGGCACCGTTGGCGCACACGCTCAACGGGGTGAACGGTAGCTGGTCGAGGACGGGGGTGAGCCAGCGGTGGGGGCGGCCCGTCGCTAAGCACACGTGCGTTCCGCTGCGGACTGCGCGCGACAGTTTTTCCCTTAAGCGGGGGCTGACGCGGCCGTTGCTGTCCAGCAGTGTGCCGTCAATGTCGCTGACGATGAGCCGTGGTGCCACTACTTCTTGCCCTTCTTCCTGTCGCGCTCGGCCTTTTCCCGCTCCTTGATCACGCGGGCCTCCTCGAGCGTCGGCGCCGAGCCGCCCATGGAGGCCGGCATCCAGTCCAGGCCGGGCGGGAATGGGCCGAAACGGTCGTTGTACTGGGCGCGGGAGACGTCGAGAAGCTCCTGCATTGCGTCTTTGAGCCGCTGCGTGACCTCCTCTGCCGTGCCATCAGTGGAGATAGCGGGGCCGATGTTGATGACAATCGGATAGTGGTTGCGGCCCAGGCTGGGTTTGCGGCCCTTTGTCCAGAATCGCTGCGTGCCCCAAGCGGCGACGGGGATGAGCGGCGCGCCGGACTGCTGCGCAATGCGGGCGGCACCGGTCTTGAAGTCCGACAGTTCGAAGGACGGAGAGAGCGTACCGTCAGGGAAAATGCCCACGACCTCTCCGTCTTCCAGGCGTTCAACGGCGGTGATAATGCTGTCCGCACCGAGGGACCGGTCGACTTCGATGTGGCGCACAGAGCGGCAGACCGGGCCGAGCAACCAGTGGTCGAACAGCTCTTTCTTCGCCATGTAGCGCGTCGGGCGGCGGCCGCGGAGCATGCCCGGCAAAGCACCGGCGATGAAGTCGTAGTAGCCGATGTGGTTCGTCGCAACGAGAGCCGGCCCCTCAACCGGAACGTTCTCCAGGCCATGCACGAAGATCTTCACTCCCTTCGCACGAAGCAGAGGGATCATCGTGTTCCTGATCGCCTGATACATCCGCTCGCGCTTCCACCCGGGCTGGATGGGCACCACCGGAACGTCAGCGGGGATGTAGAAAATCCCGTTCTCTACGCGGTAATCAGGCTCGTTCACTTCTTCGCCTCCCGTGCAGCTTTCTTGGCGGCCCGCTCGCGCTCCAGGATCTGGTTCGCCTCCTCCAGCGTCGGGGCACTGCCGCCGAGGGAGGCCGGCATCCAGTCCAGACCGTCCTTGAACGGCCCGTACTTCTCGGCGTACTTTTCCCGCAGTTCTTCGAGCTGCGCCTGCATTGCGTCCTTGACCCGGCGCGTGTCTTCTTCCGCGTTGCCGGTCGCCCAGATCGGCTCGCCGTAGGAGACGAACACCGGTGTCTTGGAGCGGCCAAGGTTCTTCTTCAGGTCCTTGGTCAGGATGCGCTGCGAGCCCCAAATCACTGTCGGGATCATGGGCACCCCAGCTTCGTGCGCGATGCGCGCGGCACCCGTCTTGAACTCGGCGAGTTCAAACGACCGAGAGATCGTCGACTCCGGGAAGATGCCCACGAGTCCGCCGTCAGCAAGCCACTTTGTGGCCTCGCTAATCGACGCCGCACCCGCCGCACGGTCCACCGGCACATGCTTCATCCCGCGCATCAAGGACCCGACGACGCGCATGTCGAAGACCTCTTTCTTCGCCATGAAGCGCACCAGCCGCTTGCCCTGCAGGTGCGGGCCGATGCCGGCAATGATGAAGTCGTAGAACCCCGTGTGGTTGATCACGTACAGGGCGCCCGACTCGGTCGGGTTGTTCTCCACGCCGAAGATGGTGAAACGCAGCCCTTGGGCGCGCATGATCCCTTTGAAACCGGAGATAATGGCCTGGTAAAACCGCTCGCGGGATTCTTTCGGGTGCGGGGCGGGTGGGGTGAAGTCGCTGCTTGCGACGTCGAAAAGCGTCATGGCGTGAGCACCTCTCTCCCGACCCACGGGCGCAACGCCTCAGGCACGACAACCGACCCGTCCGCCTGCTGATTGTTCTCCAGGATGGCCACCAGCCAGCGCGTGGTGGCCAGCGTGCCGTTGAGCGTCGCCGCGGTCTGGGTCTTGCCGTCGGCGTCGCGGTAGCGCGTGTTCAGGCGGCGGCCCTGGAAGGTGGTGCAATTCGACGTCGACGTCAGCTCGCGATAGGTGTCCTGCGACGGCACCCACGCCTCCGTGTCGAACTTGCGGGCGGCGGAAGCACCGAGGTCGCCAGCTGCAACGTCGATAATGCGGTACGGCACCTCGACCGCCGCGAGCATTTCGCGCTCGAGTCCCAGCAGCTTCTGGTGCATCTCCTCGGCGTCCTCGGGCTTGCAGTAAACGAACATCTCCAGTTTGTCGAACTGGTGGACGCGCAAAATTCCCTTGGTGTCCTTGCCGTAGGAGCCCGCTTCACGACGGAAACAGCTCGACCACCCCGCGTACAGCAACGGCCCATCGGACAGATCGATGATCTCGTCGCGGTGGTAGCCGGCCAGAGCGACCTCAGAGGTGCCCACGAGGTAGAGGTCATCGCGCTCGAGGTAGTAAATCTCCTCGTCATGGGCGTCGAGGAAGCCGGTGCCCGCCATGATCTCCGGGCGGACCAGTACCGGCGGCACCATGACCTTGAAACCGGCCTCGCGCGCTTTCTGCGCAGCCAGCATGAGCATGCCGAGTTGCATCCACGCGCCGTCGCCGACGAGGTAGTAGAAGCGGGCGCCGCCGACCTTGGTGCCGCGCTTCATGTCGATGATCCCCAGGGCTTCGCCCAGATCCAGGTGGTCCTGCACTTCAAAGTCGAACTCCGGCAGCTCGCCGACGTGCTCGAGCACCTCGAAGTCCTCTTCGCCGCCCGCGGGAGCGCCCTCGATGACGTTGGAGATGGCGTATTGCAGCTTGACGACGTTCTCCTCCGCCGTCTTCTGCACCTCCTCGGCCTCTTTGACCTTCGTCTTCAGCTCGTTGGAGCCCTCCAGCAACGCGGGCCGTTCCTCCGGCGAGGCCTGGCCGATCTTCTTGCCAAAGGCTTTCTGCTCCGCCCGCAAGGAATCTGCCGTAGCGATCGCTCCGCGACGCTTCTCATCCGCCGCCAGGAGGGCGTCTACTAGCCCCGGATCCTCACCGCGGGCGTGCTGGGAGGCACGGACGACATCGGGATTTTCACGCAGAAACTTCAGATCAATCACGGTTATAACACTACCGTCAGGCATGATAGTGGGTATGGCTGCACGAAAATCCGCTTTGACCCCGGCCGCGTTGCGCACCATTTTGGTGGCCACGCTCGCGGGCTCGCTAGGCATGGGCACCTACGCCGCCGCGACCGGATTCGATGTTGCGGCAGGCAACGGCAACGGAAACGGCACCTCCCAGACGTCGTCCACGTCGAAGAAGGGCGATGACACCGAAGCCTTCACCGCCGCCGACCAAGGCGCCTGCCTGACGTGGGAGTCCCAAGAGGACGGCTCCATCTCCGGTTTCACCGAAACGCCCTGCGACAATGAGCACCGCTTCGAGGTCACTGCCCGCGAAGACCTGAACACCTACCCCACGCAGGAATTCGGTCCGGACGCGCCACCGCCGAACCCGACCAGACAGGCGCAGCTGCGCGAGGAGCTGTGCCAGACAGCATCCATCCGCTACCTCAACGGCCGCTACGATCCGTCGGGCCGCTACTCCATCGCCCCGATTCTTCCGCCCGTCGAGGCGTGGGAGCGCGGCGACCGCACCATGCTGTGCGGGCTGCAGGAAACTGATAGCCAAGGCACCCCGATCCTCACCGTCGGCCACGCCGCCGAGCAGGACCAGGCCCGTGTCGCGGAGCCCGGCACTTGTGTGATCACTGATGATGCCAACACGCTGCGGACCGTCGAGTGCGCCGACCCGCACCACATTGAAATCACCGAGAAGGTCGACCTGGCCCCCGTCTTCCAGGACCGCACCCCGTCTACCGAGGACCAGAACAAGTACTTGGGCGACGTGTGCGCCAAGGCCGCAGAAAACTACCTCGGCGGGGAGGAGAACCTGTACCAGTCCACCCTGCAGGTGTACTGGGGAACTTCCAACAGCCAGGCATGGGACGGCGGCAGCCGCTCCGTCAACTGCGGACTGATCTCCGCCAAGGACGACCGCTTCGCCGAGATCACCGGCTCCGCCAAGGACGGCCGCGACGCGCTGAAGGTTGACGGCGAGACACCGAAGCCCCCGCCGGAGCGCCGCCCGCTGCGCGAGGAATCCGAAAGCCCCAGCTCGACCGAAGACACCCCGTAATGGAGCCGGTCAGCGACGAGGTGTTCGAGGGCCTCATTAATGACGCCCTCGACCAGATCCCCGAGGACTTCGCCCGCAACATGACCAACATGGTCATCCTGGCCAGGCCCTATAACGAGGACAACCCGAGTCTGCTCGGCCTCTTTGAGGGCGTGCCGCTGCCGAAGCAGCACGCCAACCACAGCGGCTTCCTGCCGGATGCAGTGTTCATCTACAAAGATGCTCTCGAAGCGATCTGTTCTGACCTCGACGAGCTACGCCACGAGGTGAAAGTCACGGTGTTCCACGAGGTCGGCCACTACTTCGGCCTCGAGGAGCACGAGCTGCACCACCTCGGCTGGGGCTAGGCGCCGGGAAGGTCGTAGTCAGCCCACTTCACCATGCCCCACTGGCCGAAATCAGCCACGGGATCCCCGGTCGGCCCGGCACACGGATCAAGCACGACGAACTGACAGTTCGGCAGGTAGGACCGTTCGGCATACGTCGGATCGACCTCGCAGGCGTTGGCGGTGAACGCACGGATGGTGCCGCCGTGGGAGACGGCAACCGTCGTCACGCCTTGGGCTGTTTGCTCCGCGAACGGCAGCAACGCGCCCTTGTAGCGGGCGAGGAAGATCTCCAGCGAGTCGCCGTCCTGGATCCCCGAGGCCAGGTCGCGGCGGTAAAAACCGCGAAACGCCTTCAGATACGCGTCGTGCGCTTCCCAGGAATAGTGCATCTCCCACTTTCCGGCGTGGACTTCCTGCAGTCCCTCGACGGCGGGAATGTCGGTAAAACGCTCCCCGAACCCGATCGCCGCGGTCTGTCGGGCGCGGGTCGCCTGGGACGAAATCACCTGGTCAACATCGTATTCAGCCAGAATGCGCTCCCCCGTCTCGCGCGCCTGCTCTTGGCCCAGCTCCGTCAGCTCCGCCCCCGGCAGAAGCGTGTCCAGCTTGTGGTCGACATTGGACGTGGTCTGCCCATGACGCAGAAGAATCAGCATTTAATTCCCTTCCCTCGCAGCACGGACCCAGTCCTCGGCCTCGCGCAGGCGAGCCGGATCCTCGATCGTGTCCACAACCGCTTCTTGCTTATCGACGAAGCGCGGCCACGACCCCAAAAACGCAATCTTCGACGCCCGCAGCCACAAGGACCGCAGCGCCTCCGCCACCTGCACATCATCAATGTGGCCGACGAAGTCCACGTAGAAGTTATAGGTGTTGGCTTCCTCGCGCGTCGGGCGCGACTCGATGCGGCTCAAGTCCACCCCGCGGTAGGCGAATTCCTGCAACGCTCCGACCAACGTGCCCGGTTCGTTAGGCAGCTGGAAGACGACGGAGGTGCGGTCGTCGCCGGTCCGCGGCGTCGGCACGCCCCTCGGGCCGGCCAGCACGAACCGTGTCCGCGCACCGCGCATGTCCGCGATGTCCTCGGCGACCACCTCCAGGCCGAACAGGTCCGCTGCTCTCCTCGGCGCCGCCGCGACATCCGCCTGCCCTTCGGCCACAGCTTGCGCTGCTGCCGCGTTCGAGCTCGCGGCCACGAACTCCACGCCGGGAAGGTTCTCACCGAGCCAGGAACGGACTTGGCGGTGGGCGACAGGATGCGTCGAAAAGCGGGCGGCATCTGAGAGCTCGAAGCCCGGCCGCGTCATGATGGCGAAGCTGATCGGCAACTCCACCTCGCGGTACACCATCACCCCCGGCGCCTCCACGAACGCATCAGACGTGCTGGTCACAGCACCATCGACCGAGTTCTCGATGGCCACCACCGCGTACTGGGCCCGCCCGTCGCGCACCGCACCCAGCGCCTCCGACGGCGAATCCACGGGCAGCGGCTCCACGTCGCCGATGTGCTCAGCCAGACGCCACAGCGCCTCCTCGGTGAACGTGCCCGCAGGACCCAGATACGCGACGGTTGCAGTCATAGTTCCCCAGCCTACAGTTGCTCTCATGCACGCCCGGCTCAAACTTGAGATCCTCATCGTCCTCGCCGTCACCTTCGGCATGTCCGGGCTCAAGGCAGCCATGAAGCTTATCGACGCCTGGCTCTCCCCCACCCCCCTCAACCAAAAACAGGTCGTCCTCAACGACTCCGTCTCGCGCCTGGACTGGCTCGACGTGGGCCTCCAGCTCGCATCCGCTGGAACCTTGATCGCGTGGGGGCTTCTTGCGCTGTATTTGTTGGCGGTGGTGCCGGCTGGTTCGGGTTCTAGCTCGGGGTCTGCGGTCGGGTCGGGTGCCGGTTCGGCTTCTCATGTCGGTTTTGCGTGGCGGTGGCCCGGGTGGCGCGACTGGGCATGGGGCGCGGGGTTAGCCGCACTCATTGGCCTACCTGGCCTGGCTCTTTACGCGGGGGCCTTGCACTTCGGATTCTCCGCTGAAGTAGTGCCCGCCACCGACTCATCTAAGTTGCCCCTGCTGTTGGCCTGGTCTTTCGCCAACGCCTTTGGTGAAGAGATCGTGGTGGTGATGTGGTTTGTCTCCCGGCTGCGCCAACTCGGCGTGCCCGTGTGGGGTGCCATCGCCGGGTCCGCTGTCCTTCGCGGCTCCTACCACCTCTACCAGGGATTTTCCGCCGGCTTGGGCAATGTGGTCATGGGCGTGGTTTTCGCCTGGTTCTACGCGCGCACCGGAAAAGTCTGGCCACTGATCCTCGCCCACTTCCTTATCGACGCCGTCGCCTACATCGGCTACCTTTTCCTCGACCTCTCTTGGCTTGGGATATAGCAGGGAGTCCGCAGCGCGGACAGGCCAGGCTACAAAACCGCAGGGACTCCGCAAAATTTGCGGGGGCCCGGTGACGACAGGTTGGGGGCCGGAATACTGCTCGCTGTTTTCCGGAATACTGATCAAGTAAACGTGCAGGTCAAAAGCATGCTCTTTGGTTTATGTGGTCGAGCAGTATTCCGGAACTCGACGGATTGCACTCCGCAAGGTGGACGGCCTCGGTTGTAAAACTGCAGGGACTCCGCAATGCGGAGTGAACAATCACAAAACCGCAGGGAGTCCGCAGCGTGGACTCTTCTAAAACTTCCCAATGTAACTGGTGTGAATTGCTGGGACATGTGATGTGAGCGTTTAGGATAGTCACCATGTCGACAACGCCGCCGAGACCTCCACACTCCAACGATCCCCGGGACAACCCCGGGGACTTCGTTGTGGGTCGGGACGGCAAACCGCTGATCGACCGATACGGCCGTCCGATCCGCAAGCGTGCAACAAGTCAGAACCCCAGTAGCCAACCCAACCAGACCCAGTGGGGTGTCGGCCGTGGCGACGAAGAGCCCGTGCGCAGGGCGGCTCGCGAGCGGCAGCCAGCCTCGCCCGAGCGACCAGACCGAGCAGAGCGGCCACGTCAATCAGAGCGACCAGCCCGAACAGCCCAACCAGCTCAATCGGACCGGCCCCGCCAGTACTTGCCGAATGAGACGGGGTATCAGCCTCGGCAGACTCCGCACCATTCGCCGCAATCGGCAGAAAGAGCAGCAGACCGTCCGAACCGCCCTGCAAGGAACGCGCAGCGTTACCGCGATGACCTACCGGGCGATCTGAACCAGCCGCGGCAGCGGCCGGGCCAAAGACCAGCGCAACGACGTGACCAACCGTACGAGCCTCCCCGCCAGCGCCGGCGCCCGCGGTTGCGCATGCCCCGGCTCCGGGGCTGCATCCCGACGGCACTGACACTGCTACTGGTTCTCATTGTGGCAGGCACCCTCTTCGTGGATACGCGCCTGACCCGCGTGGATGCCTTCCCGGACAACCAGGTCGCGAACACGGCGGGCACGAACTGGCTGATTGTGGGTTCGGACTCCCGCCAGGGTTTGAGCGACGAAGACATTGAGCGCCTGGGAACCGGCGGCGATATTGGTCAGGGCCGCACGGACACGATCATGCTCATGCACTTGCCGGCCACGGGCAAGCCGACGCTGGTGTCGCTCCCGCGTGACTCCTACGTGGAGATTCCTGGATATGGGATGGACAAGATCAACTCGGCGTTCGCGTTCGGTGGCCCGAAATTGCTGACGGAGACGGTGGAGCAGGCCACGGGCCTGCGCATCGACCACTACGCGGAAATCGGCATGGGCGGTCTCGCCGGGCTGACCGACGCAGTGGGCGGCGTGGAGCTATGCCCGTCCGAACCGATACAGGACCCGTTAGCGAACCTGGACGTGCAGGCAGGCTGCCAGAAGATGGATGGGCCGACCTCGCTGGGTTACGTCCGCACGCGTGCGACGGCGATGGGCGATCTGGACCGTGTCCAGCGTCAGCGCGAGTTCATGAGTGCGCTGATGAAGCGCGTGGTCTCACCGGGCGTGCTGCTCAACCCGTTCCGTCTGGTGCCGATGGCGTTGCGCGGAACGAACCTGCTCATCGTCGGCGAGGGCGACCACGTGTGGCACCTCGCGCGCATGGCGCTGGGGCTGCGCTCGGGCGTGGAAACGGAGACCGTCCCGATCGGGCAGTTCGCCGATTCCGAGGTGGGCAGCGTGCTCATCTGGGACGAGGTGGGTGCGCAAGAGCTCTTCGCTAAGTTGCGCTAGAAAGCATGTGCTTTACGACGCCCGCTGCTCCAGCTCCTCCGGTGTCGCCCCGGGCGTGTGATCGTTCACGCCGGGGAGATTGTGCCGGCCGGTGAGGTAGTACAGGGCGACAACGATGACGCTGAAGGCGATGCCGACCCAGAAGGCCGGCCTGAACTCGGGGAGCCAGAGCATGATGCCGAAGGTGAACAGGATGAACGCCACGGCGAAGTACTGGCCGTAGGGGAACAGCGGTGTCTTGTAGGTCAGGGCGGCGGCTTCTTCGGGGGTCATGTGACGTCTCGAAGCGAGGTGCGCCAACAGGATCATCAACCACACGAAGATGGTGGCGAAGGTGGCCAAGGACGCGATGAGCTCGAAGACGCTCTCCGGAATGCGGGCGTTGGCCACGACGCCGACGACCATGACGATGAGAAGAATGATCGTGGTCATGACGGGCACGCCGCGGACGGTCTTCGCCATGATCGACGGCGCGAACTTCTGCTTGGCCAGGCCGGTGAGCACGCGGCCGGCACCGAAGATATCGGCGTTGATGGCCGACAGGGCGGCGGTGATGACCACGATGTTGAGCAGGCTGGCCGCCCAGTTCACACCGAGAACGGAGAAGATCTGGACGAAGGGGGACTCCTCGCCGGTGATGGTCCGCCACGGGTTGATCATCAAGATGACCAGGATGGACAGCACGTAGAAGATGAGGATGCGCACCGGCACGGCGTTAACGGCCTGCGGGATCGCCTTCTTCGGTTCGGCCGCCTCGGTGCCGGCGACACCGATGATCTCGGTTCCGCCGAAGGCGAAGAGCACCAGGATGAAGGAGGCGACCATGCCTTCAACACCGTTGGGGAAGAAACCGCCGTCGTTGACTAGGTTGGCCGGGCCGGTGGCGGCGTCGGAAAGCCCGAAGGTGAGCACGGCCGCGCCAGCGACGATCATGGCGAAGACCGCGCCGACCTTGATGATGGTGAACCAGAATTCCAGCTCGCCGAATGCTTTCGCGCTGGCGAGGTTGGCGGCCCCGACGATGAGCAGCGCGGTGACGATCCACACCCAGCGGGAGACATCCGGGAACCAGAAGCTCATGTAGACACTGATGGCAGTCAGGTCCGCCAGCGCCACAATGACCATTTCGAAGGCGAACATCCAGCCGGTCAGGTAGCCTGCGACGCCGCCTAAGTGCGCACGCGTGTACTCGGCGAAAGAGCCGGTGACGGGGTGGCGCACGGCCATCTCGCCCAGGGCGCGGAGCATGAAGTACACCACGGCACCGCCGAGCAGATAGACCAGCAGCACAGACGGGCCGGCCGCTTGGATGGCACCGAATGAACCGTAGAACAGGCCGGTGCCGATAGCCGAGCCCAGGGCGATGAAGTTGAGGTGGCGCGTGTTCAAGCCCTTCGGCTTGGTCCTAGATGTAAGGGCTTGCGCAGACGAGGGGGAAGACACAGGTTCAGACACACGCTGAGCTTAAGCCCGCCCCCGGTCGGGGGAGAAAACGCTCCCTAAAAAGGGTTTAGAGCCTAGCCTTCCGACTCTTGCGGTGAATCCGCCGGAACGATAGGAGGTTCTTTCTTATGAGCAGCAAACATGAGAAACACTGGGGTGAAAGCGACTATCGCCATAAAGACCGCTGGGACCGGCTTATCGAACCAAGCCAGGAGGAAAGCTCCAACACCGATGAGGATCGTTAGGGCAGTGTATATCCCCTGCTGCCGATTAGAACGCTGGGTGTTTCCGTCGATCGATCTTGCCACCGCACGCTGAATCTCCGCGTTTGATTCCACTTGCACGCGTTGAATCGCAACACCCTCCTCTGCCATGCGGAGAATGCGATCGGCCGACCCAGGTAGAACTTCGTCGTATCCACGAAAAGCAGCGACCGGAGGGAGGGGGCCCGAATGCTCAACTACAGCAGAGAAACTGGGGTTTTCGTAGCCAGAAGGTCCGGAAACTATCTCGCCTTCTACCGCTTCGTCTGGCACTGGTGCCGCTTCATGGCCCTCTTCATCGACGTCCCGGTCTGCTTCCATGCCTCGCGCACGACTTCCCCTGATGCGGGGGCTTCGATCAGGTAGATTTCCTCTCCGGTGTTCGTTCTCGCGATCACCTTCCGCCCCGACTTCGGACTCAGGTAATTGGTTGTCATCTTCCATCACTCCTCCCGCTTCGAATCGTTTAACGCTATATAAGCACTACATTTTAGATTGAAATCTGCCGTACCGCTGGTTTCTACCTGCAGGGGCAACGAACTCTCGCTGCCCCTGCAATCTATTGAACGGATTAGGTGCCTACTTATGCCCGTCTGTTCGGACAGGGTCTAGATAGTCACCTGGCGGGACTTGATGTTCTCCAGCTGCTTGCGCTCGTCGGCGGTGAGCTGGGCGGAATTGGTGTACTCTTTCTCAATCGCCGCATTCACTGCCGCCAATGCCTCACCGTAGGAGTCAGCGACAACGGACGGGTCCAGGTCGAACACCGGCACGAGCAGGCCGTGGGTGCGGAAAGTTCCGGCGAACTTGGTGCCCTCGCCCAGGTTCAGCTCGCCGCGGGCGGCGATGCGGGCCAGGGCGTTGAGCATGGCGCGCTCGTCATCTTCCGGGCGGACCCAGCGGATGTGGGCCTTGCCACCGCCGGGGTTGACCCACCAGACCGAACCCGGAACGTCGGCAGCGACCTTGGTGGACGGCATGATCGCGTCGTTTGCCCGCTGCAGTGCCTGCTGGATCTGCATGTTCATGCCGGCACCGGAGGGGAACCACCAGTTGAAGTCGGAGTGCTCGGTGATGTCGAGGTCAGTAGAAGCGTCGATAAGCGAAGTCAGCTCCGGCTGCGAACCGTCTGCTGCCGTGGAACCGAGCGTCTCACCCGGCTGCGCGTTGACTACCCAGTTCAGGGCGTACGCGAGGTCACGGGCGGGGTTGCCGGAGTGGGACTGGACCTGGAGAGCGACGAGACGCTCAGCGCCCTCATCCTCGGAGCGGACCAACGCGGCGCCAGCGCCCGGCAGCACAGTGGCCAGCGTGACCGGAGTACCGTTCACATCCAGTTTCGCGGTGGCGGCGGGCACGAACTCCTGCAGTGCGACCAGATCGGTCTCAGCGGCGAAGTCCTTGTACGGGCGGGGGTCACCTGCCAGGGCTTCGCGCTCGGCGGCGCGGGCAGCGAGCTTGGCTTGACGGCGGCTCATGCCCTCCGGCAGGTCTTGGTCCTTCTTGCGGTTCTTCTTGGCCATGCGGCTTAGTCTAACTACCCGACGGCTGCCGGCGTGACCGGGTTGCGCTTGAACGTGTCCACGGCGAGCTGCGGCAAGTCGGTAGCGAAGACGTCCACACCGTTCTCACGGCACCACAGCATTTCCTTCGGCAGGTTCACCGTCCAGGTGTAGGTGCGTAAGCCCCGGAAACCGAGCAGCTCCGGCTTGCCCTGCAGGTGGGCCAGGGCCGGGCCGACACCGTAGGGGCGAGAAAACATGGTGTTGTTCTTGTTCCACTTCCGCTCGAACAGGCGGAACAGGTAGAAGGTCTCCAGGTCCGGCACGGCCTGGGCGAAGTAGCGCATCGCCGCGTGAGAGAAAGAGATGAGGTGGATCCGCGGGTCTTCCTTCATCCCGCGGTGCCACAGGGTGCGCACGGTTTGCTCGTCTACCTCGGGGCCGTAGCGGGTGGGGTGCTTTGTCTCGATGTAGAAATGCTTATCGGGATAGTCGGCGAGGAGGTCAAGAAGCTCGTCGAGAAGCAAAATTTGCTGCGGGTCTTCTTTGGTGCCGAAGTTGAACTGGCGCAGCTCATCGAAGTCCATTTTGGCCACGCGCCCCGCGCCGGTGGAGGTGCGGTTGATGAAGTTGTCGTGGTGGACAACCAGTTTGCCGTCGCGGGTGAGGCGCACGTCGGCTTCGATGCCGTGCACCCCGTCGAGCTTGAGTGCTTCTTCGAACGCCCGGAGCGTGGATTCGGGGTAGAGCCCGCTCATGCCGCGGTGGGCGACAATCTTCGGGTCTTTATTAACGGGCATTAGAGCTGTGTCAGTGACGGTGGTCAAAAGGGTCTCCCAGCGAACGCAACGTATACCACTGGAAGACAATAGGCCTCCGCGCGCTGTGGGCGAACCCCCAGACGGTTGATTACCGCAAAGATTACTGAGAGTTCACCTCGAGTTAGTATCTTTTGTCACAATGGACCGCATGATGGTTGAGCCACTCAAGGATTCTCTCGGGTCCTTCCGCGACCGCCTCACGTCGACGGTGAAGGAGCTGTGGCCGCGCCGCAACCACGCGGTGCGTGTCCCGATTTATGCAGTTCAGATCCTCGCGGACCTCACTCCGGTGGTCCGCATGGCGGGTCTGCGCCGCCTGCCGGACAACTTCGCCACGGGCATCATCGGGGCCGAAGCCGCGACGTGGTTGGCCATCTCCCCATCTCTTTTGCCTCACCCATGGTGGGTGACCGCAGCTAATGTTGCGGGCTGTCAGGCAGCCGGGCACACGGTCGGTGTCGGGCTGGCGAATTTCGTGGCCAACGCCAGCGAGTCGGTCGGCTGGCAGGCTCCGCGCCGCTTCCGCCAGCGCACCGCGGTGCCAGTGCAGCTGGTCATGGGCGCGGCAACGGTCATCGCGTACGCGACCGCTGCTTATCGACGTCCCGAGCACGAAAGCCTCGTAGAAAACGAGACCAAGCTTGGACCGTTGCAGACCTTGGCTGGCATTGGTGTCGGCTCCATCGGTTATGGCGTGCTGTTGCTGGTTGGTGAAGGCATCCAGGTCACCGTGGATCGGCTGAACAAGGAATTCGGCCGTGTTCTGCCGTCCGCGGCATCCTGGCCGCTGGCGATCACTGCCCTGGGTGCGGCCGGCTTGCTGCTCACCGACAAGGTGGTCGTCCGGGCTGTGCTGAGCAAGGCCTACCAGAACGCCGACGAGCTCAACCGCGAATTCCTCCCCGGCGCGACCAAGCCGCGGGAGAAGGAACGCTCCGGCTCCCCGGCATCTCTTGAACGTTGGAAGTACCTGGGCCGCCAAGGCCGCGCCGTCGTTGCGGGCGGGCCGCGCTCGGCTGATCTGAAGAAGGTGCTCGGAGGCGAGGTGAAGGAACCGATCCGCATCTTCATCGGTTTGAAGGACCGCTCGCCGGAGGAGCAAGCCAAGATGGTGCTGCGCGAGATGGACCGCACTGATGCGTGGTCGCGGAAGTCCATCGCTGTGATGTCCTCGGCCGGCACGGGCTGGATCAATGACTTCCACACCTCCGGGTTCGAGTTCTTGAACCGCGGTGACAGCGCCATCGTGGCGATTCAGTACTCGTTCATGCCGTCGGCCTACTCCTACGCCTCTGACCGCGAGGTGCCGGTGCGCAGCGCGAAGATTCTCATTGGCGCGGTGAAGGAGCGTATCGACGCCATGCCGGAAGACGAGCGGCCGAAGCTCTACCTCGGCGGCGAATCGCTCGGCGCCTACGGGCTTGCCGACGCTTTTGAGAACCTCGAGGAGTTCCGTGCCAATGTCGACGGTGGGGTGTTCACCGGTGCGCCTGGCTTCACCAAGACCCACGCTCAGCTGACCCAGAACCGCGACGAAGGTTCCCCGCAGCGCGTGCCGGTTGTCGACGGTGGCCGCAGCGTGCGCTTCACTGCCCACCCCGACCACCTGGAGAAGACGTTCGACGGTTCCGAGTACGACAACGAGTGGGAGTTCCCCCGCGCCGTCTTCGCCCAGCACGCGTCCGACCCGATCGTCTGGTGGGACCTGACCCTGCTGTTCAGGGCGCCGGATTGGCTGAAGGAGCCCGGCTCCCGCGGTGAGCGCGCACCGGAGGCGATGCATGTGGACACTTTGCAGAACATGCGCTGGGTGCCATTCATCACCTGGTGGCAGATCGGCGTGGACCAGTTGACCTCCCAGGACCCGCCCGGCGGACACGGCCACCAGTACCACGATGAGACCGTGGCCTACTGGAACGCTGTCTTGGATGCCGGCTTCTCTGACCAGGAGCTGGCGGCGATCTCCGAGTGGATCCACAAGGACTCCACCCGCATCCGCGCCACCTCTGCCTCCGCGGCGAAGGAAGGTGCCCGCCAGGCTGCCGAGTCGGCGCGGCAGGCATTCACCGAGGTGTCGGGCGCGCCTAACTAGATTCCGCAGGCGACGCCCGTGGAGTGGTGCGGGCAGTAGCCGTTCGGAACTTTGTGCAGGTACTGCTGGTGCTCGTCTTCAGCGAGGTAGTAGTCCTGCCGGGCCGCGACCTCGGTAGTGATGGCGCCGAAGCCGGCCTGCTCGAGCTGTTTGCCGTATTCGGTCACCCATTGGCGGATCTGCCCCGCCTCTTCTTCAGTATCGGTGTAGAACGCAGAGCGGTATTGGGTGCCCACGTCATTTCCCTGGCGGTAGCCCTGCGTCGGGTCGTGCGCCTCGAGCGCCATTCTGACCAGTTCCTTCAGGCTGATCTGCTCCGGGTCGTAGACCACCTCGACCAGCTCGACGTGGTTGGTGGCCCCACTGCACACTTCGCGGTAGGTCGGGTTCGGGGTCACGCCGCCGCCGTAGCCGACGGACGTGGACTCCACACCGGGGGTCTCCCAGTACATTTTCTCTGCACCCCAGAAGCAGCCGATGCCGATGAGCAGGCGTTTCTGTCCCTCACGCCACGGGCCGGTGATCGGCGTGCCCAGCACAGCGTGCGGGCGCGGGTTGTTCAGGACCGGGTCCGGGCGGCCGGGCAGAGTCCGATCCGGGTCGGTGAGTTCAGGGGCGCGTCCGAAGAAGAATGCCATGTCTTTCATAACGGCTGTGCGCCGCGGAAGATTCCCGCCCAGCTACTTTCGGGAGTGGCGAGCGACACGTGCCCTGTTGCCGCACGTGTTGCTGCACCACTGTTGTCCACTCCTCAGTTGGGTGAAATAGAGGACGCAATGGGGCCCGTCGCACTTTCGCAGTCTGGAAAACTCCGGTTCGGTGATCACATCAACTGCCGATAGAAAGACCTCCGCCAGAAAATCATCTAAACGGTCAGCACCGTGGGCGAGATGCACATCAAAGGTTCCACTTGTTCCGGAGAAACTCGGAGCAATGTTCACTTCTTTCGCGAGGGAATTAAACGCCTTCGCCGCCCGCGGAGAGTCGCCCGCTAGTGCCGCATCGTAAGCTTCCGAGATTTTAACCCTTGCGCTCCTCAGCTGTTCCAGTTGTTCAGCATCGATCCCACCAACGTCCGCAACGCCCAACTCTTGCGACATGGCTCTGAACCAATTCCGCGCCGTTTCCTTGGTTGCCAACGCATCGACTAGCTCCCGGCCGTCATAAAACCGGGAACTAAGGAATCGGGTCGCCGCAGGCTCAAGTGGGCGGACTAGGGCGCCGTCTACTACGTACTGAGTCTTCACTTCACCCTCCTGTCGTGCGGAATCTACCGCTACGCCAAGACTAACGTGAATATAACTAATGGCATTCCCATTAATTCCAGTAATGTTGGGATCACCCTAATGCCCTTGCCATTAATTGGAGATACTATGTTCACTACCGCAGCCCCGCCTCGCCCCCCGATCCGCACCATTGCCGTTTCAACCCTTTCAAGCTGCGCAGCGCTAGGAGTTCTCGCAGCGCTCACTGCCGCCTCAGGGCATCCATGGCTCATTCCTCCCATGGCCGCATCCATGGCCTTGATCATGGGGGTTCCGCATCTCCCCCTTGCTCAGCCACGAAATGTCGTAGGTGGCCAGACCCTCAGCGCATTGGTGGGAGTTCTGGTCGGACTCTTCGGAGATTCCCTATGGCTTGGCGCTTTGGCTGGCGGCTTGGCTCTCGGAGCCATGATGGCCGCCCGCATGCCCCACTCCCCCGCAGCGGCTACTGCTGTCCTCGGAGTGAGCGTGGATACCAACGTGGGTTTCGTTGCCCTCGCACTGTTGGCCGCGGTTGTTCTTGTCGTCGTTGGGCTGGCCGGAAATAGGCTCAACGGAGCTGAGTACCCGAGCTACTTTTGGTGATCGCCCAAACTGGCCCAGACCCCCACCCTGGGAAATTTCCCTATCATGGGCCACGTAAGCCAATCACCCATACGAAAGGTATTAGAACAATGGCTGTCTACACGCTTCCTGACCTGCCGTACGCATACGACGCTCTCGAGCCGCACATCTCCGCTGAGATTATGGAACTGCACCACGACAAGCACCACGCGAACTACGTCGCTGGCGCTAACGCTGCCCTGGAGGCTCTCGAGGAGGAGCGCAACGGCGAGGCTAACCCGGACAAGCTGCGCGCCCTGTCCAAGAACCTGGCGTTCAACCTGGGTGGCCACACCAACCACACCATCTTCTGGCAGAACATGTCCCCGAACGGTGGCGGCGAGCCGACCGGTGAGATCGCTGAGGCTATCAACCGCGACTTCAACTCCTTCGAGGCTTTCCAGAAGCAGTTCGAAGGCGTTGCAACCTCCATCCACGGCTCCGGCTGGGCTGTGCTGGGCTACGACCACATCGCTGGCCGCCTGATCATCCAGCAGCTGACTGACCAGCAGGGCAACATTTCCGTTGACTTCACCCCGCTGCTCATGCTGGACATGTGGGAGCACGCGTTCTACCTGCAGTACAAGAACGTCAAGGCCGACTACGCCAAGGCATTCTGGAACGTTGTCAACTGGGAGGACGTCGCCGAGCGTTACGCTAAGGCCTCCGCCTAATCATCGCTTGACTGCTTGAAGCGCGAAAGTCGCTTCAAGCTGAAAGGGACCGCCACTACCCAGAAAGTGGCGGTCCCTTCACGCATTCCCGGGGCTGGAGGTGCCTGGGTGCGTAACCTGATTTTCGCAACGAGATCGGCGGAGTTCCGAACTCGCCTTTCACTATAAGTAAGGCTGACCTAAACAAGCAAGGTTTTTGCAACATTAAATGCGCTTAATTGCTTATCGACGCCCTGACCTGCCCGGATTAGACCCCACGGGCGAAGAGTAGTTGGATAGGACCTATGGCACCCGACAGACAAGCAGGCATACGCAAAGGCACACCGGAGTACCGGCGCGCCTCGTTCGCGCTGCTGTTCGCGGGACTCGCCATCTTCAACTCGCTCTACGCCACGCAGGCTCTGCTGCCCACCTTGACTGACGAGCTCGGCATGACCGAGGGCCAAGCAGCTCTGACGGTCTCGGCAACAACCGGCGGACTGGCGCTCTGCGTCGTGCCAGCGTCGATCCTTTCGGAACGGTTCGGCCGCGGCAGGGTGCTCATCATTTCAGCGTTGCTCGCCACCACGCTCGGGCTTGCTTTGCCATTGGCGCAAACAGGCGGGCAGCTCATCGCGATGCGCTTTATCCAGGGTTGCCTCATCGCCGGCACCCCGGCAGTGGCGATGACGTGGATCTCGGAGGAAATCGCTGCCGAGGACTCCGCCGGAGCGATGGGGCTGTACGTGGCGGGCAACTCGATCGGCGGGCTGATCGGTCGCCTTGTCCCCGCGTTCACCTTAGAGGTCGCAGGCTGGCGCACCGCCCTGTTCGCCGGGGCGGTCACGGCACTGACGTTCGCGTGCATCATGTGGGCACTGCTGCCTAACCAGAAGCAGTTCGAGCCGAAACCGCTGCACTTCTCCAGCGAGGCGACAGCTATCGCCCGCCACCTCACCGACTGGCGCCTCGTGGCCCTCTACGCCTGCGCGTTTTTGGGCATGGGCATGTTCGTCTCCGTCTACAACATGTTCGGCTTCCGGGCGATCGAGCACTTCGGGCTCCCGCCGGCGCTGGCAGGGCTTGTCTACGTGATGTATTTGTCGGGCACATGGTCGTCGGCACGCGCGGGCAACTACGTGCAGCGCGCCGGGCGCGGCCGGGTCATGGTGATCACGGCGGTGCTCATGCTCATCGGCGCGCTCATCCTCATCAGCCCGAACCTGTGGGTCACGCTCGTCGGGTTGCTGCTGTTTACGGCCAGCTTCTTCGCCATGCACTCGGTGGCGTCCGGCTGGGTGGGCCAAGTGGCAACTCGCGACAGGGCGGAAGCCTCGAGCGGGTACGTGTTCTTCTACTACGTCGGATCGTCGGCACTCGGCGCGTTGACGGGCTGGCTCTTCCAGTACCTCGACTGGCCGAGCTTCATCGGGGTCGTCGCTGGATTCCTCGTGGCGCTCACGGCGATCGCAGTGTGGCTCGCGCTCACAGTGAAGAAAGGCGCGGCACCCCGGGCGCACCAGCCATAAGCATCCGTCGCACGGCGGCAGTGGCACGGCAATCGTCCTCGTTATAGCGCTCCAGCGCCGCCCGCGCGGACATGTCCCCGGTGCGCGCTTCACGGCGCAGCGCCACTGACTCTTCCCCGTCCACATCGCCGGCCCATTCGTACCCGGCAATGGGCGCGACCACTTTCAGCCCTAGCCCGTCCGTGCCCACCAGCAAGCGGCGCACCCACGTGAACACGTCGACCCACTCGTCGGAAGCAATAAAGTCGCGGACTTCGTTTTCGCTTATCGACGCAAACCGCCGCGCCGACCCCATCAACCAGTGGTTCTCCCCACCCGCCGCGTAGCAATACGCCCGGAAAGTCTTGCCTTCAGCGTGAGCGGCCGCGCGCAGGCCCATGAGCCAGCTCCAGAACGCCGCGAAGTTCTTTTCCTCGGCCACGGAATCCGGGCCGACCTCTTCCCACGTGGAAAAGGCGCGATACGTCTGACCGTCGAACGCGCCCCACAGATAGGCACCCTGGTCGAGGTAGGCCTCCATGTCGATGTCCACTTCAACATCAGCCCGCAGTTCTGCAGGCGGGGCGAAGTCGTCGCGGGCGAGAACTGGGATCCCGGCGCGCCACGCGCGGGCGATCTGGGAGGACTCGCCAAGATCAGCATCCATAACGGCCTGGACTGTCTCCAAGCCCTTAAGACGCAGCGGTTCGGCGCGCTGACCGGGAAAGACGAGCGAGATATCGTCCATTGCGAGCAACTCCGGCTCGCACAGTTCCCAGAACCGGCAGGTCGCGCACTGTTTCAGGCGCACCGGGCGGTCGGGCGTGGGCAAAGCAAGAGCGGTGCGGAGCGCCTCCTCATAGCGGGTCACGTCAGTGAGGTAGGCCCGTTCGCGGTCCTGGCCGACGGCGGCGGCCTGCCCGCTGGCGTATCCGAGGTCGTCAAGCAGTATGTGCGCGAGCGCAGCGCGGTACCCGTCGATAGTGTGGTGCCGCAGCTTGGCACGGACCTCAAGGGGCTTACCCAGGCCCAACCGGCGCGTGGGGATGAACCGCAGCGTCGCCGATGGGCTCGACCGGGCGACGCGGTGGTTGGAAATCACCACGGGCAGGTAGGTCCCATCTTCAAGACGGGCGAGGATGTCGATCTCCGCCACCACCGGCACCCCGTCGATCGTCCCGGTCAAAGCGCCGTTCGTGATCAAGGTGGCGCCTTTGGCCAGCGCTGCGCGGGTGTGACCTTCTGCCGCGAAAACATCTGCGGCGGGATCGATGTCGATGCGCGAGAAGGGTTTACGGCGGCCATCCCCCATGGCTCTTCGGACAGGCAAGAGGGTGAATGCGGCGGCGCGTCCGGCGTCGATAAGCGGCTGGCGGCGCTCCGCCTCAGGCAGCGGCGGAATCTCGGGGTGGGCGATGCGCTGGCGCAGGCGGTAACGGCAACCGACAAGGTCACTCGCCCGCACCAAAGACGTTTCCTCGCTCACGGAAACCAAGCCTAACGGCCAGAGATGGGTAAAGTTGAACCGGACAAGTTATTTAAGGAGATACTCATGGGACTGTTCGAAACCATCCGCAAATCCCGCGCGAAGACCAAGGCTGAAATCAAGGCCGCTGAGGCGAAGGCGCGCCAGCTGGCTAAGGAAGAAGCCAAAAACGACAAACACATGGCCAAGCTGCTGGACAAGGCTGAAAAGCGCCTGCTGAAAGAGGAAAAGCAGGGCCTGAAGCGCAAGCGCAAGCACGAGCAGAATCTGGCCAAGAACGAGCTGAAGAAGATCCAGGAGTCTGGCTTGACCAAGAAGAAGGCCAAGCAGTGGGTCGGTGCGTCGCGCATTTTGCTGCCGATCCTCATCCCGCTCGCTTACCGCGCACTGACCACCTACCAGCAGAACAAGGTCAACGACCGCGCACGTGCCGCTGGCCTGACCGCCAACGAGATGGCGCGTTTTTCCACCCAGGGCGCTGAGCTCAAGGGCCGCGTGCAGGCGATCCGTTCGCAGGCGCAGAATAACGACGCGCTCAAGGACGACTTCCGCCGCGATGTCGAGGTGCGTTGCGACGAGATCGAGGCCGCCGTCAACAATGTCGAGCAGATGAACGACGCGCAGCGCCGCCTGGCTCACGAGACGATCGACCGCGACATCAACAAACTGACCGCGGAGATCCAGGAAAAGACCCTCCGCTAATCCCTGCTGTAACGAGCTTGCGAGTTACAGCACTCCCTGTTCGCGCGCCGATGCCACTGCTGAGGTGCGCGAGCGCACGCCCAGCTTGTCGTAGATGTGGACGAGGTGGGACTTCACGGTCGCCTCTGACAGCATGAGGCGTTGGCCGATCTCGCGGTTGGAGGAGCCCCCGGCGACAAGCTGAAGCACCTCGAGTTCACGCGGGGTGAGCGAGGAGCGCGGAGTGCGGTCGCGGGTTTGCAACCGGTCGCGCACCATCGGGGACATGGCCTGGTCGCCCTTGGCGGTGGAGCGCACAGCGGCCAGGAGTTCCGCGGGCGGGGCATCTTTGAGCAGGTAGCCGACAGCACCGGCTTCAATCGCGCCGAGAATGTCCACGTCGGTGTCGTAGTTGGTCACCACGAGCACCTTCGGCGGATTCTCCATGGAGGCGCGGATCTCGCGGGTGGCTTCCGCGCCCGTGGTCACCCGTGCCCCCTGCGCGCCCGCGCCGAAGCGCAGGTCCATGAGGATGACATCGATTCCACCTGCCTGAGCTGTGGCGATAGCTCCTTCAGCAGTCGCCACCTCCCCCACGACGATGATGTCGTCAGCCTCTTCCAGGATGGCGCGCAGGCCAAGGCGGACGATCTCGTGGTCGTCGGCAAGCAAGACACGAATCATTCTTCCTCCTCAATCTTTCGATTGATAGTATCACCGTCTGGCACCACGATCGACAATGCCGTGGAGCCTGACGGCGCGGACTCGATGATGAGCTCTCCGCCCAACTCCCGGGCACGGGTGCGCATTGCGTCGAGCCCGAGGTGGCCGAGCCCGCTGGGACGCTCCGGCAACGCATCCACATCGAACCCCTGACCATTATCGACGACGTCTAGCCGCACCTCATCCGGTGCGAACGTCAGCGTCACCCGCGCCATCGATGCGCCCGAATGCTTGACGACGTTACCCACCGCCCCCTGCGCAATCCGCAACAGTCCCGCCTCCACGCGCATCGGCAGCTGACGCGGCTGACCGTCCACGTCGACGGTGATGTCCATCTCCCCGGCCTGCGCGAACGATCCCGCGATCCGTTCCAGTGCCTCCGGAAGCGAGGTCTCCGACAGCGGCGCCGGCGTGAGCGCCGCGATCATCGCGCGTGTTTCCGCCAGGTTGTCCGAGGCAGAATGTCGAGCCACTTCGATGCGGCGCAGCGGGCTGGCGAGTGCCTCGCGCTCGAGCCCGGTACTCATCAGATCGCGTTCAGCGGCGTGCAGCAGCATCTGGATGCTCGACAGCGACTGCGCCACCGTGTCATGAATCTCGTGCGCGAGACGCTGGCGCTCCTGAACCACGCCCGCCTCGCGCTCTTTGAGTGCGAGCGCTTCTTGCGTATCGACGAGTTCTTGGATGAGCGCCTCCCTTTCCGCACTCACCCGGGCAATGACCTTGAACGCGTACGTGATCATGATGACCACCAGCGCCGAGACGGTGGGACCCATCACCCCGCCGAGGGTGAGCCCATCCGGGATTTGCACGAGAATGGAGATCGCTAGCACCCCGACGACGCCGACCACGCCGTACCAGCCATTGAACGCGCGCATGAACAGGAAGAACAGGATGAACACCCAGTAGACGGCCACCGGGGTCAAGAACATCGCCGCGACCCACACGGCCGTCAGCGCGAGCATCCACAGCACCCGCGCGATGGCGTTCCAGCGGCGCATCTGCAACGCGCCGAACGAGTAGATCCCGCCGAAGGTGATGATGAGCAAAACCAGGGTCACCGCCTGGCTGATGTGCATGCGGAACACCCCGCCCAGGGAGACCAGTAGTAACGCCACTGTCAGCGCGGCGATGCCCGTGTCCAGGGCGCGGTTGTCCGGCAGCCCGGCGACCCGGTCGGGCCGACCGCTTTCCGCAGATACCGTGGAGACCATGCGCAAGAGCGTACCCCGAGCTTCCACGTTTCTAGCCTTAGAATGATGCACATGACATCCCGTCGCGTGCTGGCCGCCATTCTCGCCGTGATTCCCCTTCTTCTTGCAGGCTGCTCCGAGTCCGGCGACGCCGCGTCTGAGCGCGTCACGGTCGAGGTGCCCACCACCGTGACCGTCACTGCCGACCCGACAGACCTTCCGTCTTCCTTCATCCACTACGTGGCCCTGGGCGACTCGTATGCTGCGATGGGGTCCGCCTCCGGGCCATTCGTCGGCCCCGCCTTCTGCGCCCGCAGCGAAGACAACTACCCGCATGAGCTGGCGAAACTCTACAGCGGCATCAACGCCAAGCGCGGTTTCACCGATGCGACCTGCCAAGGCTCCACCACCGAGCACATCCTGTCCGACCGCGACATCACCGGCGCAGACATCCCCGTCCCCGTCCTCGACGCAGAGGTCAAAGACACCGCAACGGGTTCGGCGACGGTGACGGAGAGTTCGTCGACAAGCACTGCGACGCCGACAAGCACAACCGCAACGAGCTCTGCCACCACGACAGAGGATGCTGGCGCAAGCACCATCACCGCCCAGATTGAATCCCTCGAACCGGATACGGACCTGATCACGCTGTCGATCGGCGGCAACGACATTCACTTCGGGCCGTGGAGCCGCTGCATCACAGGCATGGTCGAGGACCGCGGCGAGGCCGACTGCGAGGAGGGGCTTTACGACGACACCGCCCGCGCCCTCGTCGACCTGCCGAAACGTCTCGACGCGATCTACGCACGCATCAACGAGAAGGCCCCGAACGCGACGATCATCACCACCGGTTACATGCCGCTGCTGTCCATGGAGGACGATTGCGAGCGCACGGCGGATCTACCCAGCGGGACGTTGAACTGGGCCGCCGGGTTGACCGTGACCATGAACGCGATGGTGCGCGATGCCGCAGTCCGCAACGGCGCACTGTTTGTCATGCCACCGAACGCGGATTTCCACTCCGTCTGCGCGCCGGCCAGCGAGCGCTGGACCGACCTGACCGGTGAGGAAACCGACTCCTTTGCCGTGCACCCGACACCGACCGGGCAGAAACAAATGGCCGAAGCGATCGCGGATGTCTTGGCGAAACTGTAGTTCACCAATGCACCGAAGTTTTAGGAACCGTCGTGGGCATGGCCTAGAATCAACCCTCGGTACGTAGAGGAGAGTGAGGCATGCTCGAAGCGTTCGTCTACCCGGTGTCCGCGGTGATGAAGCTGTGGCACTGGTTACTGGCGGATGTGTTCAACGTGGCTCCCGACACAGCGTGGGTGCTATCGATCTGCCTTCTCGTGCTCACCGTGCGCGGTCTGCTAGTCCCGTCCTACTGGTCGACGTTCAAATCCAGCCGCAAGATGCTCATGATGCGGCCTGAGCAAATCGCGCTCGAGGAACGCTACGGCGCCTCCCTGGAGCCGGACGACATCACAGCGCACGAGAAGGCGCTGAAGGAACTGAACAAGGAGTACGGGTACAACCCGCTGTCCGGCTGCATCCCGCCGCTGGTGCAGCTGCCGTTCATTTTGGGCCTGTACCGCCTACTCATCTGGATGTCCGTCCCCGAGAACGGCCGCACGGGCAGCGACATCGGCCTGCTCAACCCTGATGACATTGCCGGCTTCCTCGAAGCGTCCTTCCTTGGCGTGCCGCTGCCGGCGTACGTGTCCATGAGCCAGGAGCAGTTCGCGGCGCTGGGCACTACCGGCGACGACGTGCGCGCAGTGGCCATTCCGCTGCTCATCTTCGCGATCATCTTCACCACCTTCAACATGTTCGTCTCCCAGCTGCGCAGCCGCGTGCACATGGACTGGAACGAACGCATGGCCGTACGCATCTACGACTTGATGTGGTGGCTCATGCTGCTGATACCCGTCATGCTCGGTTTCGTGGGCATGACCGGTCTGATCCCCATTGCGTTGTTGATGTACTGGTTCATCAGCAACCTGTGGACCCTGTGCCAGACAGCGATCATGTGGTACCTGCTTACCCGCAAGTACCCGCTCGAGCCGCACCACCTTGACCACGTCGAGGAAGCCCGCGCCGACGCGCAGAATAAGGAGGCGAAGCGCTCCCGCCGCAGCCGCAACCTGCAGGCACTCGCCCACCCGTCGACGCTCCCGGAGGTCCGCCGCACCATCAAGGCAGAAAAGCAGGCGGAGAAGCAGGCACTCAAGGATAAAAAAGCGGAAAATAAGAACCTGAAGAAGGAAAAGAGCAAAGTCCGCTCCGACATGCGCAAAGCAGAGATGGAGGAGCGGAAGAAAGCACGCGACGAGGCGAAGACTAGATCGAATAGTCAGCCGGAGGAGCCGACAGCATCTGACGCGCCAGATCCCGACCAGTGATCAGCGGCGCTACAGTGCGGCTCACGCGCGCACCCGTCATCCCGCCGTCAAGGAAGATGAGCAGCTGGTTCGCCTGCGCTTCCGAGGGGTAACCGTTCTTCCGGTTGAGCAGCTCCGTCATTGTGGAGTGCATCCAGCGGCGGTGCTCCAAGCACGCGGCGACAATGTCGCGTTCTGACTCTGTCTCCGGGCGCGGATACTCGGCAGCGGCGTTGAGAAACGGTGAGCCGCGGAAATCCTTCTCAGGCTCCTCCTCGATCGCCATGTCGAAGAAGGCGAGAATTTTCTCGTCGGCATCGATCATCATTGAAGTGCGCTCGACCCAGCGATCACGGAACTGTGAATCAAGGCGTTCAATGTACGCGATGACCAGGTTATCCTTCGACCCCAGCAGCGAGTACAGCGATGCCTTCGCCACATCCGCCTCACGCAGGATGCGGTCGATGCCGATGACGCGGATGCCCTCTTCAGTGAACAATTTTGTGGCGGCATCGAGCAGGCGCTGACGGGGACTGGGCCTGTTGCGGCGACGCGATGCCGGCTGTTTCTTGCTCACCTAACTCAATATAGACAAACCGGTACGTCCATTCAAAGGTTTGGTGGCAGGATTTGGTGCTTCAGGCACGAAAAAGCTCCCGCCCAACCGGACGGGAGCACATTCTTTCTTACGGGTGATTAGCGGCGACGACCCATGATCATGTTCACGATCCACAGGACGATAACCGCACCGATGATGCAGGTGAACATGGAGAAGATCCAGTTACCGCCGGCAACATCAACGCCGAACAGCGACAGAACCCAACCACCAACGAGACCACCGACCACACCGGCAGCGATGTTGGCGAAGATGCCCATGGAAGCGTCACGCTTCATGATCATGGATGCGATCCAACCAGCAATACCACCGATAACGATCCAACCGAGAAAACCGAGTGTAGGTGTCATGAAAAATTCCTCTCTAACAAATTCCTAAACTTTCCACTTCCTATTATGCCCAAAGAAACCGAACCGTGGGCAACAGAAGGCCCACGGTTCCATAACGGTTCGGCTGGCATTGCAACCTTTTGCCTGTTTACTTCGGTAGTTTCTCCGGGCGCACGACCATCATCGGGCAGGGCGCGGCCTGCAGCAACGCCCGCGAGGTGGACCCGAGCAGCATGCCCTTGAAGCCGCCACGGCCGTGGGAGCCGGTAATGAGCAGCTGGGCGCCCTGCGCCTGCTCCACCAAAGCGCGCACCGGCCGGTCGCGGGTGACCACCTTGCGCACTGCGACATCGGGGAACTCAGCAGAGAAGGAGGACAATGCGTCCTCAAGCTTCTTCGCCCGCTGCTGATCCACCTGCTGCAGTTGATCCTCGGTGACGATAGCGCCGGCGGCTGGGGAGGAATTATCCATGTAGGTATGCACGGCGACGAGCTCGGCACCGCGGGCCTGCGCTTCCTCGAAGGCGACCTGAGTGGCCTTGACGGAGACCTCGGAGCCGTCGACACCGACGACAACCGGGCCGTACTTGGTATCTTCCGTCACCGCGTTGTCATCGCGCACGACCACGACCGGGCACGAAGCGTGAGACACGACTGCGGCGGAGACTGACCCCAGCACCATGCCGGAAAGTCCGCCCAAACCGCGGGAACCCATGACGATCATCGTGGATTCCTTCGACAGATCTAGCAGCATGTCGATCGGGGATCCCTCCGCAACCGTGTGCCCGATCTTGATGTCGGGAGCGACCTCGAGAGCAATGTCGCGGGCATCTGCGATCTTGCGCAGACATTCGTTCTGCAGATCGTCGTACAGCTCCTGCGGAGGCACCATGCCCTCGGCGTAGAGGAACTGCGGCATGGTGTACGAGGACGCGAGACGCAGCGGAACGCCGCGCTTGTTAGCGGTGTTGGCCGCCCAACGGACGGCATTGTTCGACGGTTCGCCACCATCAACGGCGACGACAACCATATTTTCACGGCTCATGAGGGTGCCTTTCCTCGTTCTTATCTGACACCCCCATCATACCGCCGCGGGGTCGGTCTACTTGGGGATTTCGATCGGACGGGCCGGTTCCGCGTTAGCCGGGAAGAGGATGGTGTAGATCGTCCACAGGACATCCTTGATCGTCTTGCCGATACCTTCGCTGAAGAAAGCCGTCAGTTGGCCCAGAATTGCATCAATATTCATGGGGAATAAGTTAGTACATGTGACAGAAGTTGGGAAGAGGAACCGTAAACCTTTATCTCCGCGCGATGGCCTCGGCGCGACGCGAGCCCGCGTTCCGGACGGTGAGCCGTGGGTCGCCCGGGACTTCATTTGGCATCTCGTGTCCACACAGCGCCACCGCCACCCGCTTGACGACGAGTCCGCCGTGACATCCCGCTTCACCGCGGGCGAGGTCGTGCTTATCGACGGCACCCCCCTCACCCCCAGTGACCTAGTACGGGCAGGAACGGACGTCTTCTTCTACCGGCGCCCCGCCCCGGAGCCGCGCGTGCCGTTCGAGGTAACTGTCGTCTACGAAGACGACGCCATCATGGTGGTGAACAAGCCGCCGTTCCTGGCCACCATGCCCAGGGCATCACACATTACCGAAAACGCGACGGTGCGTTTACGCCGTTCGACGGGAAACGAAGAACTCACGCCGGCGCACCGCCTCGACCGAATGACCTCCGGCCTTCTCTTATTCACCAAGAAGGCCTCCGTGCGGGGCGCTTACCAGCAACTCTTCGCGTCGCGGGCGGTCGCCAAACTTTATGAGGCTGTGGCCGACGACATCGGCCCGTCATTGCCCGCACGTCCGTCAGCGAATTCGCCATTGGTTTGGGAGCACCACATTGTGAAGCGGGAGGGTGAGCTGGCGTCGTCCATCACCGTAGATGCCATCCCGAACTCACTCACATACGTCACAGACATCACACCGTTGCAAGGAGGTACTGCCCGATATCTCTTACAGCCGGTAACAGGCCGCACCCATCAGCTCCGAGTGCAGATGCACGCTGCCGGCGCACCCATTCACGGGGACCCTGTCTATCCCGAGCTACTGCCAGCGTCTGCTGAAGACTTCTCCCGGCCAATGCTGCTTGCGGCCGTCGGGCTCGCTTTCACCGATCCACTGACGGGTGCTCAGCGGATCTTCAGTGCAGCAGGGTTCTCGGGACTGCCGGTGCCAACGGCCTAGAACCAACCGGACGCTTCAAGAAGTGCAAAAATAATGGCCCAGGCTCAGCTACTAATAGTTACTGCTTCACAAGGGTCCTAGTAAGGCGGGTTACCTAACCATATGGCTTGTTTCTGAAGTGTCCTGGGTTTAGTTCCGATCGTTTCTAGAGGAGGATTGGATCATGCCTAGGAAGTTCAGTGATGAGTTCAAGGACAAGGCGGTGCGGTTAGCCGAGGAGCTCGTTGAGCTTGAGGGGTGTTCGAAGTGGGCGGCGGCGGA